>JAYVOF010000257.1:0-7421 GCA_043758105.1 Rhodospirillales bacterium | reverse complement strand
TGATGCGGTGCTGGGCATCTTCTTCTTAGCCGCTTGGCGAAGCAATCCAGGAGCCGCGAGCGCACCTGTCGCGCTTAAATTGCCACGCCCAAGCGGGGCTCGCAATGACAAGCCTCAATATCTAAACGAGATCCCGACATAGGGATTGAAGTCGGGTGCGTCCTTGTTCAGGCCGAAATAAGCGCCGGCGTCGAGCTGGAAGGCGGGGGTGACCAGCCATTGCAGCGAGGGATCGATCGTATAGCGCGGGCGGATGTTATGGTCCGTCGTATATTCGGCGGCGATCTCCAGGGACGCCGTGACCGTCTCGCCAATAATGGGGCGGTTCAGGTTCGCCAAAAACTGATAATCGGCGTGATAGCCTTGTTTGACCAAATTCCTCAGCAGCCCCACGACTGGCTCCAAAGTCAAAGAAAACTTCGATGGCAATGCGACGGTATAAGGAATGCTAAGTGAATATTCGACCATGTTGTTGCCCAAGTCACGACCGGCTGTGGGCAGCTTCATGACGGGAAACAGCGCCAAAGCCTGATCGCCACCATCGTTGCCGAACAAGCTGATCTTGCCACCGATCAGAAAATCCCCGAAACCCTGGGCGCGGATGCTCCCGTTACCGACGCGGCTGCGGATGGCCAGGCTGTTGTACGTGGGGATTTGCACGTCCAGCTCAGCCCAATTCGTCAAACCGAGCTTGAGATTGGGGTTCACCACGCTATACGCCCGCGCCGTCGAGTGGTCCCGCGTGTAGTGGTCCCAGGTATAATTCCAGAAATCGCTCTCGAACTGGAAGTGCCCGGCATCCACGGTAAGCGAGCTGTGGGTCTTACCGGGCCGGTCCGTGCTGAACGGGCGCATCTGATCGTCGGGGGTCGGGTGGAACAGCGTAAACTGGCTTTTATCCACGGTGACGTGGACCGGAGTGCCCTCGGCGTTGGTCGCCCCCTCGCGCTCTTGCTGACCCACCGGTGCGTTCGGATTCTGCGCCAGGGCCGGATCGGCGGCGGCCAGCATGATCACGCCCGTCACCACGATCCACAGACCAACCCGGGTCAGTGCCGGGGTGTGCTGGCGGGAAATTGCGCTAACCATTCGGGCATCCTCTACGTGCAGCCAGAACGGCTTGGCACCGCTTCCTACCCTGACCGGCACGCCATCCGCTAGCCCGCGGAGACTACAAATGCGGCGCCCGCAATCGCAACGCGTTGCCGATGACCGACACGGAGCTGAGCGACATCGCCAGCGCCGCGACCACCGGGCTGAGCAGCAGGCCGAACGCCCGGTAGAGCACGCCGACGAACAGGGCCGTGGCACCCGGCATTGGCATCGACCCTTATTTTCATTTCGTCTGTAGGGCGAAAAAGCGATTGCGCCATCCGCCATCCAGCGCGCGCACGTGGCATGGCGGATGGCGGAAGCGCTTTTCTGCCCTACGATCTTGCTACCGTTTGAGCAGAAAGGGTCGGGCCGAGGATGGTCAGAGACCTCAAATCACCAGCAACCGGTCCGGCAGTTCATCACGCTTCAGCGCGCCCGGCGGAAAGTGTTCGGCGAGGACGGCGCCGCATCGTTCGATCGCGGCTACGAAGCCGTCCCCGGGACGCCCATCCTTCACCGCCGACACCAACGCCTGCACCGCGTCATCCCACACGGCCGACGATACCTTGTCGTTGATCCCCGAATCGGCAACCACCTCCACATACCGTTCGGCCGCCGAGGCGAAGATCAGCACGCCCGTGCGGTGCTCGGTCTTGTCGATCCCCTGCACGTGAAACTGGCGCAGCGCCTCCGCATGCGCGCGGTCATGCCGCGCCCGACGTGGCACGATCCTGAACCGGATCGCCGGCTGCGACAGCACGACAACGCTCAACAGGAAGGCAATGATCTGCAACAGGTAAACGACCGGAGCGGACCAGGCCGTCAGATACAGGAACGGCAGCGGCACGAATAGCGCGAGCGCCGCCGCCCAGGCCACCGGAACCAGGCGATACTCGCTGGAGCGCCGGGCAATGACGCAATAGATCTCCCCCGCCGTCAGTGCCTCGACGGCATGGATCGCCGCAGTCACCCGAAGTTTATCGGTGTCGCTGATCATCGATCCCTCACCAACTTCCCGAGCTTCCGCCGCCACCGAACGATCCGCCGCCGCCCGAGAACGAGGACGACCGCTCGCCCGAGGACCCGCCCCGCCCGGATAGGGCGGCCAAGAACAGCATCTGCATGATCACCTGGCAGACCGCACCGCCGGTCACGCCACAAAAGAGCAGCATTCCGACCGCGAACACGCCGATGAGGATCAGGGGCAAAACCGGCGTATCGGGGATTGGTGCCTGCTGGGCCGGAACGGCGGCGGCGTCCGCTCCCAGTAAGCGCGCGATCTGGCCGGTGCCATTGCGGATGCCCTGCGCGTACTCCCCGGTCTTGAAGGCCGGCAGGATGTCGTTCTCGATAATGATCCGGGTCGCGGCGTCGGTGAGCGTGCCCTCCAGCCCATAGCCGACCTCGATCCTGACCTTACGCTCCGCGGCCGCCACAATCAGCAAGACGCCGGAATCTTTGTCCTTCTGGCCGATCTTCCACTGGCGGCCGAGCTGGTAGCCATAATCCTCGATCGTCGTGCCCTGCAGCGATTTGAGCGTGACCACCACCAGCTGGTCCGTCGTCTTCGCCTCGAGAGCGGCCAAATCGACGGTCAGTGCCGCGCGGTCAGCGGGCGACAGCAACCCGCCCTCATCCACTACGCGTCCCGTGAGCGCGGGGAACGTCAATGTCCCAGACGCCGGTGCCTGCGCCCAGGCGACGCCCGCCACGCAGAGCCAGGCCAGCAACACGAGCGCCGCGCGACGGATCACCGGGCACGCCTTCAGAACTTGACTGTGGGGACCGTCTTTACGCTGTCGGCGACCGAGAACTCCTCCATGGGCTTGTTGCGGGAGTAAAATATCCGCGCATAGAGGGAGCCGGGGAACGTCTTCAGCTCAGTATTATACACGCGCACGGCCTCGATATAGTCACGCCGGGCCACGGCGATGCGGTTCTCCGTGCCCTCTAGCTGAGATTGCAGGGCGAGGTAGTTTTGGTTGGATTTGAGGTCCGGATAGGCCTCGGACACCGCCAGCAAGCGGCCGAGCGAGCCGGAGAGCTGCGCCTGGGCGTCCTGGAACTTCTTGAAGGTCTCGGGGTCCGTGATGGTGCTGGCGTCCACCTTCACGGACGTGGCCGCGGCCCGCGCCGCCGTCACCGCTTCCAGCACGCTGCTCTCTTGCTTGGCGTAGCCCTTCACCGTCTCGACCAGGTTCGGGATGAGGTCCGAGCGGCGTTGATATTGGTTCAGCACTTCGGACCATTTGGCCTTCGCCTGCTCCTCCTCCGTCGGGATATTGTTGTAGCCGCACCCGGTCAGCAACAGGCTGAGGAGCGGGATGATCAGAGCGATGCGGAACCGGCGCGGGGCACCTGCGATTGAGCCAAACATATGGTTCTCCGGAATAATTTCGGGGCCGAATGGGCGTGCGGCCTTAGATCGCAGACCCGGGCCCCGCCGGCAATGCTGCCATCATCGCCTCACACACCTGTTCCACATCCGCATCCGACAAATCCGGGTGGATCGGCAGCGCCATGATGCGGGTGGCCAAATCCTCCGACACCGGGAGCGCGCTGCCGTCATGCGCGCCGGCATAGGCCGGCTGATGATGCAGCGGGCGGGGGTAATAGATCGCACTCGGCACGCCGGACGCTTTCAGGCTCGCCTGCACGCGGTCCCGGGTGGCGCTGTCCGGCAGGAGCACGGCATAGATGGCCCAGGCGCTCGTGCTGTCCGGCACCCGGGCGGGAATGGTCACCACATTGCCGAGGCGCCGGTCATAGACCTGCGCGATCCGCTCCCGCGTCGCCAGCTCCGCGTCGAACACATCGAGTTTCGCCAGCAAGATCGCGGCCTGCAGGGTGTCCAGGCGGCCGTTCACGCCGGTGCGCAGCACGTCATATCGGGCCGCGCCCTCGCCGTGGCTGCGGAGGCTGCGATACAGCGCCGCCCGGTCCGGGTCGTCCGTGAACAGCGCGCCGCCGTCGCCATAGGCCCCCAGGGGCTTGCTCGGGAAAAAGCTCGTGGCCGTCGCCGTCGCCTGCGTGCCCAGCTTCACGCCGTGCAATGACGCGCCGAACGACTGGGCCAGATCATCCAGCAGGAACAGGCCCTCCTTGTCCGCAATCCGTTGCAGCTCCGGCCAGTTTGCCGGTTGACCGAACAAGTCCACGCCGACGATCGCCCGCGGCCGTAGCCGTCCGGAGGCGCGGACGTGGCGGATGCGGGCCTGGAGGTGCGCCGGGTCGATCTGGAAGGTGCGCGGGTCCACGTCCACGAACACGGGCGTGGCCCCGAGCAACAGCGGCACTTCGGCCGTCGCGGTATAGGTGAACGCCGGCAGGAACACCGCGTCCCCGGCGCCGATCCCCTCCGCCATCATCGCGATCTGCAGCGCATCGGTGCCGGAGCTCACGCCCACGCAGTGTTGCGCCCCGCAATACGCTGCGAGCCGGGCCTCCAGCTCCGCCACCTCCGGCCCCAGCACGAACTGGCAATGCGCCAATACTGCCTCCAGCCGGGGGCGCAAGATGGGCATGAGGCGGGCCTGTTGCGCCTTCAGATCTAGGAACGGAATCACGTCACTCTCCTGGGATGGCCACGGGCTGGACCACGGGCTGACCCGCCAGTTGATGATCGAATTCGGGGATCATGCGGCCCAGCATCGCCAGCGCCGCCGGGGTTTGACCGCGCAGGCACGCGGCCTCGATCTCATCGATCGCCCGGCCCACCAGCGCCGGGTCCGCCTCACGCGGGGCCGCCATCAACAGGCCGGGGTAGCCGGTCGGCGCGGGCGGCTCCTCACCGTGGAACAGCTCCTCATACAATTTCTCGCCCGGACGCAGCCCGGTGTAGCGGATGGCGATGCCCGGACCCTCCGCATCGTTCTCCAGCACGCGCTGGCCGGCGAGGCGGATCATGTGCCGGGCGAGGTCGGCGATGCGCACGGGCTCCCCCATATCCAGCACGAAGATCCCGCCCGCCAACCCAGTTGGCAGCCCGGCTGGCAGCGCCGCGTCCTGCACGCCCAGGACGCTGGCTTGCAACACGAGGCCCACGGCCTCCCGCACGGTCATGAAATACCGCTCCATGTCGGGATGCGTGACCGTGAGCGGCCCGCCCCGCTCCAACTGACGGCGGAACAGCGGCACGACGGAGCCGGTGCTGCCGAGTACGTTGCCGAACCGCACGGTAACACAGCGCATCCCGCCTGCTTCACGCGCTGCGATGTCCAGCGCTTGGCAATACCGCTCCGCCAGCCGCTTGGAGGCGCCCATGACGGAGCTGGGGTTCACCGCCTTGTCAGTGGAAATCAGCACCATCGCCTCCGCCCCCACCGCGCGCGCCGCATCGGCCACGTGCCGGGTGCCGACGGCGTTGGTGAGCAGGCCCTCCAGCGGATTGGCCTCGACGATCGGCACGTGCTTCAGCCCGGCGGCGTGAAACACCAGCTCCGGACGCAGCTCCTGAAACAGCGCGCCAATCCGCGCGCGGTCCCGCACATCCGCGATCGCCGCCCGGCGCGGCACGTCCGGGTGCGCTTCCTGCAATTCAAGGTCGATCTGCCACAGCGCATACTCGCCATTATCCAGCAGCACGAGTTCCGCCGGGCCAAGTGCGGCCAATTGCCGGGCGAGCTCGGAGCCGATGGTGCCGCCCGCGCCGGTCACCAGCACGCGCCGGCCGGCCACCAGCCGCGCCATGCCGTCCCGGTCGAGCGGCACCTGCGGCCGGTTCAGCAAATCCTCGATCACCACCGGTGCCAGCTCGAGCGTGGCACCGTGGTCCGGATCCTGCAGCGCCGTCGGCCGTGGCACCCGGCGGACCGGCACGCCAGCGTCGTCGGCGGCGGAGAGCAGGCGCGTCAGGCCGGGGCCGCCGAAATCCGGCTGGGTCACGACGATCATGGCGGGCGCCTGCCCCTCCGCGCGCAGCCGGGCCAGCACGGCGGGCGCGTCCGTCACCGCACCCAGGATGGTATGGCCATGGATGCGCCGCGCCTCCTGCCCGGTGCGGAGCGACAGCAGGCCCACCACGCGCAAACCCCGTCCCTGGCCCCAATTCAGCGCGCGCAGAAATAGGTCGGCGCCATCGCCCGCGCCCACCAGCAGCACCGGCTGCGCATCCGTGGCGCGCCGTGTGCCCCGCTGCGCCAGCCGCATCCGGTAGATCACGCGGGGCGTCCCTAGCACCATGATCAGCACGAGCGCGTGTACGATGGGGAATGTGGGCGTCGGCAGCGGGAAGCCGGCGCCGGTCAGCAACAGCGCGAACAGCACGGCGCTCGCGACCGAACTGCCGACGAGGCCCAGCAACTCCTCGATCCCGGCAAACCGCCAATATTGCTGCGGCATCCGGAACCACAGCCCGGCGAATAACAGCGTCACCGCGCCGCCGCCCACGAACCACAGCGGATGCAGCCACCCGCCCGCCGGGTCGGCGACATACCGCGCCATGGGCGTCGCCACCGCGGCCAGGGCCCCGTCCAGCAGCACGTTCAAGAAGATGCGGTTCACAATGAGAGGGAGGACCATCGTCGGCGGTCTATACCCTAGGCCGGGCGGGATGACACTGCCGCGGATGCGCCATCTACCACAGCGGCCCAAGCCGGGTGACCAATTCG
Source organism: Rhodospirillales bacterium (assembly GCA_043758105.1). Lineage (GTDB taxonomy): Bacteria > Pseudomonadota > Alphaproteobacteria > Acetobacterales > Acetobacteraceae > JANPPS01. Next base: position 717 of record JAYVOF010000257.1, on the reverse strand, counting down.
GGGCGCCTTACAAAAAGTTCGATCATGACCGCGTTGATCCGCTCCCGCATCGCCTTCGGCGCGCGCGCCAGCACGCCAGCACGCCAGCATCGCTGTCGTGGAGCTGGGGAAATCAGGTGGTCACGACCGGCACATAGGCGACACGCCGCAAATCCATGACGAACGCCCGCTGCCGCAGCTGGGCCGCTTCGGCCGCGTCGAACACAAGGACGCCGATTGGCAAGCGACCACGCCACGCCGTGGTGGTGGTGGTGGTAAGCGAGCAGACCTGGAAAGCCGGAGCCGGAGGCGTTAACCCTCAGCAAATAGCCGACATGCAACGGGCCTCCCCGTAAGGGAGCTTCCCGTTCCGGGAACGCGCACCAAACAAAATCGCCCAGACGAATGGGAGGAGTGATTACGGCCATGGGGGCGCCTCTGTCAGATCGAATAAAATCATCTACCTAACTGAGACGAATAATCCGCCGGTAAACGCGCCGATTTACCCTCGTCGCGCGATAGCGAGCACCGCCTCGAACACAGCGACCCCAGCCGCATATTCTTCGTCGCTCTCTTGGGGATCGCGGATCACATGATGGACGGGCTCTTGCAGAAGCTCGGGGGCTATTTGCACAGAGAGCTCACGCTGGGTTTCCTCGAACCGCGCCTTCTCGGGCAACAGCATCGTCTCGGCCAAATTGGTCACACTCCGGTTGCTCACGCGGGCTTGCGCTTGCA
>JAYVOF010000256.1:0-19394 GCA_043758105.1 Rhodospirillales bacterium | reverse complement strand
TCCGTCCCCAAGCCGGGCATCGCCGAACCAACAGGGGAACCGAAAATAGAAACGCCTCGCGCGCCCGGCACAGGCCGTACTGGATCGCGCGCCGCACCTCCCAGCGCCGCCCCGCTCGACACGGCACCTTCCGGCGTCGCACCCACCCCGCCGAATACTGCCGCAGCCAGGTCTGAGATTCCCAACCCACGGCCAAATTCCAACCCACTACCTTCCAACCGGCCGGCCGGTGACGATCGAGAACTCTGCGCCATCACCGCCTCGATCCCGGCCCGTCCGGCCCCAGCCACCAGACTTGCCCACATGGTCGTCTCCGCACCAAGGCTCTCGAAGGCACCCGCCCCCGAACCCACGGCCACACCCCGCGCAGCTTCCTCCAACCCCAAGGCCGCCGCGGTAATCGGCATCGCGCCTACCGCAACCTGCCCCGGCAATCGGCCCCGGACACCACCAGCGGCCGCAGGCCCGGCCGGCAAAAGTCCTGAACGCAGCCATCCAGCCCATGGACTCACAAGACCCGCTGGCGTGGCCGCACCACCCTCGGCACCTAAATCTGGCGCACCTAAGTCCCTCGCACCCAACTCCGGCACCGCAATCGCGGCAACACCCGTCCCAACGCTCCCGATCCCGCGTTCGACCCGGGACAGCCATGCTGCCCAAGCCCTCGGAACCATCGGATCGGATGACGGATCGGCTGGCCGACTTTCTGTCAGGGGATCGGCACCCGCCGCGCGCATCGCCAGGCCCCGGCCCGAGGACCCGCCAGCCTGCGGCACGACACCGCGCCCCGCTCCGCCACGGCGCATCAGCGGACTCAGCTCAGCCGGCTCTCCACCCCCCGCCGGCACCCCGTCATCCACCCGCGCCAGCGCCTCAGCCATCACCGCGTCCAAACCGCGTCTTGCCCATCGCGCGACCTCATCCCCGCCCAGATGACCCCCGCCGGGATGCAGCAGCGTCAAACCGACCTCATGCAGCTCCATCCCGCAATCCCTCCCTCAGAAAGCCCGGCATCACGCCGCCCACCCCATGGCGGACCAATCCCAGCGACGGCCATCCATCTCACAAAGCGCAATGACCCAGGCCATTCGCTCCCCCGTCGCCAGGCTGAACGCCACATCGAACGGCACCCCGTTCCGCACCAAATACAGACAATCCACCAGCTCCCCCTGACGCGACAGCGCCCGCAGCGCCGCCGCGTCCGCTAGTTTCCCGCGCTAGCCTCCGCCACCTCCCCCGAACCTGTAATCCCCGCCAACGCCCGGCCAACCGCGACCAAACCAGCATCACCCAAACGGCCCACCAGACCCTCCAACTGACCCTCATTCACCGGCTGCAACACCGGCACCCCGTCAATCGAACTCACGCACATCGCCAGCATCGCATAACCCAAATACCGCTCATTCTCGGCAAGCGCCGGCCCCACCGCCTTAAACAGCCGCAGCCGATCCAATGCCCCAGGCCGCCGCACCGCCAGCACCCGTCCTTCCGTGTCAGTCACGGTGCCCGTCTGCCCCGCTTCCTGAATAATGCGTGCAGAAGGTGCATCAATCGTTAAGGACATGACGAAAACTCCACCAAACCGCTAAATTCGCTTCCGCCGGCTCGCAAAGAACTCGAGCCGCTGCTTCACCGCCGAATCCCCCCGCCACTGCCCGGAGCTCGTCATCTTGAACACCGCACCCTCGAACTGATACGTGCTGACGGACCCGTCGGTCTCGGTAATATACTGATAAAGCGTGCTTCCTTGCAGTGAACCTGACACGTGCCACGCCTGCTCCAGCCCGGCGATAAAGTCGTCCGCCGCCGGACTACCCCGCTCCAAGTCGAAATGACCGTCCCACCCCTTTGGCAACTCCGCCGCCAAATAAACTCCGTCCAGCCGGTCCACCCGAATGGCGTGCGTCATTTGCCGCGCGTCGAACCCCGTCACGTGCGACAAATCCACCCGCGCGCCTGCCTGTCCGCCCGTCCCTGGCCCGATCACCACCAGCTGGCAATCACGCCCCGTCGAAAATGTGTTCGCTGGCATCGCTCGCCCTCCTTCAGTTCACTTGACCGGACGGCAAGGTCTGCCGCGTCACTTGCACAGTTTGACCACCCTCCAGGTTCACGATGAACCGCTCGTTGATCGCCTGATACTGCACCTGCGCATCGCTCTGGACATACCCCAGACTGGTGCGACCCACTGGATTATTGCTGGTATCGCAAATAACACTGAACGGCTGCGATCCGTTCGTACTCCCCAGAATACCCTGCCCCAGCAACGCCTGCAAGAAACTCAGCTGCGTGCTACGAATACGCCGGAACAGACCCGCAGTAATCAGCTGCCCAACATACTGACCCATCCCCGCCGCCAAAGTCGCTGCCAGGTAATCCGTCAAACGGGTGTAATTATCGCCATTCGTCGCTGCGTTCGAAGACGAGTTCCGGCTGCCCCGCACCCCCCAAAACGCCCCGGCCGGCTGCGGATTGGCAATCACATCGATGCCCGCCCCCAGCAATACCGTGAGCTCCGCCGACGCATACCCGTTCGCCTGCGCACTACCCGGCACACCGGCCCGCTGCGTGCCCACAACGCCATATAATGGCTTGTTCAACGAGGACTGCTCCGGCGACAAATTTGACAAACGCCCCGCCACAAACCCCTGCGGCGACACCAGCCGGATCGTTCCCGCCACCGGGTCCGACCAATAAATCCAGTCCCCGAACATCAGCTTGGCCCCATAACTATCGAGGCCCGCCGCCTGCTTCGCCGCCACCGCATCGGTAATCGCCTGCCCCGACGGCCCCGTCAGGACCGCATAAAGCCCCTCCTGCAACGCAAAACCCGCCTGCACCGTCCACGTCGCCGGGTCATCCGCGTCCGCCAGCACCAGCAAACTGCACCCCTGACCGCGAAGCGCATACATGCCCCGCCGTGGCGCCCCATCCACACCCACCAACAAGGACGCCGTCACACCGGCCGAGCCATCGGTCCCGTTCAACAAATTCTGACCGCTCAGCGCCGCCGGTGCCGTTCCCGTGCCACTCCCCAACGTCGCCACGCACAGCTGGCTCGGACCCCGCAACGGCCCCAACCCGCCATTCACGGCGTTCGCGAAATTCTGCCAAAACACCGCCGGCGACGGCGCAGCCAGATTGTCGAAGCTTTCCGCAACCTGACCCGGCAATCCCAAACTCAGCCGCCACGTGCCCGCCGCACTGCCTGGTGATAAGGACAGCGCAACCTGATTCCCAAGTGATCCCGTGTACCGTGCCGTCAATAACACCGGATACTGACCATTTGTGTAGAATATTGCATAAGCCGCAGCGCTATCCGTCCCATCCGTTACCCGCACACACCGGAATGACTGCGCTCCTTGTTGCACAGCCGTCGCAATTTGCGTCCCCATATCGAACTTGCGTGACTGAATGCTGCCAAATGCCCGCGCATAATCGGCCATACTACCGACGATCACCGGCTGGCTCACCGGCCCCCAGCTCGACGACCCAACGACACCCACCACATTCGTCGGCACCCCGTTCAGCACCAAATTCTGCGGCGGCACCACCTGCACATACAAATCCGGCACCACCAGCGCCGTCGTATTCAAATTCCCCGCTTGCACGATCGGCATCGCTCAGTCCTCCTTCGGCGGATCGATCCGCACCACATGCTCCGAATGCTCGGACGCCAGCACCGCCGACACCGCCTCCGCATCGCTCACCACATCGCCCACCCGATACGGCCCGAACGGTCGCACCACGATCAAATGCGTCATGAATTGTTTCCTATTTAGACCGACGTTAAAACACCGTTCACGCCATCCACGCCAAACAACATCGCCGGTAACGCACCCGTGGACGCCGTCGGAAACTCCACGCTCACGCCGACATCCCGGCGCCAGATCCCGGCCGCACCGCCCTGATCTGTCGCCGCCCCCGCCCCGCCACGCACCCGGCATCCCCAGCCATCGACATCCAAGAATGTGACCGACGCCAACGCAACATCCAACGCCGCCGCCACCTGATCCCGCACCGACACGCTCGGTGCCCACACCGACACCCGAAACGCGACAACCTGCCGCCGCACCTCCGCCCCGCCCGACCCGTCCGTGACCACCCGAGCCACGACGCCCACCCCACCCGGCAACCCGATCGCCACCCCAACCAGCGCCGCCGGGCGATCGACCCGCACCAGCGCCGCCAACGCCGCCGCCACCGCTCCGGCATCATCCCCCGCCTGAATGCGATAGGAATACGGTCTGCCATCGACCCGCACACCCGCAACCTGCCCCGGCGCAGCAACGCCGGAAAACACCACGCCGTCCCCCGCCACACGCGCCACCAACGTCGCCACCGGCGCCCTCGTCACCACCGTTTCGACTGGATAACGCGTCGTATCCCGCCGATGCTCCGGCATCGCCACGACCGACACCTGCACCACCCCCTGCGCCAAATCCGCCTCCAGCGCCGCCGCCACCGGCCATCCCGGAAATACCCGGCACACCGGCCCCATCACGGTCGCTTGCGCGGCACCCTCCGGATACAGGACCCCGGCCAAAAACCCCGCAAGCGCCGCCTCGACGTCAGATTGATCCGGCATGCGTCACGCCCCCACCAATCGCGCCGTAATCATCCAGCCGAGTTCGCTCTGATCCACCGCGCCCGCCACGAACCGCCGCCCGGTTTGGTCCACGATCACATCACCAACCCGCAACCCAAGCGGCACGACCGGAAGCACAATGCCAAACCCTGCCAACACGCCATCCCCCGGCAACTCACCCACCCGCCCCTTTGCCGACGCCAGCAGCTGCACCGGCCAGCCTTGCAATAAAAGCATGAGCGCATCACTAGCCCCCACACCGCCATAGGGACTGAGACCCGCCACGCTCGGCCCCACCGGACGCAAAACATCCACAATCGCGTTCGTCAGCACGCAAATCGGCCGCGCCAACGACGGCAACATCGCCGTAAACAGCGTCCCGCGCGGTCCCACAAAATAATCGCCCACCGCCACATACGCGCTATCGAACGCCCCGCGCAGCGCCCGCTCATACCCGCGCGGCCGCGCATACCCGGGATTCCCACCATCGAACACGGCGGGCAACCGCAGCACCCGGCGCTCCGGCCGCACCGGCCCGCGAGGCCCCACCGGGCGCAGCAAATCATACTGCGACCCGATCATCAGCGCCGCCACGCCCATCCCGCGTGACAGCCGGTCCTGCAACAGCGCACCGTTCATCGCAGCCCCTTAAACAATGAGCGCCACACCGGCCCCGGACGCGAACGCCGGGCCCGGCGGCACGCCTACAAACGCACAAAGCCGCCGCCGCCAGCCGTCGAACAGCCGCTCGCGCTCCGCAAGTTCCGCCGGGTTCCGCACCCACCCCATCGCCGAGGCGGTATCGAGCCCCGCCCCGGCATCCGAGATCGCCAGCTCCAGCGTCGAGAGCGTAACCAAGTAGTTCCTCAAAACAGTTTCCTCAGCCGGCGAAAGATGCTGGAGCCGATACTCCATCTCTCCACTAACCTGATAAAACCGCCACCCACCGAACCCAACAGCTTCCGCACCATAGGCCGGATATCCCAAGAACCGCCGGGCATCGACTTTCTCCACATCTGTGAGCATGACAAGTCCTTCCCCCTCTCCCGCTGGCGGGAGAGGGCCGGGGTGAGGGTGGGATCACCAGCACAGGCCAGAATTCAGCCCAAATGCTCCAGCATCACCGCCCGCTTAAATGCAGCATTGGTGGCCGTCGGTACCACAGACGGATTGGTCATCGTATCGGACGGTGCACAGAACCCACCAATCCAATACCAGCTCTGCGCAATTATTTGCTGCAGTCGGTCGATCGGCTCCCGCGTGACCATCGCAATACCGTCCACCACGCTCACGATACTATCCGCCGGTGCCACGTCCTGCGCCGCCATACCGGCAAAATCACCCTCGATCAGCGCCCCCTGACCCACCACGATCGGCCGCCGCACGACGGCACCGGCCAGGCTCGGATGCGCCTGCACATACGCCTCCGTGGTCGGCACGAACCGCAACCCAAGGAAATCATTGACCATTCCCTGGCGGAACACTTGATTTGCGCTGGTCGCTCCCTGAAACAGCTGGCGGAAATCATTATCCGCAAACAACTGCCGCGCACTCACCGGGTCCAAGTAACAATTATAGGCCCCATCGATCTCCGGCACCGCATTCCGCCGCAGCGTGCTCACGGCATCGAGCAAGCAGCTCATCGTTAGCGTATCCCCCGCCTGGATCGCCGTCGTCGCCCCGCGCTGGTTCGGCCGCACGATCACGCTACCATTCGCCGCCTGCACCGCGCTGCCCAGCGCCCCATCGGACCCACTGACATTGCCCGACAGCGTCAGCGAACCGGAAATACCACCCGGCGCCGTGGACGCGTTCAACACGTCGATCGTGGTCCCCACCACCGAATACACCCCGGCGCCAATGGTGACCGTCAGCGCCGCGGTCGCCCCCACCGGCGTCTGCACCCCGTTCACCATCACCGTGAGGAACCCGCGCAGATCATCCACCGCCACCATCGGCCCGGCAGAACCCAACGCCACCCGCACCCGAGTATTGCCACCAAAATACGGGGCAAACAGAGCATTACGCGCCAGCTCATCCAATGAACGCGCCGCCTGCTCACCATTGATCGCGGCATTCTGCAAAAATTGGCTGGCAATACCGACACGGGACGTCACCATGTTTAGGTCCGTCGTCGCTGCATAGTGGTTGAGCGTCAACGTAAACTGCTCCACCCCCCACTGCGCCGGCACCAAGCCGTTATCGAGATTGGTATTCGTCGCCGGCGCCAGCGGCGTGGTCACACTCGGCTTCAGCCCCGCCCGCGTCTTGGTCAGCGTCTCACCAATGCCCACGGCAAATTCCTGCCGGTCCGCGCACGCCCGATATCCCAGCCGCGACGCCATCGCCTGCTGAAACTCCCGCTCGAGGAACCCCTGCTGCAGGATCGGCTGCAGGATCGCCGGAAAGTTCGAAATGCCCATGCTGCTCTCCAAAATGAAAAACCCGGCGCAACCTAAAGGTCACGCCGGGACAAACCCGCAAACTCGAAAGGATCGGACCACCCGGCCCAACCCTCAAACCGTCACCGCATCAAGGCCATCATGGGAAACTCATATCCATTTCCCGGGGCGACTTGGCAAGGATTATTTTCCGCTAACATCGAGGCGATTCCTAGCGTGCCGGAAAGGCTAAACCCGCCGCAACAATTCCGCCCGGGCCAACCGCCACTCCTCCACCGTCATCTGCATCGCCGTCTTCGGCACCGGCACCGTGGCCCGCGGCGGCATCGCCCCACTACTGCTGCTGCGCGAACCCGCCGCCGTGAACAGCCACGGCTTGTCCGCCTTCAACTTCGCCATCACACCCGCCGGGTCCGTCAACTCCCCGGAATCATTCAGCGTCAGCGACGACGGCTCGATCAGCCGCACCCCGTCCAAATCGACCATCCCGGCCCGGACCGCCTCCGTCCGCAGCTCGGCCTGCACCAAGCGCGCGCGCAGGCCCGCAACTTGCGCCGACATGTCCACGCTGACCTCGGCCCCGCCCTCGATTATCCCGCTCTCAGCCTGACCACTCATGCCCGCATTCCCCCAGAACCTGCATCCATCAGCGCCATCTCCGCCGCTGCATCCACACCCCAATCCGCCGCCAGCACCCGCATCCCGGTCGCCCGGGACATCTGGCCCGCAGCCACCAAACTCACGACCGTCGCAGCATCCCGCCCCCGGTCCTCACTCGTCGCCGCATACCACGGCGGCCACACCAAATTCAGCGCCGCCTCCGTGTCCAAATCGCCCACCTTCATCCCACCGGCCACCAGCGGATACACCGCCCCCGCCCGCAAAATCATCCGCAGCACCGCCAACAACCCACCCTCGCCATACGAAACCCGCAGCTGATCAGCCAGCCAAACCAGCCCCTGGTTCATCAACTCCAGCGCCCGGCCCGACATCGGAACCGTCATCCGGCTTGCCTCCGCCCGGTTCCCATGCACCCCCTCCAACGCCAATTCCCGCAACATCCGCACGTACTCCAGCACCGCCCCGGCGGCCGTCCCGTTGATCTCCAGCAGCCGTGCATCACCCTTCTCACTCACCACCAGCGCATTCGCAGCGCCCCGAACCAGCTCCCCATCAATACCCGCCGGTTCCTTAATTAAGAGTGTAGGATCCGAAGAATATTTCAGGCCCCGACCCGCTTGACTCAGCTGATAATCAATCTCGATCCCCGTTTCGACCGCCGCCCGGAACGTGCACGACCCATCCGGCCCGATCCCGCCCGGCAAATTCTTGATCCACACCACCGGAACAAACCCCAGCCCATGCCGGACCGACCGCGCCTCATCGCGTACCGGCGCCACGGCCGAGCCGACCGGATGCGGTAAAAACCACGTCTCCCACTCCGTATCCCACCGGCGCTCGAACCAATAGGTCGCCGACGGCTCTGCTACCGCCAACCCAGCCGCCGCCAAATCCGCCCCCGGCGCCTTATACCGCTCCACCACCTGCGCCAGCACATCCGGCACCTCGGCCTCCCACCTGGGCGACAGCCACGCCGTGTCCAGCACATCCAGGAACACCCGGCCCCGCAACACACGCAATAAAATCGCCGAGGACCCCACGCTCCCCCGCGTCGCCGCCTCCACCATCACCTGGTTCAACCGGCATTCGCGTGCGATCGCCGACAGCACATCCCGCACCGCCCCATCCGGGCTCTGCACCGCCGGAAAATGTCCCTCGCTGAACAACAGCGCCACGCTGTCTTCCACCACCACCCGGCTCAGCGCATACCGCACCGACGGTCGTCGCCGCCGCAAAGGAATATACTCCCCTGCCGCCGACCGCTCATCATGAAACTCATACGGCAGCACATCATACAGCGTGCCATCCAGCACACGCCCTAGAATATCCAGCCGCCGCGCCCGCGCCGGAAGGTCCGGATCATTGGGGATCAGGTCGCAAATCGTTTGAAACATTGCCCACCACCGGAAGCCTACCCCAGAGTGATGGATTTCTTGGGGCGTGCGGTCAAGGTGTTTTTTCCTATGTTTTCGTCAGCGCCGCAGCAATGCCGCCCGCTTGGCAACCGCCCGGGCCTCATCCACCGCCTCCACACCAAACCCCGGCGGCGGCATCACCCCCCCGCCTTGGGCCCGCCACACCGCATCGAACCTAAAACCGAGCAACCCGGACCGGCCCACCGCCTCACGCAAACTATCCCGGGCGAACAAATACCCGGCCGGCAACTCGGGCACCCGAAACACCGGCGGTGCCTCGAGCACCCCGTCCACCAGGAAATCCAGTCGCCGAACCGCCGCCAGAAACCGCTGATCCGCCGCCTCTACCCACTCACCCTGCGTCGTGGGTGCCAAAACATCGACGCTGGCCAGGCAGTTGAACCACCAATAGGCCGAATCCCGGACCCGCACCGGCCACAACTCGCCGCACTGCTCCAAGAGCGGCCCAAGAATGGTACGACCCCGCTCACTCAGCACCAATCCATCGGCCGCTGCATCGAGCGGCAGGCAGTCCACCGGCAGCAATGCTGCGGCCTCGCCGGGCGCCTCGTCATACGGGAGCAAGCGGGGCGCGCGCCAGGCACCGGACACCGGAGTGCCGCTGCGCCCAAGCCAAAATGCGCCATCCTCCGGCCGCAACACGTGGTAATCTGAGTCCGCGCGCAGCAGAAACACCTGCATCCCGCCTGCTTATCCCTTCTGCCCTACGCATTTGCCGCAATCGTGCCATACTGCGTCACATGACCGTGGGCCCGGTCGCTAGTCCGCAATACCGCCTGCAAAGAAATCGCCACCGGATCACTCGTTCCAGCAACGATACTGTCTCCTAATTTTTTCAACATGTCTATAAAAACGTGCCGCGCAGCCGAGTGGCCAAGCTTCACCGCCACCATCCTGGCCACCCCGTCAGCGGTCAACATGCGCCGGTTCACCTCTTCAAGAAAAGGCCCGCGATGCAACCCGTGCCCTTGGTGAAACGAGCGGGGTAAGATCGCCGCGTTCACCGTGCTATGAACCTCCACCTGCCAATGCCGGAGCATGAGCCGCCCTGGAGCCGCCCGCTCCAAATTTGCCGCGACCACGTGATGGACATCCAGCGGAGGACCGCCCCCGGTAAATGCCAGCTCCCGCGGCTCCTCCACCGACCGCAACGCGCGAAGAACCGCACTTCGCAACCGCTCCGGAAGCGCCGCCCGGTACCTTATATATAGCGCCTCCTCCGTCTGAAGCCGCGAACCGGCCGTGATACCCGGCACCCAGTTCAGATCGTTCAGCGACGCACCGGACAGCCCCGCACCACCGCTGCGCCGCATCAGAGACGCACCATCATTCGATCCACCATTCTGTGTAGAACCAATAATCTGGGATGAACGAAATACCCGCCCACCTCACACAAACCCGTGTATAAACGATCTGCACAATCTACGGTAGTAATTTATTAATCTTTTCCTTGTATAATTTCCCGTATGAGAGGAGCGAAACCAATCCCCGAGTCGCATCCGGAACGTTAATGAGCACTCCTACCTTAAATGTAACGCCACGTTAACGTTGCCCCCAATCCACCCGCACCGCCCGCGCAGGAACCGCGCCGTCAACCAACATCCCAAACGCCCGTGACAACGCGTCAACCTGATCATCCTTCGCCCCGCCCGGAAAATCCCGCAGCTCTTCCATGAACACACGGTTCCATCCTGCCCGCCGCAGACTGACGTGCCCCGCATTCACCTGGCTCGCGACCGGCATCGCCCGCAATGCCTTCGCCCCGCTCTCGGGCGAGCTCACGACACGCCATCCCGCCAGACGACCCGTCAAAAACGCTACCTGCGCCCGCCCCGCCTGCCCCGGGTCTTGCGGCAATCCAATCGTCACGTCGTGCCCGTCCAGCACAGCCGTCGAACAAATCGCCGCCACTACCGCCTCCGGCCCGCCGCGAAGTCGCACCACGTCCGTCACCTGCCACGCCGGGCCCTGGTGCTCCCGCAACAACCGAACGCCCACCGTCCAATCCCCCTCCGCACTCGCCGCCAAATCCCACGCCCGCACCTCCCGCCCCGCTGGCGACACATCCGTCACCGCCATCCGGCCCACATGAAACAGCGACCCACCTGCCAGCCGCGGATTCTGCTGGAACAACGCCTCGAACGCTCGCTCACCCAACGCCAGCCGCTTCCGCTCCAGCGCCGCCTTACCCTCCCATTCCGGCCACAACGCCGCGCCAATCTCGCGTCCCAGCGGATCACCGGCCTCCGCCAACGCCGGCAAACGCACCACCCGCCACGCCTCACCCGCCTCTAGCAACCGCCCGCCCAAATCATCCGGATGCCAGCGCGTCATCACCAGAACCACCCGCCCGCCTGGCCGCAATCGCGTCAGCAAATCCGACCGATACCAATCCCACGCCCGATCCCGCAGCGCCAAACTCTCCGCCTCCGCCTGACTCTTCACCGGATCATCGATCAACAAAAGGTCCGCCCGCCGCCCCGTTACCGCGCCACGCACACCCGTCGCGTAATACCCGCCCATCGCGGCACGGCTCCCCGCACTGACGACACCGAACCGCCCCGCCGCCTTGCTGCTCTCCGACAATGTGACACCCAGCCGCGGCCCGTGCTCCGTAAGCAACCCCCGCACCCCGCGCCCAAAACCCTCCGCCAGCTCCGCCGTATGCGACACCGCCACCACCTGCGCCCCCGGCACCCGCGCCAAAAACCACGGGGGAAACAACAAACTCGCATACGTGCTCTTCGCCGACCCCGGCGGCATCAACAGCATCAGCCGGTCGAACCGCCCCGCCGTCAGACCCTCCAACTCCTCGATCATCAGCCGATGATGCCCCGCCGGTACCTGACCCGGCGGAAGCGCAAACCGCGCCCACTCACCCAGGCTCGTCCGAATCTTCCGCCGCAGCGCCCGTTCCTTCGATACATCCGCCAAGCTCGGCATCGTCCACCCCCGCAAAATCGACCACGCCTTTTCCCGTCGCCCGAGGGTGCAGATACGGCGCGATCAGCTTCGCCATCTCCACCGCGCCCTTCTCATCCCCGGCGATCCACCGCCGCTCCATCACGTCCATCATCAACTCCAACGGATTGCGCACGCCACCTCCACACGCCAACAGCCCAGATTAACTCGGAAAGTAAGCTTTAACGGTCACGTTGGCCAGGATGATATTCCTTACATAGGATAAAGACCCGTCCGACGAGAAATGCGCCCTTAAGCTGCGTTAGACAGAACCGTTGCCACTCACGGTTTTGTCAGAGCGCCTAAGAAATCCTGTCTTGCCAGAGCGACCGCGAGTCGTATCAATCATGTATTAACCTATGAGTGTGTCAAAATGACCACGTTTGCACCCACCAGGGCGATTCTACCGATCGCTGATCCCAGTTCGTGGAAAGACGAGGCGGCCGGATACTCCACCGGCACAACCCCCGGTTTTAACGATACGATCGATCTCTATGGCAACCCAGGCGCTGCCCTCCTCGGCGTCGGCACCGTCGATCAGCTCACCATCCGCGCCAGCGCCGCCTTCGCCAATGCCGCCACCATCGCCGGGCAGATCACCGCAAAACAGGCCACCGTCACCAACACCCTCTATCTCTCCGCCACCGGTTCCCTCACCCTCACGGGACGCACCGTCACCGGCGCGCTCCCGCTCGCGCTCCTCATCAACGCCCCCATCTCCGTCGGCGCACAAACCCCGACCGATTCCGCCGGTCCCGCCAGCATCAATGCCGCCGGCACCATCTCCCTCGGCCTCAACTCCGCCTCCGCCACGCCCAGCCTCGTGGAAACATCCGGCTCCAGCATCACCGCCCTCGCCGCCATCATCGGTCAGGGTGCCAACGCCAGCCTCGCCATCCTCGGTGCTGGCACGACCCTCGCCCTCGTCGCCAACCCGGCGCTCGAACTGCCCGGCCTTACCTCCGGCACCCTCATCCTCGGTGCCGCCTCGACCAGCGGCACACCCACTCCCGGCACCGGCCACCTCAGCCTCACGACCGGCGCAGCCCTTACCGCCGACGGCGCGGTCACGCTGGCGCGCGATACCGGCACCGCCGCGGACATTACCATCGCCTCGGGTTCCACCCTCACCACCGGAGGCACCTTCACGCTGGGCGCGTCGGGCACCGCCACCGGCATCCTGTCCGGCGCAAACTCCGCCCTCATGGCCGCCGGGCGCATCACTGTCGGCGCGTCCGGGCCGACCACCACGGCCGGCAGCACCCTCACCATCGGCACCGGTGCCCTGGCCGCGACCGCCGCAGACATCGCGCTCGGCCTTGGCATCGGTGCGCGCGGCACCGTCACCGTCACCAACGCCACCCTCCGCAGCACCGCCGGCATCGGCAACGCCGGCCTCACGATCGCCGCCGCCGGCACCGGAGCCCTCAACGTCAGCGGGGCCAACGCCCTCCTGGACCTTGGCCCCGCCGCCGCCCTCCTCGGTCAAACCGGCGCGGCCACGCTCGCCCTGTCCGCCGGTGCCACCGCCCGCCTCGGCACCCTCGCCGCCGCCACCCAAACCGGCGGGACCGCCAGCATCGCCGTGGACGGCGTCAACACCTCCATCAACCTGACCGGGGCCGGCACGCTCGGGGCCGGCGGACGCGCCACCCTCGCCCTCACCAATAACGCCACCCTCACCAGCACCGACGCGCTCAGCCTCGCGCAGGGCGCCGGCAGTGCCGCTCTCAGCCTCTCGACCGGCGCCGCCGCCATCTTCGCCGGACCCTTCACCGCCGCCACCGCCGCCACGGTCACGGTCGCCACCAACGCCAGCCTCACCACCGGATTGCTCACCCTGGCCGGAACCCTCACCGCCCAATCCGCCGGCCAAATTCACACCACCGGCCTCGCCGCCGCCGGCACGACCGGGACCAGCAGAAGCGGCCCCGCCACCATCAGCCTCGCCGGCACCAACACCTTGCTGGACAATCAGGGCGCCGTCAGCCTCGGCCGCGCTGGGGCCGCCACCCTCGCGCTGGACGCCGGGGCCACGCTCGCCGCCACGGGGATCACCATCGGCGACGCGCTCGGCACCGATTTCGGCGGCGCCAGCACCGCGCGCGTCACCAACGGCAGCACGCTGCGCAACCGCGGCACCCTCACCATCGGCTATGACGGCAGCGCCGGCGCCCTCCTGCTGGACACGAACGCCACCGCTACCGCCACCGCCCTCCTGGTCGGCACCGGTCCCGACCGCGGCGGCGGCAACGGCGCGCTCACCATTCAGGGCGGCAGCTCACTCCGCGCCACCCAGGGCGCCATCCTCGGTGCCGATGCCGGCACCACCGCCACCGTCACCGTCACGGGAACCAACTCCCTGCTCGATGCCGGCGGCGCGCTCGTGATCGGTCAGCGCGGCGCGGCCACCCTGTCCGTCGGACCGGGTGCCACCGTCCTCGCCAGCACCCCCACCGCCCTCCTGATCGCCGCGTCAACCGGCAGCGCCGGCACGCTCAACCTCACCGGCGCCCACGTCACCATCGCCGGCGCCGCCCTTCTCGGACCCGGCACCGCGAGCCTCAGCGTCACCGCCGCCAGCGTTTTCAGCGCGGCCAGCCTCACCCTCGGCGCCACCGGCCGCCTCACCCTCGACAGCACCAGCCAAATCGATCTCGGCACCGCGTCCGGCCCCAACGGCATCAACATCGCCGCCGGTGCCACCCTCACCGACACGGGCGCCACCGTGGCCGCATCCATCAACAATGCCGGCACCTTTATCGCCAGCAACACCACCGTCATCGGCGCCATCACCGGACCCGGCGTCACCACCATCGCCGCCGGCACCCTGGACGTCACCAGCATCAGCGGGGCCGCGGCCTTCACCGCGCCGGGCGAGACCCTCCGCTTGCACGGCACCACCGGCCCCCTGGCGGTCACGCTGCAGGCCGGCGACACCATCGACCTGCCAGGCCAATCCGCCACCCTGTCCGGCAATACCCTCACCGTCGGCGGCACCCGCATCACCCTCCTGCTGTCCAACAACAACAACGCCAGCCTCAAACAAACCGCCGCCGGCACCCGGGTCAGCACCGCCGACCCGCTGTTCGACGCCGGCTATTACCTGGCCCACAACTCAGACGTCGCCGCCGCCGGTGCCGACCCCTATCTCCACTACATCAATTTCGGCGCGAAAGAGGGTCGTAACCCAAGCATCTATTTCAATACTAATTATTACCTTGCAAACAATGCATCGGTCGCCGCTTCCGGCGTCAATCCATTATTAGACTTCGAAACCAACGGGTGGAAACTCGGCCGGAATCCCAACGCCGACTTCAACACCAACTATTACTTGCAGATGAACCCGGACGTCGCCGCCGCCGGCGTAAATCCCCTTCTGCATTACATTCAAAACGGCTGGCACGAAGGCCGCACCCCCAGCGCCCAATTCAGCGACCTCGACTACCGTGCCGCCAATCCCGACGTCGCCGCCGCCAACATCGATCCCCTCGCGCACTATCTCAACAACGGACAATACGAGGGCCGGCCTATCTACGCCGTCGGCCCCACGGCCGAGCCCGGGTTCGACGCCGCCTATTACTACGCCAGCAATCCAGACGTAAAAGCCGCCGGGGTGGACGCCTACGCCCACTGGCTTACCAATGGCTGGCGTGAGGGCCGTGACCCCAACGCCCTGTTCGACACCAATTTCTACCTGTCCCAAAACGCGGACATCCGCGCCGCCGGCATCGACCCCTTGGCCCAGTTCGACGCCGCCGGGGCGCTCCAGGGCCGCGACCCCAGCCTGCTGTTCTCCGACAGCCGATACCTCGCCGCATCGCCCGCCTCGGCCGACAACACCCTGAACCCGCTCCTGCAATATCTCGCGTCTGGACGGGCCCAGGGTCGCCCCACCTTCCTCTCTGGACCCACCGCTGCCGCAGATCCGTTGGTCCAGGCCGCCTATTACGATCCCCAGCTCGGTGCCACCCTCATCCCCACCGGTGCCGCCGCCGCGCAACAGGCCGCCGCCAGCTATGCCACGACCGGATGGCAGCAGGGCCTTAATCCAGACCCCCTCTTCGACACCAATTACTACCTATCCCACAATCCAGACGTCGCCGCCGCCCATGTGAACCCACTGCAGCATTATGAAACTTTTGGCTGGAAAGAGGGCCGCAACCCCAGCGCTCAATTCAGTACAAACAAATACTTCGCAGCCTATCCAGACGTTCAGCGCGCATCCGTCAATCCCCTGCTACATTACTTTCAGTATGGGCAGTCCGAGGGCCGGTCCAACTTCGCCGTCTCATCATAGCCGGGGTGAACACCGGGCCGTCGCCGCCATCACGCCCACCCACGGCCCTTGCCGTCCGCCGCCGGGCACGTCACACCAGCTTGTAACACAGCCTAAGGACTTCCGATGCGCCGTTCCCCGATCTGGCTCGCCTGGGCCGCCGGCCTCGCCCTCGCCGCCCTCGTCTATGCCGTCGGGCCCGATCTCTTCATGTTCCGCCTGGTGGACAACCTCCACCTCCTCGCCTGGCGGATCGGCGAGGCGCTGAACGACCTGTCGTTGCTAACATTGGACGCCGTCCGCGCCCTGGCCATCGGCTGTTACGCGACCTTCACCGTGCTCGCCCTCGCGGTCATCCGCCGCGGCGGACGGGCGCGCACCACCCTGGTCTGGGTCACGATCCTATTTCTGCTCATCGCCGGCACCGCAGACCCGGACAACGCCAGTTTCCGCTGGTCTGTCGCCCTCATTATCGTCGGTGCCGCCGCGCTGACGATGACATCCCGCCTGCGCAGCCTCAACCTCACCTAAACCCGAACATAGGGTAGCGCCGCCAGGGCCTGAATTATCGTCCGGGTCACGGATAAATCCCGTCCGGACCGGCAGCACCACGTCACCACACCCGCGGCAGACCGGGTGATACCCCAACGTGACCAAGGGTCGTCGCGCACATAAATCAGCGCATACGACGCCCGGTCCGGACCGGCCCCGCGCTCCCCAGGTTCCACCAGCATCCGGCCCACATGCGCCCCGCCCGACCACTGCAGCAGGTCGATCCGGTCCTGCATCGTGAACAGGATATTCTCCGGCTCGCCTAAGCGCGTCCCAGGTCCCGCGCCTTCCCGCGCCCCGTCCCATGAACGTAATGCGGGGAACGCCAGGATCGTGGCGCTCTGCCGCCCGGCGGCCGGCTCAGCTAATACGCCATCATCGATGGCGCCCCCTGGAACAGACCGGGGCGAGATAGACGTCAGTCCGGCATGCATCATGGCGGTTATTCCTTCGATGCCCATTCTTGGGCGCGTTGGAATTATGGCGAGAACGGGGCGTCTAGCCTGTAACCCAGGTCACATCTGGGTGACATCTCCTACACATTCTCCTATCCGCTCCCAAGACACCACCGTTATTCCACCATGATCAACGCGTTCCGGAGACAGTGTGACATGCCTGCCCACCCTGTCTCCGAGCTCTAATCTCAGGCCTATTTCTTGCTGGGCTCCGGGCGGGGCGGCGGGGCTGCCACCGTCTTCGACGCGGCCACCTTCGTCGCCTTCGGTTTCTTCACCTCACGATTGGACTTCTGCTCACCCTTAGACATGAATCTCTCCTGCGGTTAACACCGCCAGATTCCGCCAGGACGGGCCGGAATGCAAGCTAAACGCCGCGTCGCATCCGATACGGCACCGGCGCCCTCTCCGGCCCCTCGCCCGGCGGCTCTTCCCGTGGCGGCCCGTGACCCGGCGGATCACCTTCCGGAAGCGGCTCTCCCGGCGGCACGAACGGCGGAGGCACCGGCGAACTCGGCGGAAGAACAGGTTCGGGCATTTGGCTGTGCATCATAGGGCCTCCATGGGTCCAACGGACCCGCCACCCCGGCGGATGCACCGCGCAATAAAAAAGCCGGACCCCAAAGGGCCCGGCTTCTAGCGCCTCCCGTCGCGGAAGACTTAGATGAAGTTGGACGTCGCCAGATTGGTGACGCCCGTGAACTGGATGTTCGTGCCGTTCGACAGCGTGATCTGCGTGCTGGCCACACCGTTGACGGTCACGGCCTTCGCCGCCGCAACATCGCCGCTGATCTCGCCCGCCACGAGACCCAATAGGGTCGCGCGATCGCCCTGCGCCGGGTTGAAGCCATTGATCTGCTCCGTCCCGCTCGACCGGCCGGCCTGGAAAACAATGAGGTTCGCGCCCGCGCCACCATTGATGGTGGACGATGCGCCCGCCACGATCGTGTCGTTGCCGGCCCCGCCCTGGATCAGATCGGCCCCGGCCGCGTTGCCGAAGAAAGTGTTGTTGGCCGTGGAACCCGCACCCGTCAGGGTCTCGTTACCCGGACCAGCCGCCAGAGTCGTGACGCCGCTGCCACGTGCGAACAGCGTATCGCCGTTACCGCCGCCGAACAGCGTGGACGCACCCGTCAGGCTGCCGACAAGGATGTTCTTGCCCGCGCTGCCGCCCGCAAACACACCGCCGCCCGCACCGGCAAACACCGTCTCCGTGCCCGTGCCGCCATAGACCGTGGCCGACCCGGCGCCGCCCACGAAATACAGGTTGGAGCCCCCCGGAACCAAAATCGCATTGCCCGGCCCGCCGAACACCGTGTCGCTGCCGCCCGTGCCAGTCGTGTTCCCGAATACGTAATCCAGGCTCCCGCCCAGGATCACCGAGCTGTTGCTGTTGCCCAGGCCGATCAGGTTCACGCCGCCGCCGGCCGAGATCGTGTTGTTGCCGCTCAGCGCCTCGATCAAGTCATTACCATTGCCGAACGTGACGTTGAAGCCCGCCGCACCGATCGTCGGCTCCGTGAACACGTTGTTGCCGTCGCCGGCCACTATGGTGCCGCTGCCGCCCGCCGCAAAATACGACAAGCCGCCATTGTCACCCAAAATCTGCTGACCCAGCGCGGACGAGCCGCTCACCGTGGTCGGAGTCCCGCCCGCATCCAGGACCGCAGTGACTGCTGCTGCCAGCGCGGTAGAACCACCCGCCGACAACACAACCAGCCCGGTGCCCGACGGCGGATTCGTGTTCGACGTCTGCGTCAACGTGCCGTTCTGGAGCGCCGTCGAAATGGCCGCCGACAGTGCCGCCGCCGTCCCGTTCCTGTCATTCGAACCGGCGTTCAGCGTGACCGTACTGCCGCCCGAGCCTGTAACTGTCGCCATTTTTTGGCACCCCTAGTGGTTACTCTTAACTTTCGCTTAGCCTATGCAAACTTCACGGGCAACCCTTAATCCCGCCGAATTGGTGCATCACAGCAAAACAAAATGTGAAATAGCTTCAGGTTAACAATCCGCATCCAACGTTCGGCGCGTAGCGTTAATTTTTGCCTCGCCCCACACCCGCTCCAACCGCCGCATCGTGAAATGCGCCCGCGCCAACCG
>JAYVOF010000255.1:0-7548 GCA_043758105.1 Rhodospirillales bacterium | reverse complement strand
TCACCCCGGCCCTCTCCCGGAGGGAGAGGGGGAAGAAAGCAACCACCCCGTTAAGGCAGCAACTTCCACGCGCCGTCCTTGATCGTGACCATGACCCGGGCGCGGTCGTCGAAGCCGTTGTGGTCGGTGGCGCTCATCGTGGAGATGCCGTGCGTCAGCACCAGGCCATTTGCGCCCTCCAGCGCGTCCCGCAGGGCCGAACGGAATTCGGCGGTGCCGGGCTTGGCGGTTTTGAGCGCGACCGGGATCGCGGCCTCTAGCATCAGCGCGGCGTCGAACGCGTGGCCCCCAAAGGTGGCGACGGTGCCGGGGCCCTGCGCGGCCTCATACCGGCGCACGTAATCGCTGGCCACGCCCTTGATCGGGTTGGTCTCCGGTAATTGCGACGCGACCAGGATGGGGCCGGCCGGCAGCACCGTGCCCTCCACGTCCTTCCCGCCGACGCGCAGAAAATCGTTATTGGCGATGCCGTGCGTCTGATAATACTGCCCGGCATAGCCCCGCTCATGCAGCGCCTTTTGCGGCAGCGCGGCCGGGGTGCCGGCACCGGCGATCAGCACCGCGTCCGGCTTGGCCGCCACCAGTTTCAGCACCTGACCGGTCACGCTGGTATCGGCGCGGGCAAAGCGCTCGGTCGCCACCAGCTCAATGTGATGCGCGGAGAACGCACGGGTCGATTCCGCCAGCCAGCCATCGCCATAGGCGTCGTTGAAGCCGATGAAGCCCACGGTCTTCACCCCGTGCGCCTCCATGTACGTCGCGATCGCGTCGGCCATCAGGCTGTCGTTCTGCGGGGTCTTGAACACCCAGTGCCGGTCCGCATCCATCGGCGCGATCAGACGCTGGGATGCCGCGAGGCTGATCATTGGCGTGCGCTTTTCGGCAGCGACCGGGATCATGGCGAGCGACGCGGGCGTGATGCTGGAGCCGACCAGCGCGTCCACGTTGTCCTCGTCGATCAGCTTCCGGGCATTCGCCACCGCCTTCGTGCTGTCCGAGCCGTCATCCAGCACCAGCCACTCGACCTTCTGTCCACCGATCTCGGACGGCAGCAGCGCGATGGAGTTGCGCTGCGGTATGCCGAGCGATGCGGCCGGGCCGGTGGTGCAGATGGTGACGCCGATTTTGATTTGGGCGAAGGCGGGACCGCTCAAAACGCTGCTTGCGAGGAGCACGACTGCAAAGCGCCACATGGACCGTTTCCGTTTCTTATGAGGTGCTTCGTGGTACGGTCCGGCTTGTGGGGTGTCAATCCGCCCGCTAGGGGATCCGGGGGGAAGAACATGCTCAAAGGTGCTGGAAATGCCGCTTTCCTGGCGGGGACGGCCGGGTATGTGAACGCGGTGGCCTATCTCGGCCTGCACGCGTTCGTGGCGCCCATGACCGGGACCGTGGTCGCGACCGGCTTTGCGCTGGCGGACACGAATTGGACGGAGGCCGGGCACGAGCTGCTGGTGATCGGCGGCTTTACCGCGGGCGTCGTGATGGCGCGGCTGTTGCGCCGGTTCGGCCGGGGCCCGGCGCCGTGCTGGGTGCTGTCCGGTGCCATCCTCGGCCTATCCGGGTTGCGGCCGCTCGAGGGGTTGGTGTCGCTGATCCCAATCGCCACCGCCATCGGCTGTTTGAATGGGTCCGAGACCAGGTTCGGCACCACGACGCTGAACACGACTTTCATCATAGCACCGAAGCTAAAACGCTTTTGCAATAATGCCGACCACAGGTTGAGGGATGCAAAGGAGTAAAGTGGCTTTTCAGCGAAGGCGAAAACGCTAAGTAATACGCTGATCGACCCAGTCAGCGTTCCACACACTAACAAACTAACACGCTTCTGTAACCCTGACCACAGCCACCCGCGCGCAAAGCACTCGATAAGCATGGTAGAGAGTAGAATAGTGATGAGCGGCCATGCGCGACTGAGGATATTCAGCTTGGGTGCTAATACCTCGATGACGTAGTCATTTTCCTGGATCGGCTCGAAGTTCAGCAGCGGCAAAAAGATAACGATACTCGTCAGCACTACTTGTAGCGCACACAGGAC
Organism: Rhodospirillales bacterium; assembly: GCA_043758105.1. Taxonomy (GTDB): domain Bacteria; phylum Pseudomonadota; class Alphaproteobacteria; order Acetobacterales; family Acetobacteraceae; genus JANPPS01. The sequence continues at coordinate 5,510 of JAYVOF010000255.1, read as the reverse complement.
GGCCAGCACTCTCGGGGGTTCAATCCGGTTTACGCCTAACCCAGAAAGAACGTCGGACCGGTCGACAAGCAACGCTCCTCTCCATGTTCCGACACACAATAGTAGCGGCGATAGGTAAAAAAGGCACGCTACGGCAAAAAGAGGGTTCGCGCCCGAGCTTGGAATTCCGGTCGAAGGTACTGCAAGAAGTTGTCCTCCTTTCCAAGCCAAGTAAAACGCCGGCGGGATCGGCAGTGCCGAGATAAGCATCCACAAGCCCGCGTGCTGGAGCGGCGAGCCAGTCGTTGGATTTACCGATTCAGGCGGCACGCGAGGGACTCTCGATCATAAGACCTCATCAAGCCCTGGGGGGAACGGTTCTTACAAAAGGCGGCGATGCGCGGTGGTTCCGCCGTCACCTCAACCCGCTCCCGCAAGCGGAAGAGGGAGTGTTCCTACAGCCCGTAAAATCGTTTTTGCATTCCCTCCGCAAATTAAGCCGCCCTTGACGCACTCGTTGCTGGGACCCCGGTCGTGACCTGACCGGCCAACGCCGCCGCGAAATCCGCAAACCCGAGCTTGTGTACTGTGTCGGACCCCTCCTCGAAGATGGCGAACATATCGCCGGTGCCGCCGCGGATGCTGAACAATACGATGGCCGCCTGATCGCCGGCACCTTCCGCGTGGGGTTCGCCGTGCGCGGTGCCGTGGACGTAGCTTCCGGTTGGGCGGATTTCTTTCAACGAGCCGTCCGGCCGCCAGAACCGCAACTCACCCTGCAAGACGAAGGTGCTGTAGTCCATCAAATGCTGGTGCAGCTTGCCCGGCATGTTCGGCTGAAACTTGATCAACACATCGGCGATGCCCCGTGCCGCGTCCACCGCCTGCACGTAATACTGGGTGCCGAGGTAGTCGAAGGTGTTCCAGGTAATCGCGCGGTCATCGAATTGGTAGCTCTGCATCGCCGTTTTCCCGTCATTCACTATGGTATTGAGCCGCCAGGCCCCGAACCGCTTGCTCGCATCGCTCGGCCACCTGCAAGCATCCCGCGCGATCCATCGCAACGTCAGCAAACGAGAGTGGCGGGTCGATCGTCAAGTGCAGCTGCCCGCGGCCCGGGAATTTGCGATCCGGTGGCCATGCGGCGCGGGCACCGTCCAGGTAACACGGCACGACCGCGATCGGGCTGCCCGCGACGAGGGCGCCAATGCCGGATTTGAACGGCCCGATCTCACCGGTGCGGCTGCGCGTGCCCTCTGGGAACAGGATAAACACCGCCCGGTCCTCGATCAGGCGTTGGCGGAAGGTGTCCAAATCCGCCGCACTCGTCCGCTTGCGCCAGACCGGTAGCGCGTTCACCGCGTAAGCAGAAAACGCGCTGCCAACCGTGCTGGTGAAGAACGTATCGCCCGCCGCCAGCGCGAACGCCACCTGGGCCGACCGCCACGGCAGCGCCGCACTCAGCGTCAACGCGTCCAAATGGCTGGAATGGTTGGCGATCATCACGAACGGCGGGGCCGGCACATTCTCCCGCCCGGTCACGCGCAATCCCAGCACGGTCCGCAGATACACCCCTGTCACCCCGCGCCACGCGGCACCAATGACCACGCTGCCCAGCCCCCGCTCCCGCCCTTGACTCTGCAGCCGGGCGGTCGGCGACAAACCTTGGTCCCGGGCCGGGCGAAGCTGCCAATCCATGCTTACCCCGTAAACAGCCGGGTCGGCTGATCGAGGCCGAAGCCCACGTAATAGCCGACATAGTGAAACACCGCTGGCGCCACCAGCAACAGCGAGTCGAACCGGTCTAGCAGGCCGCCATGGCCGGGCAGCACCACGCCCATGTCTTTGATGCCCAAATCCCGTTTGATCGAGGACAGCATGATGTCCCCCGCCTGCCCGGCGACGCTCACCAGCGCCCCCAGCCCGGCCAGCAACACCCAGTTCTCGAGTCTAGTGCCGCGGAAGATCGGATGCGCCACCAATGCCACCAACAGCGTCGTGCCAATCAGCGCGCCCAAAGCACCAGAAACCGTCTTGTTCGGACTGGCCGCCGGCAGCAGCTTCCGCCCGCCGATCAGCTTGCCGGAGATGAAGGCGAACACGTCATTGAGCGCCACCCCCATCAGCAACAGCAGCACCAGCGGACGATAGCCCGGGTCATTGGCCATATACCCCAGATGCGCCAGCCCGGCGCCGAACAGGGTAAAGCCCAGCACCGCGAGCCCCGTCCGCTGAATATAACCGGCGGGACGGTCCGACGGCAACGTCAGCACCGCCAACCCCACAATGGTCAGGGGATAGAGCGCCATGAAGAAATTATACCAGTGATCGAGTGCTGCGAAGTTGATCAGCAGAATGCCCACCACCACGCCGGCCACCAGCAGCCTCTCCCGGAACAGCCCCGTCGCCCGGTCATACTCCCGCAGACACAGCAAACCGAGGATCGTGACCGCCGCAATCAACCACGGCCGCCCCAGCAGAACCGGCCCGATCATTAGCGGCAGCAGGCCCATCCAGGTCCCCCACCGCAGCCAAAGCTCCCGCCGCAACGCCGGCGTGCCCCGCCCGGTCAATGACATCAGGCCGATCACCGCCGCGGCAAACCCGGCAATGCTCACCACGGCGATCAGGATGCCCTGCATCACCGGAATACCCAACGCCGGGTTCATGCCCCTAGCGCCGCCGCGATCCGACGCAGCCGACGTCCGGCCGTCAAACACGACAGCAGGGTGATCACGCATAAGATCACCGTCAGGAAAACGCCTGTTTCGAAATGCCAGACGGCCGCGGCCGCCATCACCACAGAAGCTGCCGTCACAACCGCCATACGATGCTGTTTCGCCATCGGGCCGCAGAAATCGCTCGGTCGCCCGAGCCCGCGACCCACCGCGCGCACATAGGCTGTCCCCATGGCTGCGAGCGCTGCCGCGACGCCCAAGGCCGGAGCGTCAGTCGCCCATCCGAGGCCCACGAGAATGGCCGTGTCGGACACGCGGTCTGGGATTTCATTGAACAACTCACCCACCGGGGAAGCCACACCCCGTCCGATCGCGACCATGCCGTCCAGGAGATTGGCCATCAGCCGGGTTTGCACCAGTATCGCGCCAAGCACCCATAGGAGCGGGCCGGGCCAGGAGCGGGAAGCGGCGAACGCACACCCGGCGAGAAGGCCGGCCACCATGCCCAGGACGGAAACCCCGTGGGGCGACGCCCCGAAGCCGACCAGCCGGTCCGCGAGCCAAATGACCGGCCGCAGGTCACGGGCGGCGATGGGGCGACGATCGGAAAGTTCATCCATGGTGCCGTTGTATCTCATCGACCGTGGATCGTTACGCTCCCACTTCTTCGGCTAGCGGTCTCGAAGGCACTTACGTATTCATGGCGTCGAAGAAGTCTTGGTTGGTCTTACTGTATTTCAGCTTGTCCAGCAGGAAGTCCATGGCGTCCGTCATGCCCATCGGGCCAAGAATACGCCGCAGCACCCACATTTTGGACAGGGTGCTTCGCTCCACCAGTAGCTCTTCCTTACGCGTGCCGGACTTGGTGATGTCGATGGCGGGGAAGGTGCGTTTGTCAGAGAGCTTGCGATCCAGGATGATTTCGCTGTTGCCGGTGCCCTTGAACTCTTCGAAGATGACCTCGTCCATCCGGCTGCCGGTGTCGATCAAAGCGGTGGCGATTATGGTGAGGCTGCCGCCTTCTTCGATGTTGCGGGCGGCGCCGAAGAACCGTTTCGGGCGCTGCAATGCGTTGGCGTCCACGCCGCCGGTAAGGACCTTGCCGCTGCTGGGGACGACCGTGTTATAGGCACGGGCCAGGCGCGTGATGCTGTCCAGCAGGATCACAACGTCCCGCTTGTGCTCCACCAGGCGCTTGGCCTTTTCCAACACCATTTCCGTCACCGCCACATGCCGTGTCGCTGGTTCGTCGAACGTGCTGGCGACCACTTCGCCCTTTACCGTGCGGGACATGTCGGTCACTTCCTCGGGCCGCTCATCGATGAGCAGCACGATCAGGAAGACCTCGGGGTGGTTGGCGGAGATGGCGGTCGCGATGTTCTGCAACATCACCGTCTTGCCCGTCCGGGGCGGGGCCACGATCAGGGCGCGCTGACCCATGCCGATCGGCGCGATAAGGTCGATCACGCGGGGCGTCATGTCCTTACCGGGCCCCTTCGCGACCGAGACGAAGTTTTCCACCTCCATCTTGAGCTTCCGGTCCGGATAGAGCGGCGTCAGATTATCGAAGTTGATCCGGTGCTTGACCGCGTCCGGCGGCTCGAAATTGATGGTGTTGACCTTCAGCAGCGCGAAATAGCGCTCCCCGTCCTTCGGGGCGCGGATTTGGCCCTCGACCGTGTCACCGGTGCGAAGCGCGAAGCGGCGGACCTGGTTGGGGCTGATGTAGATGTCATCCGGGCCCGGTAGGAAGTTGGCCTGGCTGCTACGTAAATAACCGAAGCCATCTGGCATGATTTCGAGTGTGCCCTCACCAAAGACGGCCTGGTCGCTATCGGCCAGGTTCTTCAGGATGGCAAACATCATGTCCTGCTTGCGCAGGCTGGAGGCATTTTCGATTTGTAAAGATTCGGCGAAGCTCAGAAGGTCGGCCGGTGCTTTGGCCTTGAGTTCGGCGAGATGCATGGAGTCGCCTCAATACGTCAAGATGTGATGTGTCCCAAGCGTGCGCGCCATTAAACCGCGCTGTTCAGGGGACCGAGGGGGGAATTGAGCCGGGCCAAAAGGCCGCACGCTCCGCATAGTATATCGCTTTTCACACGATGCAATAACACTTGGCATCCCACGGGTGTGAGGTCAAGCGCTATTCAGAACGGCTTCACGATGACCATCACGACCGCCACGACCATGAGAACGGTGGGGACCTCGTTGGCCACACGGTAATACCGATGGCTCTTTTGGTTACGGTCCTCGAGGAACGCCCGGCGCCATTTGCCCATTGCGCCCTGAAACCCGGTCATCAACAGCACCGCGGCCAGTTTCACATACCACCAGTTGAAACCGGACCAATCCACCACGCCGGGCGTCAGCGCCAAGGCTAGGCCGAAGATCCACGTGGCGATCATGGCCGGCAGCATGATTTGTTTCAGCAGCCGGCGCTCCATAACCTTAAACCGCTCGCTCTCTAGCGAGCCGCGCTGCAGCTCACAGTGATACACAAACAGGCGCGGAAGGTAGAAAATGCCGGCCATCCACGCGATGACCGAAATGACATGCAACGCCTTGGTCCAGGGATAGATCGCGAGCAACCACGGCACCGTCATGCGGCACTTCGCAACGCCAGCCGGACCTGCCCGGCCACCTCGCTCATGGCCCGGATCGGACGGGCCCCCACCGCGCGTAATGCGGCACCGTCACCATGGACGTCGATCCCTAGGACGCGCATGCCCGCCGCGACCGCCGCACGCACGCCGGGCACGCTGTCTTCGATCACGAGGCACTGGGCGGGTGCGACCCCCTCGGCCATGGCCGCCGCGAGGAATACGTCCGGTGCCGGTTTCCCCGCGGCGACAT
>JAYVOF010000254.1:0-19729 GCA_043758105.1 Rhodospirillales bacterium | reverse complement strand
ACGCGGCAAAGTTCGGGGCTTTTTCAAAAAAGGATGGCACCGTGTCTGTATCGTGGCGGATGACGGCGGAAGGTGGCGTGGATTTGAGCTGGCGCGAGGTGGGCGGTCCGACGGTGCGGCCCCCGGCACGCCGAGGGTTCGGATCGACCCTTATTGAGCGGGCGCTGGCGATGGAAACCGGTGGCCGCGCCAATCTGCACTATCTGGAGGCCGGCGTGGTCTGTGACATCCATTTGCCGTCAACGTCGATTCTGCGGTACGAAGCAGCGGGTGGATCTCCAGAATTCGGTGGATCGGTTGCAAATATCGCCTCCGCTGTCGTAGCGCTGCACCCCTACCGGGTCCTGGTTGTCGAAGACTCCTTCCTTCTGGTTATGGCAATACAGGATTTATTCGACGATTTAGGCTGGCAGCTCATCGGCCCTGGAACACGGCTCGACGATGCTCTGGAACTGGTGCGAACCCAGACGTTTGATGCAGCACTGCTCGACGTGAACTTGGACGGTGCCATGTCTTGGGAGGTGGCTGACCAGCTAGAGAAACGTGGCATACCATTTGTTTTCAGCACGGGCTACGATGTGACGAGCGTATTGCCACCCCAATTTTCTGGCAGCACCATCATCGCCAAGCCGTTCAACCTTCAAGCCGTCGAGGCAGCCCTGCGGCTCGCGATCGTTCAACATGGAGCTGCAAAGCTGGATGTGCCTGCGCTGCTGCCATGAGCCGTGCATGGTGGTAAAAAGTTTCGAGTGTTCCGATGGTTATCAGTGCGTGAGGTGATGCGCGTTAACCATTTCGGCCTGCGGACGGAAACCGATTGAGAACTGCTCAAGGTGTTGTTCGCGCAGGACTGGGTTCTCGTGGACCAGGTTTCATCGCACTCGGACATGGTCACCCCGACCCTCGACGTCTCCGTCGCTACCGACGGCACCGCGGTCGTGGTGTTCTACGATCTCCCGTGAAGATGGCCGCATCCATCGCTTTTCGGGATCGCCCGGGGGTCTGGCGGCCCTCCCGCTATGACCGCCTCCCGAGAAAAAATTTGCCGCTCCCGAGGGAATGAGGGAGCCTTCGCCGGAACGCCGCGGGAATCGCGCCGAGCCGTCCGGAGTCCGCCCATGAGCCTGTCGCAGAAGCTGGCCGCCCTCGCCGAGGCCGGTACCCCTATTCGGGTCGGCGTCATCGGCGCCGGAAAGTTCGGCTCGATGTTCCTGGCGCAGGGGGCGCGGACGCCGGGGATGCATGTGATGGGGATCGCCGACCTCGATGTGGCGCGGGCGCGGGCGGCGACGGTGCGGGTGGGGTGGGGGATCGAGCGGACGGAGGCGGCGTCGTTCGCCGAGGCGCGGCGGGATGGGACGACGTTCGTCACCGACGATGCCGAGGCGCTGATCGCCGCCCCGGGCATGGACGTGATCGTCGAGGCGACGGGCAGCCCGTCGGCCGGCATCCGCCACGCGCTGCTGTGTTGCACCCACAAGCGGCATGTCGTGATGGTCAATGTGGAGGCGGATGCGCTGGCCGGGCCCCTGCTAGCGCGTCATGCGGCGGCGGCCGGGATCCTCTATTCGTTCGCCTACGGGGATCAGCCGGCGTTGATCGCCGAGATGGTCGATTGGGCGCGGACGGCGGGCCTGGAGGTCATTTGCGCCGGCAAGGGCACGAAATACCTGCCAGCCTACCATGCCTCGACGCCGGCGACCGTGTGGGGTCATTACGGTTTCAGCGAGGAGCAAGTGGCGGGCGGGGATTTCAACCCGCAGATGTTCAACTCGTTCCTCGATGGCACGAAGTCGGCGCTCGAGATGGCGGCGGTCGCCAATGCCTGCGGGCTGGCGCCGCCCCCGGATGGCCTCGCCTTTCCCGCCTGCGGCGTGGATGATCTGCCGGAGCTGCTGCGTCCGCGTGGAGCCGGCGGGATCTTACCGCACCGGGGAACGGTCGAGGTCGTCTCATCGGTCGAGCGGGATGGCCGCCCGGTGTTCCGCGACCTGCGCTGGGGCGTCTATGCGGTGTTCGAGGCGCCGTCGGATTATGTGCGCCAATGCTTCGCGCAATACGGGCTCAAGACCGACAGCTCCGGGCGCTATAGTGCCATGTATAAGCCCTACCATCTGATCGGGCTGGAACTGGGGGTCTCCATCGCCAGCATCATGCTGCGCGGTGAGGCGACCGGCTCTACCCGCGGATTCGCCGGCGACGTGGTGGCCACCGCCAAGCGCGACCTGATGCCGGGCGAGCGGTTGGATGGCGAAGGCGGCTACATGGTCTATGGCAAGCTGATGCCGGCCGAGGCGTCGCTGGCGGCGGGTGGGCTGCCGATCGGGCTCGCGCATAACCTGGTGTTGAACCGGGCCGTCCTGGCCGGCCACCCGGTGCGGTGGGAGGACGTCGCGTTCGACGAGACGAACGACGCCATCCGGTTCCGCCGCGAGATGGAGACGGCGTTCCGCAAAAAGGGCGCCGGGGACTATCGGCGGGCGTCATAACGGTCCGGTCATCGCCCATTAATCCATCTGAATTTCAGATCAGTCCCATCCCAAATCACCACCAATAAGAATGTAACCCCCATGCCATAGTCACGGTCATCCACAAGGACCGTCATGCTCCCCCTCACCCGCCTCCTCCCCGGCATCGCCCTCTGTGCCATCGTCACCCTCGCCGCCGGACTGCTCCAGATGGCCGAACAGCGTGTGGTGGGGGAGGCGTATCTCGAGGCGTTGGTCATCGCCATCCTGCTCGGCGTCCTCATCCGCACCCTCTGGACACCCGGCGCGGCCTATCAGCCCGGCATCGGTTTCAGTGCGAAGATCCTGCTGGAGATCGCGGTGGTCCTGCTGGGCGCGGCCGTCAGTATTCGGACCGTGCTGGCGCTGGGACCCGCGTTGCTGCTGGGTATTGTCGTCATCGTGGCTGTCGCGATCGGCACCAGCTATGGCATCAGCCGGGCGTTCGGGCTCAGGCAGAAGATGGCCATCCTTGTGGCATGCGGTAATTCGATCTGTGGGAACTCGGCCATTGCGGCGGTGGCGCCGGTGATTGGGGCGGATGGGGATGATATTGCGTCCTCCATTGCGTTTACTGCCGTGCTGGGTGTCATCGTTGTGTTGCTGCTGCCGCTGCTGGTCCCCATTCTCGCGCTGTCCTTAACGCAGTATGGCGTGATCGCCGGGCTCACTGTCTATGCGGTGCCACAGGTCTTGGCCGCCACGCTGCCGATTGGGGAGCTCAGCAACCAGGTCGGCACCGTGGTCAAGCTCGTACGGGTGCTGATGCTGGGGCCGGTCGTGCTGGCGCTGTCGCTGGTGGCGCCGCGGTTGCATGGCTCCACCCCGTCCGCGATCGCCCGGCCCCGAGTGCATCAGCTGGTGCCGTGGTTCATCGTGGGTTTCTTGCTCCTGCTCGGCGTGCGGTCGATGGGCGGCATTCCGGACGGGTGGCTGATGCCGATCAAGACCACGGCCAACGTGCTCACCACCATCTCCATGGCGGCGCTGGGTTTGGGGGTCGATATCCGGGTGGTGGCGCAGGCCGGCGCGCGGGTAACCGGCGCGGTGACCTTGTCACTCGTGGTGCTAGCGGGCATCAGCGTGGCGCTGATCCGGATTTTGGGCGTCGTCTAAAACAATCGATCCGCCATAATGTGCGGACATGTGGGAGGCTAGTATGAGCGAAATGACAGGCGTGGGGCTCGCGGCCCGGTCCAATATCAGCAACCGGCTCGAGCGCCTGCCGATGACGGGGTATCAGCGGCGCATCTTCGGCATCATCGCCTCCGCGTGGCTGGTGGATCAGGTCGATGTCGCGCTGCTCGCCTTCCTGCTCGGCACCATCGTGCTGGAATTCGGGCTCACCCCGGGCGAGGCCGGGCTGCTCGCGTCCATGACGTTTGGCGGGCAATTAGTGGGCAATGTGATCGCCGGGTTGGCGGCGGACCGGTATGGGCGGCGCGCGGTGTTCCAGGTCACCATGATCGTCTGGGGTCTCGCGAGCTTCATGGCCGCCGGGGCCTGGAGCGCCGGCACACTCATGCTCTGCCGCTTCCTGATCGGCGTCGGCGTGGGCGGTGAGGCGCCGGTGGCCCAGGCCATGGTGTCCGAGCTGGTGCCCGCCAGCGTCCGGGGCCGCTATGTGGCGATCATGGAGGGGTTTTGGGCCGTCGGCTACGTCCTGTCCGGCACCATCAGCTATTTCCTGCTGCCGCATCTCGGCTGGCGCTGGGTGTTCGTGGCCGTGGGGTCGCTGTCGCTCGTGGTGCTGCTGGTGCGGCGCGGCATGCCGGAATCGCCCCGCTGGCTGGCCGAACGCGGACGGTTTGCCGAGGCGGAGGCGACGATGTCCAAGATGGAGGCGCAGGTCGTGCGGCGACTGGGCACCCCCCTGCCCGAGCCCACGCCCTATACGCCGCCGGCCCATGAGGGCGGGCAGCAAAGCCCGCTTGCGACCGTGTTCTCGCGCGAATACGCGCGGCGGACGGTGATGGCGTTCGGGCTGTGGTTCTTTGCGCTGATCGGGTTCTTCGGGCTTAATTCCTGGATCGCGATCCTGCTGAAGGCGCATGGCTTTAGCACCATTACCGCCGTGGGGTTCGTCACGCTCATCACCACCGGCGGCATCCCGGGCTTCATCACGGCGGCGACGCTACTGGAAAAATGGGGCCGGAAGCCGACCACGGCGATGTTCCTGCTGGCGGCGGCGGCGGCGGCGTGGGTCTATGGTAACGCGGCCGACCAGACCACCCTGTTCGTCGCCGGGTTCGTGATGCAGTTCTTCATGTTCGGCATGTGGAGCTGCCTGTATGCCTATACGCCGGAGCTGTATCCGACGCGGGCGCGCTCGACCGGGGCCGGACTCGCGTCCGCGGCGGGCCGGGTTGGCGCCATCCTCGGGCCCATCCTGGTGCCGGTTTTGGTGCGGGAGTACGGACAATCCGCCGCGTTCGAGGTGGGCGCGGGCGGATTCGTCATCGCCGCCATCCTCGTATTGGCGTTAGGCATCGAAACACGCGGTCAGCGGTTGGAGGCTTTGGCACAATGATCATCGATATGCGGAACCGCCCGACCTTCCTGCACGCCTTCTTCGGTGCCGAGCCGGGCACGCCCAGCTATGATGTGGTGGGCTGGCTGAACCGCCGGGTGGGGTCGCGGAGCGAGGACCATTATACCAAGACGCCGGACCTCAAATCCTACCTTGCCCGGATCAAGAAGGCAGGGATCAGCCATGCGGTGATGGTGGGACGCAGCACACCCACGGTGCGGATCAGCAACGACACGCTATCGGAGTTGGTGGCGAACTCCAAGGGCGTGCTGATCGGCGTGGCGTCGGCGGATCCGCAGGACCTCGGGCGGGACGGCGCGGTGGCGGAGGTGAAGCGGGCGGTCCGGGAGCTCGGCCTGCGCGCCGTCAACATCGACGCCGGGTTCTATGCCGAGCCGATGCACGCCGACGATGCGCGCCTATTGCCTCTGTACGAGGCGTGCCAGGAGCTGGGCGTGCCGGCGTTCGTGATGTCCGGACCCACGACGCCCGATCTGCGCTTCAACGACCCGCTGGCGGTGGACCGGCTGGCGGCGCTGTTCCCTAAGCTGCCGATCGTCTGCTGTCACGGGTTTTATCCCAATATCGACGGAATCCTGAACGTCGCGTTCCGGCACGAGAATGTGTATGTATCACCGGATATGTACACCTTCATGCCCGGGTCCGGACGGTATGTGGAGGCGGCGAACGGCTTTTTGCGCGATCAATTCCTGTTCGGCTCGTCCTACCCGTTCCGCCCGATGCAACAGGGGGTCGAGGATTTCCGCGCCCTCGGACTTAACCCAGAGGCGCTTAAGGCCGGCCTGTCGGGCAACGCGGCCCGGCTGTTCGGCATTATATGACGACCAAATGACGATCGTATGACGCTAGAGCAGCTGCGTATCTTCATCGCCGTGGCGGAGTGGCAGCATGTGACGCGGGCGGCGCAGGCGCTCAACCTCGCGCAATCCGCCGCCAGCGCCGCGGTGGCCGCGCTGGAACTCCGCTATGGCACCAAGCTGTTTCACCGGGTGGGACGGGGGATCGAGCTGACGGAGGCCGGCACTCTGTTCCTGGGTGAGGCCCGCGCCGTGCTGGCCCGCGCGGCGGCGGCGGAGCTGGCGCTGGCAGAGCTGGGCGGCCTCGCCCACGGCACGCTGTCGGTGCAAGCGAGCCAGACGATCGCCAGCTATTGGCTGCCACGGTATTTGGTGCAGTTCCGCCGCGCCTACCCGCGCATCGACATCCGCCTCGCGGTCGGCAACACCGCGCAGGCGGCCGCCATCGTGCATGACGGTACGGCCGAGCTCGGTTTCGTCGAGGGCGCCGTCCATGACCCGGCGTTACTCAGCACGACGGTGGCGCGGGACCAGATGCTGCTGGTGGTCGGCCCCGAACACCTCTGGGCCGGACGCGCCCGCATCGATCCCCATGAGCTGACCGACACCGAATGGGTGCTGCGCGAACCGGGTTCCGGCACCCGTTCCGTGTTCGAAACCGCGCTCGAAGGCTTTGGCCTTAACCCGTCCCAGCTCACGGTGGCGCTGGAATTACCGAGCAACGAGGCGGTCCGCGCCGCGGTGGAGGCTGACATGGGCGCCACGGTCATCTCCGCCTCCGTGGCGAGCCCGAGTATCGAGGTGGGGTTGCTGTGCCGGGTCGGTCTTGACCTGCCCGACCGCGCCTTTCACGTTTTACGCCACCGCGACCGCTATCAAATCCGCGCCGCCACTGCGTTGCTGGGATTGATCGCCGGCTTACCGGCCGCGGCGGCGCATCAGGCCTAGCGCGGTCAAGCCCATGCTGGCGATCACGAGGGTGGCGGGCTCCGGCACGGCCATGGCCTCGACGGTGCCGGAGACCGCTCCACCGGTGAAGATCTCTCCCTTGTTGGGGTCGGTGCCGTAGTTGAACCGGCCATCGAACAGGATCGACGTGATCGGACTCGGCAACGGGGTGACCGGGCTGAACCCCTGTGATGCGGCGCGGGCCGGGCCGGCAACGACGAAGTTTGCCAAACTATTCAACGTGCCGTCTGCCATGAACGTGGCTTGCGGCGTTTGGCCGAACAATCCCTCGGAGCCGGTCACGATAACCCCCAGCACATTCAACGAGATTATCGTCGCGGCACCCTGAAGCGCCACGACACTCGCCTGATCGACCGTGAGCACGCCCTTGAACACGTTGCCGTTGAGCGCGCCCCCGTTGGCGGTGGCGGTGAAGTCATAGGTTAGCACCGTGGCCTGAGCCGGGGCTGTCACACTGACGCAGACGGCGAATACTGAAGCGGCCATGATCCACCGCGTGTTTGCGGCGACGGTCAAAAGTGTCATGTGGGCAACCTCCTGCGGGAGCCGGGAATGTGATTTAGTATTTATTTTAATATCTTATTGATTATTCTATGCGATAGTCCGGACGGTGCATAGAGCTAAAATGAAGAACGACCCACCTATTTTGCAACCAGTCGCGCCAGCGTGCCGGCCCGGGCGGCGTCAACGGCCTGCTCCGCGTCTTCGGGCAGCAGCAGGCGGTCCGCCACCAGATGCGCTGCCGCCGCCCGCACGGCGTCAACATAGGATTCTGGGGTGGGATATCGTTCGGCCAGCGACGGGCGCGGATCGCCTGCCGCGTCCCGCTCCGCGCGCGTCGCGGCGAACGGCACGGCTCCGCCCAGTTGCGTGCACAAATCCTGCTCCCCTTCTGCGCCCACGACTGGGTTCCAGCCGGTGTAGGTCGCCCGCGGTGCCGCCAGCATCGGCAGGCGCAGCCCGGCGATCGCGTTCCCGTCGGACCCGGCGCGCGGCAGGTATTGCGGATAGATGCCGCGCACCGCCGGCAGCTTGGTCCCGGGGACGATCCAGTCGGCACGGGCGTATTGCTCATGGTATTTCAGGCCCGGGATCGGCACCGGATACACCTCGGCCGCCGGGACCAGCGTGCCCGCCGCAAGGGTGGGCACCCGGCTGCTGGGCGGCTCGACCCCATCGGCGATCCAGGCCTGCAAATCCGTGAGCAACGCGCGCAGCGCCGGGCCGGCGCTCACGGGGTTAAGCGGCAGGGCGCAGACCGGGTTGCGGCTCACCACCATATTCCAGGCGCTCGCATGCGGCGCGCCGGCCAGCATATAGGCGCGGACGCTGGACGGCAGGTCGATGTGGTTGCCGCGCGTGTCCGTCACCAGCAGGCTCCCCTCCGAGCCCCAGTATTCGAACTCCGAGTCCATTTGCATGGTCCGCGGACATGTATTGGTTTGGGCGCACCGCAGCAAAATTCCGTCCCGCCGTCCGCTCACCGCGTCGTTCATCACCGCATAGGTGAACGGGAATTGCAGAACCGGGAACAGCCGGTCGAATTGCGGGCCGGGATTGCGCCCGGGCTGGGCGAAGCGGGCGTTGGTGAAGCTGCGCCGGGCCCCGGGGATCAGCGGCATCATCCCGTCGAACACGATCCGCCCAGCCTCGTCCTGGTTCATGCCAAAATACAGCGCGTCCCGCAGCACGCGGCCGGACTGGGAGATGCCCAGGCCGATCGCGCGCGACGGCAGGCGGTCCGCGAGGGGGTTTTGTGGCCCGGGTTCATGCCGCAGAAACGCCGTGACATCGCGAATCGCCGCCAGGCCCATGCCCATCACCCGGGGATCCCGGGCGGTATAGGTCACCTCATAAAGCGCGTCCGCCGGCTGAGCTGGCGGGCGGGTGATCTCGATCGTGGTGTCATCGACGACCGTGAACGCCAGGCCCTCGGGCGTGATGCGCGCGTCATCCGCGCGGGGCCGGACCGTGAGCTGGAGGCTGGCACGGTCGGCGATCGGATAGCTGAGACTCACCCGTTTCGGGCTGGCCGTGTCGGCGAAACTCCACTCCTCCCGCGACGGGCCGGTGACGCCGGGCACAGACGGCACCGTGATCTTGATCCCCGGATTACCCGGCGCATCCGCCTGCCACCCGGCCCAAACGATGGTGTAGCCTTGGCCCAGCAGGAACCCGCGACCCGCATCCTCTGCCCGTTCGAGCCGGGTGCCCGTCACCGCGTCCGTGTCATCCATCCAGCCCGGCATCAGCTTCCGCCCGCGGTTCAGCACTTCGAACAACAGCGTGCCGTTCGGGTGCTGTGGCCGCAGGATCACGACGTCCGTCACCGCCTCCACACGGCCCGCCTCGGTGCGCGGCGCGAGGTCGAGGTCGGCGATCACGGCGTTATGCGGATCGGTGGGATCGAGGCTGATCGTCGCCCGCCCGGTGATTTTCTCGGCCGTGCCAGCCGCGCCGAAGGCCCGGCCCTGCAGGCCCGGCTGTTCGCGGGACAGAGTATCGAACCGGCTGACCTCCGCCCGCGCCACGACCGGGGATAGGCTGCAGAGCAGCAGCGCGCTGCGGAAAAGTCTGGGGGACATCATGACCGCGCCTTCGACACGTGAACCCAACGGTCCGTCACCGGCGCGCGAGCGTCAATCCACCCCCGGCGGACCGCATCAGCAGCTTCTCTCACAACGACAAAAACGAGAAAAATCAAGCAATTCCGTTCGAGGGTATTCTGCGCTACGATCCTACTAATTTCTTAGTTTTTGATCAAAGCCTGGCATCTCTCCACATGTCCACCACGAACAACGGCAAAACCGGGCGCGCCCTCGTCCTTAGCCCGATGCTACCGCCGTCTTCCGAGGAGGACCGGGGCGGAATGCACCGGCGCGTCGGCCTGTGGCTGAGGGCCTTGGCGCAGGTTTCGGATCGCATCGACATCGTGCATATCGTGCCGCCCGCATTGATGGCGCGCGGGGATGATGCCGCTGCGCTGGACCGGGACCAATCGGAGTTTTGGGGCATCCCGCTCCATGTCCACCTGACCCCACGGCACACCCGGCGGGAAACGTTGTGGAATCATTATGTCTCCGGTATGGTATCTGTATCGGAACAACCTGCATTTCGGGGATATGGCGGCCACGCGCTCATCGCCGACATTTCCCGCCATCTCGGGGCCGATCCAGACCTCGTCCTAGTGGATCGGCTGGAGGCGATGATCCCGGTGTTGCACAGAAGCTGCCGCCCACGGCGGCTGATGCTCGACCTCAACGACGTCGAGCATAAATTGCGCTGGGGTACCGCCGGGCTATCGGCCGGTCAGGTGGCGGGGCTGCTGCAGCTGCCGGCGCTGCTCGCCGCCGAATACCGGGGTGTCCGGCTCTCGACCGTCACAACTGTATGCTCGGAGATCGATCGCGCCCACCTCGCCCGCTTGGGGTTCGGACCGTCCGTGACCGTCCTCCCGAACGCCGTGGCGCTGCCGCAGGACCCGCCGGGGCTCGGCTCCGCGCCCGCCATCCTGTTCCTGGGGGCCTGCACCTACGGGCCGAACCACGACGCGGCCGAGCGGTTGGCGCGGCGTATCTGGCCCGCGATCCGCGTGGCCGTGCCACAGGCGCGGCTTATTCTGGCCGGCCAGGGCACGGACCGGCTGCCCTCCCGGTCCGACGGGATCGAGGGGGTCGAGTATCGCGGCTTCGTGGCCGGCCTCCCGGAGCTGTATGCTGAAACGCGCCTGGTATGCTGCCCGTTGCTGCAGAGGAGCGGCACCCGCCTCAAGCTGGTCGAGGCCGCGGCCTATGCGCGCCCGATGGTCAGCACGCGGATCGGGGCGGAGGGATTGGATTTCACGGATGGCACCGACATCCTGATCCGGGAAACGGACCGGCGGATTGCCGAGGCATGCGTCGCCCTGTTGCACGATGACGCCGCCTGCCCACGCCTTGGCCGGGCCGCGCGCGTCACCATGGCGGCGCGCTATGACACGGCGATCGTGGAGCGTCGTGCCGTGACTTTGATGACGCAGCCGGCGCCGCGATGAAAATTCGCAAAAAATTAAATAATTTGGGAGATGATCGGGCCATGGATTCATACACATCAGCGGATCGGGCGGTGCCGTCCTTGAAACGACGGATCGCGAACCTGATCGAGAGACTGTCTGGCAATCTTGTGCTGGCTCCCCGGGATGTGATTTCCGCGTCCGAACAGATCCATCTCACGCGGCTGTTCAAGCATCTGAACGTGGATTGCGTGTTCGATGTCGGTGCCAATGATGGGCAATACGCAACCATGTTGCGGGACTCGGTCGGCTATCGGGGTCCAATTATTTCCTACGAACCTATCCCGGACCTGGCGGACCGGATGCGCAAGCGTCCCCGGGTCATCCAAGACGGACGCTGGTTCATCGAGGAGCTGGCGCTCGACCGGGAGGCGGGCCCGGCGGTGTTCCACATCGCCGCGGAGGATCAATTCAGCTCGCTTCGCACGCCGGTTGCCGATCAGCCGGGGCAGTTCAAGGGGCAAAACACGACCACACGCGATGTCACGGTCCAACGCGCGACCCTCGAATCGGAGTTCACCAAGTGGCAAACCCAACTCGGCTTCCGCCGTCCGTTCCTCAAGATGGACACTCAGGGCAATGAGATGGCGATCGTCGAGGGGGCAGGCACCGTCCTGTCCCGTTTCGTGGGCGTCCAGACGGAGCTAGCGATGCGCCATTTGTATGAGGGTGCCCCCGACTACGCCCAAATGATCGGAGCCCTGCAAACCCGCGGCTTCGAGCCGAGTGCGTTTATCCGCAGCAATGACGCCCACTTCCCGGAGATGTTCGACGTGGATTGCATCCTCTACAACGCCGCCATGCAAGCCGGCTGAGGAGCACGGTCCGTGACCGATCATGACACGGAGGTCACACGGCGGACCGCCCGCGGTGCCGGCTGGCTGATCGGCTGGCAGATGGCGACACGCGCCTTGGGCCTCGCGAGCACTCTGATTTTGGCGCATCTGCTGGTGCCGGCCGATTTCGGCATCGTGGCCATGGCGGCGACATTCACGGCCGCGATCAACTCCGTCTCCAGCCTTGGCGTCGCGGACGCCCTGGTCCGGCGTCCCGATACCGGGGAGACCTGGTTCGACACCGCCTTCACGCTGCAGGCCCTGCGCGGCCTGGGAACCGGCGCGCTGATCGCCCTGGGCGCCGGCCCGGCCGCCCAATGGTTCGGGGAGCCGCGGCTGGCCGGCGTGCTGATGCTGCTGGCGGGCGTCGCCGTCATGACCGGTTTCGAGAATATCGGCATCGTCGAATTCCGGCGGACGATCCGGTTCGATCTGGAGTTCCGGCTGCTTTTGCTGCCCCGATTGTTACAGTTTACGGTGACCATGGTCCTGGCCTGGCTGTGGGGGGATTACCGCGCCCTGGTTTTGGGTACCGTGGTCGGCGCGGCGACACGGCTCGTGCTCACCTATGTCATCCACCCGTACCGGGCTCGCCCGTCATTGGCCCATTGGCGCAGCCTGATGGGATTTTCCGCCTGGGTCTGGGCCAGCAGCATCGCGAGCCTGGTCTGGGAACGCAGCGACGCGGTCATTTTGGGCCCGGTCCTGGGCTCCGCGCGCCTCGGCGTCTATCTGTTCGCGGCCGAGATCGCGACCTTGCCGGTGACCGAGCTGGTGGGACCGGCTATGCGTGCACTCTATTCCGGCCTGTCGCTTGCCCGGCACCGCGGAACCGATATTGCGAGCCTGGCCCTGGGCATCATCGCGGCGCTGTTGACCGTGGTCGTGCCAATGTCCATCGGGATTTCGGCCACGTCAGGGCACATCGTCACCGGATTGCTGGGCCTGAAATGGGAGGCGGCGCGGCCGATGATCGCGACCTTCGCCTGGCTGTGCTGCGTATCGCCGATCGCCTGGGTCACGTCCTCTGTACTGACGGCACAGGGGCAGGTGCGGCGCAATTTCTTTGCCATCGCCGGGTCGGCCATTGCCAAGAGCATCGCCATGGTCGTCACGGTTCGGAGCGGGCATGCGGACCTGGCCCCGTTGGTCGCGGTCGGTGCCGTAATCATCGAGGCCGCGCTATTCCTCACCCAGCTTGGCCATGTCGAGGACCCGCGGTGGCGCGACAATGTGGGCGGCTTCCTCCGGGTGGCGATCGGCGGCAGCACGGCTGCGGCGGTCCTGCTCCTCACCGGGCTCGGCTGGCAGCCGGTTTCATTACCGCCCGCCCTGGCCCTGACGGAGGGTATCGCGATCGGCATTGCGACGATCTTGACCGGAATGGGCACGCAAGCGCTGTGCTGGCTCGCGGTAGGCTCCCCGCCCGGACCGGAACGCCGGGTGATCGAGACCGCGATCACGGCATTGCGCCGGCAACGCATCACCGGACCCACCCAGACCGAACCGGCAGATTAAAAGAACCGGCAGATTAAAACGCGGAGGCCGCCATTCGCGTCAGCGTCTCACCGCCCGCCATAACACCCTGAAAATGCACCGAATGCCGCGGCAAGACTCGCGCCATGAAGAACGCGCCGACGTCGAGCTTCGCCTGATAGAACGCGGCCTCCCCGTTGGCGCCTGCCCGCAGCTTTTCGCCCGCCACCTCCGCCATGCGGCACCACATAAAGCCCATTGCTACCAGGCCGAACAGGCGCAGATAATCCGTGGCCGCCGCCGCCGCCTCCTCGGGCCGGGCCAGGCCGCGCTGCGCCACGGTCATGGTCGCCTGCTGCAACCGTCCGAACGCCTTCGCGGTCGGGCCGACATAGGGCGCCAGCGCCGCATCGCCGGCATGCGCCTCGAGATACTCGCTCACCGGATGAAAGAACCGGCGCAACAGCCGCCCGGCGTCCTGGCCGAGCTTGCGGCCGACCAAATCCAGCGCCTGGATTCCGTTGGTGCCCTCGTAAATTTGCGCAATCCGCGCATCCCGCACCAATTGCTCGATGCCCCATTCATGCACATAGCCATGTCCGCCCAGCACCTGCACGGCGCTGTTGGCCGCCTCCGAACCTAAATCGGTCAGCGCCGCCTTCACGATCGGCGTCAGCAGCGCGACGAAATCATCCGCCTCCTGCCGCGCGGCCGGGTCCGGATGGTGCTCGGCCCGGTCCAATTCGAGGCCGACCCAATAACTCAGCGCCCGCCCGGCCTCCACCATGGAGCGGCTTTCCAGCAGCATCTTCCGCACATCCGGATGCACGATGATGGGGTCCGCGGCTTCCCTGGACGGTTCGCCCTTAGCCAGGGACTTACCCTGGCGACGGTCCTTGGCATACATCGCCGCGGACTGATACGCCGTCTCCGCCACACCCAAGCCCTGCATGCCGACCGCTAGCCGCGCCGCGTTCATCATGGTGAACATGGCTTTCATGCCGCCATGCTTCGGACCCACCAGCCAACCGGTCGCGTCGTCGAAATGCATGACCGCGGTGGCGGACGCCTTGATGCCCATCTTGTGCTCGATGCTGCCGCACATCAGGCCGTTGCGCATGCCGGGCGTGCCCTCCGGCGTCGGCAGAAATTTCGGCACGAGGAACAGGCTGATGCCCTTCGTGCCCGGCGGCGCGCCCGGGAGCTTGGCTAGCACGAGATGCAGGATGTTCTCCGTCAGATCATGCTCGCCGGCGCTGATGAAGATCTTGGTGCCGCTGACGCGGTAACTCCCGTCGTCCTGCGGCTCCGCCTTGGTGCGGATCAGGCCGAGGTCGGTGCCGCAATGCGGCTCGGTCAAGCACATCGTGCCGGACCAGGTGCCATCCACCAGCTTCGGCAGATACGCCGCCTTCAATTCATCCGATGCGTGGGCGTGCAGCGCACGATAGGCGCCGTGGCTGAGGCCCGGATACATGCCGAATGCGAGGTTGGCGCTGCTGACCATCTCCTCGAACACGGTGCCGACCATCTTCGGCATGCCCTGCCCGCCGTAATCCGGATCGCACGACAGCGACGTCCAGCCGCCCTCGATCAGCGTCTTATAGGCCTCCTTGAATCCCTTCGGCGTACGGACCACCCCATTCTCATAGGTGCAACCCTCGGCGTCCCCGGACAAATTGAGTGGAAACAGCACATTCTGACTAAGCTTGGCCGCCTCTTCGATCACGGCATCCATCAACTCCGGCGTGGCCTGCTCATAGCCCGGCAAAAATTGCAGGCTGGAACTATCCAGCAGCTCATGCATGACGAAACGAATGTCGCGAAGCGGTGCGGTATAAGTTGCCATAAAACCTCCTGCTTTCTTCCCCCTCTCCCTTCGGGAGAGGGCCGGGGTGAGGGAAGCAACCGGCACCGGCCCAAATAGCGCGTGTCGTTTCCCTCACCAAAAAAACGTCAATTCCGTAAAGGCTTACCCGTCGCCAACATATGCTCGGTTCGGGCCAGGGACGCCGGGTTACGCACCAGCGCCATGAAGCCCTCGCGTTCCAATGACGTAATGTCGTCCTCGCTCAATACATCCAACGCATCCGCATCACCGCCCGTCAGCACCCGCGCCACCGCCTTGCTCACCACCACGTCATGCGGCGTGGCCTTCCCCTGGGCCGCGAACCCGTCCACGGCCAAATCCAACGCCACCCGGCCGCCGGGCCCCGGCAGGCGGTATTCGGCCGGTTTCGGCGGGTGATACCCCTCCGCCAACGCCAGAACCTTCGCCTTGGCGTCGAACAACAACCGGTCCCGGTTCATGGTGATGCCGTCCGTCGGACGCAAAAATCCCAGTCCCACCGCCTGCGCCGCGGACTTGCTGACTTGCGCCGTCGAAATAATCTCGAACGCCTTCGCCACCGCGGGCATCGGCCCGCGCGGCATCGCTGTGTTCGCCTGCCAGCGCGCCAGCAATTCCTTGCACCCGCCCCAGCCCGGCAACAGGCCGACGCCCACCTCCACCAGCCCGGTATAGGTTTCGCCATGCGCCTGCACCGCCGACGAGTGCATCAGGATCTCGCACCCGCCGCCCAGCGCCATGCCGGACGGTGCCGACACCACCGGGACGGACGCGTATTTCAGCGCCTTATACGCCGCCTGCCCGCCCGCGACCTGCTGCTCGATCACCGGCCAGGCGGCCACGTTGGCGGCGAACATCGCGATACCGAGATTGGCGCCGACGCAGAAATTCTCGCCCTCATTATAGATCACCATGCCCTTGTAGGACTCGGCCGCAAGCCCCACTGCCTTGACCAATAACCCCATAATATCCGGGTCGATCGAGTTCATCTTGCTGGTGAACTCGAAGCACAACACGCCGTCCCCCACATCCCACACGCTGGCCGACCCGTTGCGCAGCACGGGGTGCGACGCGCGCTTCACATCCGCCAACAGCAGCACGCCCTCGGCGCGACGCACGGGCGCATAGACCCCGGCCACCGTCAGGCATTCGAGCTGCCCGGCTTCCACCCGGTAAAACGGCAATTTATGCGCCAGCAACGGCGGCACCGGTCGGCCCGAGGCCACAAGCTCATCCGCCAGCCATCCGGCCCCCAACCGATCGATCAGCTCGAACGGTCCGTGACCCCAGGCATAGCCCAGCCGCATCGCCTGATCGACGCTCGGGATATCATCCGCAATCGCCGGCACCAGGGACGCCGCATACGCCAGGGTCTGCACCAATACGGCCTTGGCGTATTCGCCAGCCGGGCTCGGATGCTGCACGAGCGCGAGCACATCCTTACGCCCCGCCTCCACCGCTTCCAGCCGCGGCTTCTCCGCCGGGGCGTAGTCGCCGGTGACGAGGTTGATCGATTCCTTCACGCGCGCCTTGGTCATGCGGTAGAAGCCGCCCTTGCCCTTACGTCCGATATTCCCCTCGGCGATCATGCGCATCAGCAGCGGCTGCACCGTGAAAATCCGCCGGTAATCGTCGTCCATCGGCAGGCTCATCAGCAGCGATTGGGCGACGAGCGGCATGAGGTCGAGCCCGACCAGATCCACCAGGCCGAACACCCCGGTTTTCGGCACGCCCATCGGACGATGCACCGCGTCCGCCTCCTGGACGCTCAGGCCCCGCGCGATCGCCTCGTTCACCGCCGCCGTGATCCAATAGGTGCCGATCCGGTTGGCGATGAAACCCGGCGTGTCATGACACTGGACCACACCCTTCCCGAGCCGCACGTCGCACAGCCTGGCGATCTCGGTGCCAACCTCCGGCCGCGTGTCCGGGCCGGTGACCAGCTCCAGCAGCCGCATATATCGCGGCGGATTGAAAAAATGCGTGATGCAGAAATCGGCGCGGAAACCATCCGACTGCTTTTTCACCAAACTCCGCAGCGGAATCGTGCTGGTGTTGGAGCTGACGATGCTGCCGGGCTTTCGCACCGCCTCGATCCGGTCATACATCGCCCGCTTGGCGGCCAAGTCCTCGACGATCACCTCGATGATCCAGTCGCACGCGGCGAGCCCCGACAGATCGTCGAAGCTGCCCGGCGTGATCAGGCGCGCGGCATCGGGCGTCATCAGCGGCTGCGGATCGGCTTTTTTGAGCTTTTCGATCGCCCCGCGGGCGCGGTCCTCCATGTCCAGCAACAGCACCGGCAACCCGGCATTGGCCAAATGCGCGGCGATGCCGGCCCCCATCAGCCCAGCACCCAATACGGCGCAGCGTTCGATGGCCATCGCTTAGGCCCGCATCAGGATGGTGGCCGTACCCTGCCCGCCGCCGACGCACATCGTCGCCAGCGCATACTTGCCGCCGGTGCGGGCCAAAAGTGACGCGGCCTTACCGGTGATCCGCGCCCCAGAAGCGCCTAGCGGATGGCCCAACGCGATGGCGCCGCCGTCCAAATTCACCTTCCCATGATCCAGCATCAAGTCCCGCTCGACCGCCAACGCCTGCGCGGCGAACGCCTCGTTCAGCTCGATCACGTCCATCGCCTCGATCGCCAATCCCGCCCGCGCCAGCGCCTTGCGCGTGGACGGCACCGGGCCGATGCCCATGATATCCGGGGCACAACCGGCGACAGCCATGCTTTGAATACGCGCCAACACCGGTAGGCCATGCTTTTCCGCATAGGCCGCACTCGCCACCAGCACGGCCGCCGCGCCGTCGGTCAACGGCGAGCTGGTGCCGGCCGTCACCGTGCCGCTCGCGAGGAACGCCGGCTTTAGATTCGACAGCGCCTCGTCCGTCGTATCCGCGCGAATGCAGCCGTCGTGGTCCACTATGCCGCCCTTGGTCATGATCGGCACGATCTCGTCGTGGAAAAGCCCGCCCGAAGCCGCCGCCGCCGCGCGTTGCTGGCTGGTGACCGCAAACGCTTGCTGCGCATGCCGGTCGATCTGATAGCGCTCGGCCAAATTCTCCGCCGTCATGCCCATGCCGATATAGCTATCCGGCTTTTCCTTGCTGAGGCGCGGGTTCAGCACCGGGTTGAACCCCAGCATCGGCACCCGGCTCATGCTCTCCACCCCGCCGCAGACGAACAGCTCACCCGCCCCGGCCGCGACGGCCCCCGCCGCCATGTGGATGGCGCTCATGGAACTGCCGCACCAGCGATTGATCTGCGTGCCGGCCGCCGTGATGGGCAGATCGGCCAGGAAACCGACTACCCGGCCGATGTTGAACCCCTGCTCGCCCTCTGGAAACGCACAGCCGATGATGACGTCCTCGATATCCTCGGGCTTGGCGCCGGTCCGCTCGAGCAACACGCGCACGACCTGCGCCATCAGATCGTCCGGACGCACCCGGGATAACGCGCCCTTGCCGGCCGGGGTGAACGGGGAGCGGGCAAAGCCCACGATCACGGCCTGAGTGGAACTGGCGGTCATAATTGGGCGCCTTTCTCATGCGTCTCGTCACTAGCCAGAATGTAGGCGAGGAGTTCTTCCTCCATATCCCGCAGCTCGGCCAACGTGATGGTGATGTCCTCGAGCTGTTGTTCCAGATCATGGATCCGCGCGCGGGTGGCCGACAACGTCATGGCCATTTGACGGCCTTTTGTCCGGTCCACGTCATAAAGGTCCAGAAACTCGCGGATGTCGGACAGCGAAAAACCCAGACGCTTCCCGCGCAAGATCAGCTGCAGCCGCGCGCGATCGCGCTTGGAATACACCCGGTTCGCCCCCACGCGCTGTGGCGCCAGCAAGCCTTGATCCTCATAAAACCGAATGGCACGAGGCGAGAGCGAGAACTCGGTCGCGAGCTCACCAATAGTGAACAACGGTGTCACGGCGGCTCCGTCAGCAGGGTGACGCTTACGTAAGGTATGCGAAGCCCTTGGTCAAGCGCCCCCTTCACGTTATGCGGGGCTATGCGCTCACGGGGATATTTCGGCATCGGCGCAGAGGGCGTCTCAAAATCGGCCAACATGGGCGCGCTGTTGCGGACCGGACACGCGTTCGGCGCGTCGTTCTGCTTCACCATCGGCGGCGGCTGGGACGCCCGCGCCGGACGCCGGGCAGACACCGCGGACACGCCGAGCCACGTGCCCCTCTGGCGCTTTCCCGACGTGCCCGGCATCCACCTGCCGCGGGAATGCGTGCTGGTGGGGATCGAGCTGCTGGACGACGCGGTCGACCTCCCGTCATTCCGGCATCCGTTGAATGCGGCGTATGTGCTGGGCCCCGAACGCGACGGCCTATCGGCGGCACTCCGGGCAGAGTGCCGGCACGTGGTGCGCATCCCCACCCGGTTCGCGCTGAATTTGGCCGTGGCCGGCGCGTTGGTGCTGTATGACCGGCTGCTGCAGCACGGACGGTTTGCCGATCGCCCGGTGGCGGCGGGCGGCCCGGCGGCACCGCTCGACCCGTCCACCGGCCACGGCGACCCGCGGTTCCGCCGGACGATGCCGGATTGGATGAAGGGCGGCTCAGGCTAACGCGCGGCTGTCGATGCCGGGCGGACAGACCGCAAGCAGGATAATGTCACCGGCGGTTGTGGAATCGCCGGTGTCGGGACGAACGTCGTATAGGATTAAGTATCCCTC
>JAYVOF010000253.1:0-19953 GCA_043758105.1 Rhodospirillales bacterium | reverse complement strand
CCCCCACGATGTGTTACCGCATCGAATCACATCGCACGTCACCTCGCCAATACCCGCCAGCCCAATCGACAAAGATTCACAGCCTCGTAGGGTGGGTTACGCTCGGGTAACCCACCACCGGCAAAAAGAGCGGTCAATCGCTATCAGGTCCGCCCTCCGATGGCGAGATGGGCGACGGCCCCGAGCGTGACGGGACCCTTGCCAAAATCCCGCACCAACCCGGCGGTAAATGCATCCAACACCGCCGCCCGGTCCGGGCCGAGCGCGTCCAGCATCGCCGCCATCCCCGGTGCGAAGCCGAGCGCCGCGGCAAGTCCGATGGCGGACGGGTAATGCAGCGTCGCCTCGACCCGCTCGACCCGGACCGCGGTGAACCCGGCGTCGGCCGCCAACGCAATGAGACGCGCCGGGTCGATGAAGCGGAGCTGGGCCGGCAGCTCGCCGGCGGGTGGCTCGCCGCGGACGGAAATGGTCGCGTCACGCAGGCGCGCGGCCAGCTCGTAGCGGTGCGGCTCGGTCCAGGTGACGATCGCCACACGCCCACCGGGCCGCAGCACGCGATGCAGCTCGGCCATGCCACGGCTGGGATCGGGGAACAGCACGACCCCGAAACAGGACAGCGCCCGGTCCATGCTCGCATCCGCAAGGGTCAGCGCCATACCGTCCTGCACCGATGCCGTGACCGGCAGCGCCGCCGCACGCTCAGCAATCCGTGCCACCATCCCGGGCGACGCATCGATGGCGGTCACCCGCGCCCCGGCCCGCGCCGCCAACAGCGCCGCTCCGCCCGCACCGGCGCCCAAATCGAGCACATCCAGCCCCGCCAGCGGCGCCAACGCCCGCAGCGCATGACTGGCAAACTGGCCGGTCAACGGCTCGAACACGCGCTCATACCCCGCCACGTGGGCGTCCCAGCGCGCCGGGTCCTGGTCAGGTTGCATGGATCGGCCTATCAAACCGCATGGCAGACGGTATGGTGGAGACACGGTTCTCATTGGGGCTTGGGCTCACCAACGAGTGCAACCTCGCATGCTCCTTCTGTTACCGGGACCCGGCCCGCACCGACCGGCTGACGCTTGATCAGGTCCGCAATGTCATGGAACGGCTGCCGGTCCGCTCCGTCAACCTCGGCACCGGCGAGAACGGCATGCACCCGGAGTTCGCGGCGTTGCTGGCCTATCTCCGCGCGCAGCCGGTCAAGCTCACCATCACGTCGAACGGCCACTCGATCGCCGTGCTGCGGGATGAGGATGTCCGGGCGTTCACCGAGGTCGAATTCTCGCTCGATTACGCAACGCGGGCCGGGCAAGACGCGCAGCGCGGCGCCGGCAACTGGGATCTGGTCCAAGAACAGGCCGCGCGT
This sequence comes from Rhodospirillales bacterium, assembly GCA_043758105.1. GTDB lineage: Bacteria > Pseudomonadota > Alphaproteobacteria > Acetobacterales > Acetobacteraceae > JANPPS01. The sequence goes on along the minus strand of JAYVOF010000253.1, from coordinate 18,590 downwards.
TGCCGGCGGCTGGGCGTGGGCGTCACCATCATCGCCGTCATGATGCGCACCAATTACGACCGGCTGGCGGACGTGGCCGAGGTCGCGGCCGCGTTCGACGCCCCGTTGCGGCTGAACGTGTATCAGGCCGTGCGGACCGACACGTTCGCGCTGACCTATGACGAATATTGGGACGGTTTCGCCGCCCTATTCGCCCGCACGGACGTGATCGCGATCGGCGAGCCGCTGGTCCGCGCCATGGCCGGTTTGCCGCCCCGGGCCGGCGGATGCGGCGTGGCCACCGTGCGCGTCACCCCCCGCGCCACGGTGCAGCCCTGCGTCTATTGGCCCGGCGGCGGTGCGCCGATGGAGGTGCTGCTGGGCCTGGGCGGCGCCATCACCGAAACCGCCCCGTTCGTGGATGCCCGCTCCCTCCCCGGCGCGTGTGTGGGATGCAGGCACGAGGCCGCATGCCATGGCGGCTGCGCCGGGCGGCGGCGGTTGCTGGATGTGCTGGATCAGCCGGACCCCTATTGCCCCATCATCCGCGGCGACGACCGGCGGCTGCAAATCCGGATGGCGCCGGCGCGGGAGATGGCCAAGCTCGAAAGCGCCTGCACCACCATCGTCATGGCCCGGCGCTGACGCAGGCGCCGAACCAGCCTGTGACTTGACACCGGAAAGGGGGGTGGGTTGTTTGCGGCCTTGCCCGAGGATTGATGCCCATGCACGCCTACCGTACTCATACCTGCGGCGCCCTGCGCGCCACCGATTCCGGCGCGGCCGCGCGGCTCTCGGGCTGGGTGCATAGCAAGCGGGACCATGGCGGGCTGTTGTTCATCGATTTGCGCGACCATTACGGCATGACGCAATGCGTGCTGCCGTCCGGGTCGGCCGCGTTCGCGATGGCCGAGGGATTGCGGGTCGAGAGCGTGATCACCGTGACCGGACAGGTCGTGCCGCGTTCGGCTGAAACCACCAATGCGCGGCTGCCGACCGGTGCGATCGAGCTGGTGGTGGAGACGCTGGAGGTGCAATCCGCAGCCGACGTGCTGCCGATCCAGGTGGCGGGCGACGAAAAATACCCGGATGAGCTGCGGCTGAAATACCGGTTCATCGATCTGCGCCGGGACAAGGTGCATAAGAACATGATGCTCCGCGCCGGCGTCATCGCCAGCATTCGGAGCCGCATGATCGGCCAGGGGTTTACCGAGTTCCAGACGCCGATCCTGACCGCGTCCAGCCCCGAAGGCGCCCGCGATTTCCTGGTGCCGAGCCGCAACCATCCCGGCACGTTCTATGCGCTGCCACAGGCGCCGCAGCAGTTCAAACAGCTAGCGATGGTGGCCGGGTTCGACCGGTATTTCCAAATCGCGCCGTGTTTCCGCGACGAGGCGAGCCGGGCCGACCGGAGCCCGGGGGAGTTCTATCAGCTCGATTTCGAAATGAGTTTCGTCACCCAGGAGGACGTATTCGCGACGCTGGAGCCGGTGATGGAGGGCATTTTCCGCGAGTTCGGCGGCGGGCGGGCGGTGACGCCTGCGCCCTTCCCGCGCATTCCGTATGAGACGGCGATGCTGGATTATGGCTCGGATAAGCCGGATTTGCGCAACCCGCTCCGGGTCACGGATGTGACGGCGCAGTTTGCGGGCTCGGGCTTCGGCCTGTTCGCGCGGATCGTCGCCAGCGGCGGGGTGGTCCGGGCGGTGCCGGCACCGGGGGCCGGGCCGCGTCCGCGCGGGTTCTTCGATAAGCTGAACGACTGGGCGCGGACCGAGGGCGCGGGCGGGCTCGGCTACATCATTTTCGAGGAGGATGGCGGCCGCGGGCCGATCGCCAAGAATTTGGAGGCGGAGCGGATCGAGGCGATCCGGACGGTATGTGGGGCCCAAGCCGGCGACGCGGTGTTCTTTGCCGCCGGCCAGCGGGACGAGGCGGCAAAGTTCGCGGGCCAGGTGCGCACCCGGATCGGGACCGAGCTCGGGCTGATCGGGCAGGGTGAGTTCAAGTTCTGTTGGATCACCGATTTCCCGATGTATGAACGGGCCGAAGACACCGGGCTGATCGATTTCAGCCATAACCCGTTCAGTATGCCGCAAGGCGGGCTGGAGGCGTTGAACACCCAAGATCCGCTGACGATCAAAGCCTATCAATACGACATCGTCTGCAACGGGATCGAGCTGTCATCGGGCGCCATCCGCAACCACCGCCCGGACATCATGATCCGCGCGTTTGAGATCGCGGGCTATCCCGAAACCGAGGTGGAGGCGCGGTTCGGCGGCATGCTGGCCGCGTTCCGCTATGGCGCGCCCCCACACGGCGGCTCGGCACCCGGCATCGACCGGATGGTGATGCTGCTGGCGGACGAGCCGAACATCCGCGAGGTGATCCTGTTCCCGCTGAACCAGCAGGGTGAGGATCTGATGATGGGGGCCCCGGCACCGGTCGATGAGAAGCGGTTGAAGGAGTTGAGCCTTAAGCTCGATGTGGCACCAAAGCTGAAGCCAGCGTAGCCCCGTGATTGCGAGGCCGCTTGGCCGAAGCAATCCAGGGACAAAACGCCGTCCAGTGGCCCCTGGATCGCCACGCCCAAGCGGGCTCGCGATGACGGCCCGCGCATCCACTCTGGCAGTCCTGCTCAGGTGCGCCTATGTCCTGCATTCGTTCGTCGGAGATGTTGGCATGCGTATGCACTCGTGGCTTCTTATCAGCACCATGCTGGCAGCGCCCGCCCTAGCGGTGGAGCCGATCGCGCTGGCGGGGCATGAGGCGCTGTACACCCTCACCATGGACCGGTCGCATCCGGGAAACTCGAACGTGACGAACGCGCGCGGCACCATGGCGTATGAGATCACCGATGCGTGTGACTCCTGGGCCAGCCGGCAGCGGTTGACGATCGTCACCTCCAACCGGGATGGCCAGGATATCGAGATGGTGTCCGATTACGTGACGCTCGAAAGCAAGGACGGCCTGTCGATGCGCTTCCGCATGCGCCAGACGACGGACACGGCGGTGACCGAGCTGGTCGAGGGGACGGCCACGCTCGAAAAGACCGGTGGCCCCGGCACCATCAGCTACACGTCGCCGGAGGAGCGGATGCTGCCGCTGCCGCCGGGCACGGTGTTTCCGATGATGCACACGGCCGCGATCATCACCGCCGCCGAAGAGGGCAAGAAATTCGTGACCATCCCGCTATTCGACGGCACGGGGAACAAGGGCGCGCAGGATAGCGGCGTGGCCATCGCCGGCTGGGGTCCCACCAAAACCGCGTCCTACCCGGCACTGGCGGCGTTGCCATCGGGGCGGGTGCGGATCGCGTTCTTCGACCGGCCCAAGCCCGGCGAAAAGGTCCCGGGCGGGCCGGATTACGAAGTCGGCATGCGGTATTTCGCCAATGGCGTCGCGGATGACCTCAGCATGGATTTCTCGGAATTCGTGCTGACCGGTAAATTGACGCAGTTCAAGCTCCCCGCGCCGCCTTGCTGAGTGCCTTGCCGTGCTAAGCATCGTCACCGGCGGCACCGGCGGGCTGGGCTTCGAGACGGCAGCCGCCCTGGCGCGGGCTGGACACGACGTCGTGCTGGCGGGACGCAATGCCGCCAAGGGGGAGGCGGCGCTCGGACGGCTTCGCAGCCAGGGAAGTGCGGCGCGGTTCGAGCTGCTGGATCTTGCGAGCCTTGCATCGGTGCAGGCGTTTGCGACGCGTGTGACGGAGCCGGTGCGGGTGTTGGTGAACAATGCCGGGGTGATGGCGCCGGACCAGCGGCAGGTGACGGTGGACGGGTTCGAGCTGCAGACCGGCACCAATTACCTCGGTCATTTTGCGCTGACGGCCCGGCTATTGCCCCGGTTGATCGCGGGCGGGGCACATGTGGTGCAGCTTAGCAGCCTGGCGCACCGGAAGGCGCAGATCGATTTCGACGATCTGCAGGGGGCGCGGCGGTATCGTCCGTGGGGCCAGTATGGCCAGAGCAAGCTCATGATGCTGATGTTCGCGCTAGAGCTGGACCGGCGCACCCGGGCGGCGGGGTGGCCGATCACGAGCAACGCGGCGCATCCGGGCTGGGCGGTGACGGACATTATTACAAACGGTCCGGGCGGCGGCACGGCGGGGCTGCGGGAGCGGGTGATGCAGGGCGCGTTCAACGTGTTCGGGCAATCGGCGGCCGAGGGGGCGCGTCCGATCGTCTATGCCGCCACGTCGCCGGACGCGGTGGGCGGGGCGTATTACGGCCCGTCAGGCTTCGGCGAAATTCGGGGTACGCCGGGCCCCTCGCGGATCATGCCGCAGGCGTTGGACCGGGCAGCGGCGGCGCGGTTATGGACCGTGTCCGAGGATTTGGTCGGATACAAAATTTCGTTCAGCCCGGCGGACCGGGCCACGGAAAGCCCCGGCCCCGGCTGATGACAGCGTCGCCAAAGCGTCCGCGCAGCGCGTCCATGGCGCGCTGGGTGGCGAGGCGTTTGGGTTGCCCGGGATCGGCGAGATCGGCCTGATCGGCTTGGGCGGCGGGGCGCAGTGGATGTGCGGCGAGGCCGATCAGACGGAATGACGTGCCGTCGGTCTCTCGTGCCAGCAACGCGCGTCCGGCGGCGAACAGGGTGTCCGGGAGCTGGGTGGGCCCAGGCAGAAGCTGGGCGCGGGTGCGGCTCACGAAGCGGGCGGTGCGGAGTTTGAGCACGACGCCCCCCGCGGCAAGTTCCTTTTCGTGCAACCGTCGGGCGAGCTTTTCGGCAATCCGCCAGAGGTAACGCTCGAGCGCCGCCGGATCGGACAGGTCGTGGTCGAAGGTGGTTTCAGCGCTCACGGACTTCGTGTCTTGCCCCGGCGATACGGCGCGGCTGTCCTCACCCCGGGCGCGGCGGACCAGGGCCGGGCCATCCTTACCGAGGCGGGCCAGCGCCGCGCGGTCATCTAGCGCCTGCAGCTGACCGAGATGGGTGAGGCCGGCGTCGATGAGCCGGCGTTCGAAGGCGGGACCGATGCCGGGAAGCAGGCGGACGGGTTCACGGGCCAGGATCCGGGCGGCCTCCGACCCCAGGACCGCGAACCCCCGCGGCTTGTCCCGTCCGGCCGCGAGCTTACTCAACAGGCGGTTGGGGGCAAGGCCGATGGAGACCGTGATGCCGACCTCCTGCTCCACGCGGCGGGCGAACCGGGCCAGGGTGGTCGCCGGGGACGCCGCATGCAGCGCCTCCGTCCCGCGCAGGTCCAGCACGGCTTCGTCGATCGAGAGCGGCTGCATCAAGGGCGTGAGCTCCGCCATGAGGGTGCGGATGTGCCGGGCGGCGGCGGCGTATTTGGCGAAATCGGGGCGGATCACGACCGCGTCCGGGCAGGCCTTCAGCGCCTTGAACATCGGCCAGGCGCTGCGTACCCCCGAGAGCCGCGCGACGTAGCAGGCGGCGGTGACGACCCCGCGCACGCCGCCGCCGACCAGAACGGGGCGCCCGGCGAGCTCCGGCCGGTCGCGCTTTTCCACGCTGGCGAAGAACGCATCACAATCCACGTGGGCGATGCCGAGCGTGTGCAGCTCCGGATGGCGGACGATGCGACGGGAGCCGCAGGCGCACATGTCGCCGGGCGGCCTGGCACCGCAGTCGCGGCAGAGGCTTACGGCCCCAGCGCTTACGGCCATAACCATGCCGCGCCGCGGACGCCGCTGCTGTCGCCGTGCCGCGCCCGGCGGATCGGCGTCGCGGTCACGTCACTGAACACGTAGCGGGCCATGAGTTCGGGCACCCGGGTCGTGAGGTGCGGCATGTTGCTAAGGCCGCCGCCCAACACGATCACGTCCGGGTCGAGGATGTTCATGATGACGGCCAGACCTCGCGCCAACCGGTCGGCATGGCGCTCGAGGGCCGCGTCCCCGGACGCGTCGGGGGCCACCAGCAGCAGGGGCGCGGGGCGTCCGGCGTCCTGGGCGAGGCCGGGCCCGGCAAGGTAGAGTTCAAGGCAGCCAGACTGTCCGCACCAGCAGCGTGGGGCCGGGAGTTCGGACGGGCCGGGCCAGGGCAGCGGCGTGTGGCCCCATTCGCCGGCGATGCGGTTGCGCCCGGCCAGCACGCGTCCGCCGATCACGATGCCGCCACCGCATCCGGTGCCGAGGATGACGCCGAACACGCAATGCGCCCCGGCCCCCGCGCCGTCGGCGGCTTCACTGAGGGCGAAACAATTCGCGTCGTTTTCGACCCGGATCTCACGGTCCAGCATCCGGGCCAGGTCGTGGTCGAGCGCGTGGCCGATCAGCGACTGGGTGTTGGCGTTTTTAACCAGGCCGGTGGCGGGGCTGATGGTGCCCGGGATGCCGATGCCGATGGTCGCAGGTCCGCCCAACTCCCGCTCCGCCTCGCGAACGAGGGTCGCGATCGTGTCGAGGATGGCCGCATAGGGCCCTGGCGTTGCGACCCGGCGGCGGAGCACGATCTGACCCCCGTCATCGAGCGCCGCGATCTCGGTCTTGGTGCCGCCCAGATCGACGCCGATCCGCATCAACCGTCCTCCAGATGCAGCAGCAGCGAAACGGCCAGCATCAGCCCTGCGGCGGCCGGGGCCCAGGCGGCGAGGACGGACGGAAGTGCGCCCGATTGCCCGAACTCGGCCGCCACCTTGCTGATGACGAACAGCGCGAAGCCGGCGGCGACCCCGCTTGCGATCATCTGTGCCACGCCGCCGCGGCGGGTGACCCGCATGCTGAACCCGGCCGCGACCAGCGCCATGGTCCCGGCCAGCAGCGGGAGCGCCAGCAGCTCTTGGAAATGCAGCCGGTGGCGGATGGCGGAGAAGCCAGAGCGCTCCAGCAAGCCGATGAAGTCCGGCAGCGCCCAAAAGCTCAGGGCATCGGGTGAGGCGAAGCTGTCCTGCACCCGGTCCACCGTGAGGTCGGTGGCGAGGGTGATGGTGCCCACGGCCTCCGGCAGATGGTCGGCCTGGATGGTTCGGGCGTTTTCGAGCGTCCAGAACCCGGTGCCGAGGGTGGCGCGGTCACTCTCGATCCGGCTGAGTTGATGGTCATGGCTGTCGAGACGGAAGACGCTGACGTCCCGGGCGACAAGGGCGTTGCGCCGGAGGTTCACGGAGCGTCCGTGCAGGATGGCGATGCCCTGCGGGTCGAGGGCGTGGTCCGATTGGCGGAGCCAGAGCTGCCCGCCGGCCAGCGCCATGGGGCCGCCGCCGGTCCGGAGATAGGTGTTGTCCAGCACCTCGGCCCGGGCCAGCATGGCGGACGAAACGGGGCTGACGAGGCCGGCGGCGATGACCCCGAGCGCCACGGCGGAGGCGATCGAGGCAGACAGGAAGCCCCAGGCGGACACGCCGGACGCGCGGGCGACGATGAGCTCCGACGACCGCGTCAGGCGCCAAAAGGCGAGGATGCCGCCTAGCAGGACGGCAAATGGCAGTATTTGCATGGAGATGAACGGTAGGCGGAGGGCCGCGATCTCGGTCACCAGACCGAACGCGGCATCAGGCTTCGTGGCGGAGCGGCGCAGCAGCTCGATAAAGTCGAACAGGGCGACGATGCCGGTGAGCGCGGCCAGCATCGAGAGCACGGCGAGGGTAAAGTTGCGCGCGACATAAAGGGAAAGTGTGAGGGGCATAGGGTGTGTTTAGGCTATCCCGGGACCAGGCTAAAGCCGGACGTTGTTTGAGGGGCAGTTCGATGCGGTTTTTGATTTTGGCGCTGATTTTAGTGACGGTGCCGGCAAGGGCGCAGCCGGTGGAGGGATCGGATTTGATGCGCGGCATGCAGAAGATGGACCACGAGATGATGACGGCGCCGATGAACGGCAACGTGGATCACGACTTCGTCTCCATGATGGTGCCGCATCACCGGGGCGCGGTGGAGATGTCCCAGACCTATTTGAAAACCGGCCGGGATCCGGAAATCCGGAAGTTGGCGCAGGAGATCATCGATGGCCAGGTGAAGGAAATCAGGTTCATGCGGGGGTGGCAGGCCCGGCATATGCCGCATTGACCGGCAGGGGCAAGCGGCTGCGGTGCCGGGGCACCAGCAGGATGAGCCCGCAAATCACGACCGGGGCGAGGGCGTGCACCCAGATGAGCGGGATGAGTACGATATGCCTTGTGGCCAAATTGGCAATGATCAGGCCGGTGGCGAGGAGGGCGACCACGCCCAGCACCGCCACCAAGGGACGGATCACGTTGCCATGGCGCTGGAACATGCCGGTGAGCACGCTCACTAGGGCCACCATAGCGAAGCTGGCAGCGGTCCAGGGGCTGGCGAGGCGGCGGTTGGCCTCGACCAGCAGCTTACCCGTGTCGCGGGGCGCGAGGGCGCTTTCTGGTGTGGTGAGCTCGGCCAGGCTCATCTCGGCCGCGTCGCGGTAGCGGGTTTCCTCGTTCTTCGCGGCAGTCGTGAGCTCGATGGTATTTTCGGCGAAGGTCAACATATTAAGGCGGCCGCTGACCTTGTCGATCTCCTGGCGGTTGCCGTTTTGCAGCAATACGCGCGGGCCGTTGGCGCCGCTGACGAGCTGGCCGCTTTCGGCCAGGATGGTGGCGCGGCTGTTTTTTTGCCGCCCGTCTTCGACCAGGATGCCGCGGAGCGTGCCGTCCCGGTCGCGGCTGCGGACATAGACGGTGAGGTCCTCCGAGATGGGGGTGAACACGCCCTCCTGTAGCAAGAACGCGACCACGCGGTTGCGGATCTCGAACTGGTATTCGCGGAAGGCGGTGTAGCTGGCCGGGACGATCCAGATATTGAGGACGTAGCAGGTGCCGACGACGCCCGCGATCAGCATGAGGGCGGGCCGCGTCAGGCCCCACGGAGACAGCCCGGCCGCCCGCATCACCGTAAGCTCCCGGTCGCCCGACAGGCGTTGATAGACGAATTGCACCACGACGAAGGTGGTGATCGGCAGCACGACGGCGACGAAATTGGGCACCAGCAATGAGGTGAGGTTCAGGAACACCAGCAGCGACAGCCCGCGGTTGACCACAAGCTCCACCAAACGAAGCGATTGCGTCAGCCAAATGAGCGCCACCAGGCCAAAGGTGACCGCCAGGAGAGCGACCGTGAGTTGGCGCAGGATATAGCGGTCGAGCTGGCTGATCCGCGTCACGAGGCCGCCGTGATGGGAGGCAGGACTTTGCCCGGGTTCATGATGCCGTGCGGGTCGAGCGCCGATTTGATGCGGCGCATGGCATCGAGCTCGGCCCCCCCGCGCCAGGATGGCATCATGTCGGTCTTGAGCTGCCCCACGCCGTGTTCGGCCGAAAAGCTGCCGTCCAATGCGCGGACGACGATGTTCACGCATTCCATGATGTCATGGGCGCGGCCGAGAAAATCGGGGCCGGGCATGCCGGGGGGGGCGAGCAGGTTGAAGTGGATGTTGCCGTCGCCCAGGTGCCCGAACGGGGCGGCGCGGATGCCGGGGATAAGGGCGGCGCAGGCGGCGGTGGCTTGTTCGATCAGGGCGGGGACGCGGCTCGGCGGGACCGAGACGTCATTCTTGACGTTGGCGCCGCCGCGCTTCTGCGCTTCCGCATGTTCTTCGCGCAGCCGCCAGAGTGCGGCGCGCTGGGCCTCGCTTTCTGCCAGCGCGGCATCCTGGACCGTGCCGTCGGCCAGCGCCTGTTCCAGCACGGCCTCCAACAGCGGGCGGAGGGCGGCGGCGCGGGGGCTGCCGAGTTCGATCAGCGCGTAATGGGCGGCGGGCGCGATGGGGAGGGTGGTGCCGGGGATGTGGCGGAGCACGAGGTCCATGCCGGTGCCGGACATGTATTCGAACGCCTGAATGGCACCCTGATCGGCGGCTTGGAACGCGCGGAATAGGGTGGTGGCGGCGTCCACGCTCGGCAGGGTACACAGCGCGGTGGCGCGGTCGTGGAGCGCCGGGACGAGTTTCAGCACGGCGGCGGTGATGATGCCGAGCGTGCCCTCCGCCCCCACGAACAGGCCGCGCAGGTGATAGCCGGTATTGTCCTTTCGCAAGGAACGCAGCCCGTGCCAGATTTGTCCGTCCGCCAGCACGACCTCCAGCCCCAGCACCAGCTCGCGCGCGTTGCCATAGCGGATGGTGGTGTTGCCCCCGGCATTGGCCGACAGGATGCCGCCGACCTGCGCCGTGCCCTCACTGCTGATGCTGAGCGGCAGCAGGCAGCCGGCCGCGGCGGCGGCGTCCTGGGCGGCTTTCCACGGTAGTCCCGCCTCCACGGTCATGGTCATGTCGAGCGGATCGAGCGCGCGGATTTGCGTCATACGGGACAGTGACAGCACGATCTGTGACCCATCGGCCGACGGCGTGGCGCCGCCCACCATGCTCGTGTTTCCCCCTTGTGGGACGACGGCGATCCGGCGTTCGGCGCAAAGGCGGACGACCGCAACGACCTCGGCCGTCGTGGCAGGGCGCACGACGGCCGGTGTCCGGCCGTGATACAGGCCGCGCCAGTCGGTGCAATAAGCGTCGGTATCGCTGCCCTGCAGCAGACCGCGCGGGCCCACGATGTCCAGGAGGGCCTGCAGCGTGCCCGGACGCTCGTCGAGCCGGAGCGGAAGCGGCATCTATCCGGTCCGGGCCATGGCGGGCACTTGTGTGCGGACCGGACCGAGTTCGATCCGGCGGCGCAGGGCGTCCGGCACGGCCCGGCGCGCATAGGCCTGCAACGCGAGGCCGAGGCCCAACAGGTCCCACATGATCGGGTTGAACGAGACGTCGATGAAGTTGGCGCAGGCGAGGAAGGTCGCCAGGCTGATCTGCAGCGCGCCCGCCAGTTGGAACGCCCAGGCGTGGTCCAAGTGAGATTTCAACCGGCGCCGGGTGCGTTGGAGGGAGAAGAATGTGCCGATGAGGATGCTCAAATACAGGACGATGCCGGGGTAGCCGTGTTCGGCCAGCACGGCGAAATAGATGTTGTGGAACGCGCGCCCGTTCTCGACCCGTGGCGCCAGCGAGTCGGCCGTGGGGATGGTGATGTGATTGACCACGAAGGCGTTGAAGCCGCCGCCGAACGGGTTGTCCTGGGCGAAACCCCAGGCCCAGCGCCAGATCAGGATGCGGGTGAGCGCGCTATCCTCGGTTTGGTAATTTTCGATCGTGCTGATGCGCTGGGTCCATTGCGCCGAGGTGAAAGCGGTCATGGCGAACAGGCCGATCGTGGCGAAGATCGTGAACCAGACCCGGCGCTTGGCCCGGATCCACATGCCGATATACATGACGGCCAGACCCACCAGGGCCACGCGCGCAAAGGTGCCGATCGCCCCCAAGGCATAGATCGCGGCCATCCCATAGAAGCCAACGCGGGTGAGCCGGCCGGGTGGGATGATGAGATTGTATCGGCTAAGATGCAGCAAAAGCGGTACGAAAGTAAAACACAGTGCGGCGATCGCGCTGCTTTCGGACAAAAAGCTTGCATTGACGCCGAGCTGTCCCAATGCCTGATTGTAGCCGCCGCCGGAGAGCGCCGTCTTGATACCCCAGGGGATGATGTGCGCGGCGACGGAAAAGATCATGACTTGCAAAAAAGCCTCGATCTGCACGCGGGAGCGGAAGATGAACGGGATGAAGGCCGCGAACATCAGCGCCTTGAACGAGGGATCCCATTTGAACCACGCCGGGCCCGGCGCCACGGCCCAGGTGGTGGTCATCGTGATCCAGAACGCCAGGACGAAATACAACAGATGCAGCGGGCCGATCCGCGGCGCCGCCCGGCGGTCCAGCACGACGTACGACACCAGGGCCGCGATCGCCATGATCAGCGCCACGGGCACATCGGTCAGTAGCGCGTCACTGATGCGATGCGGCAGGAAGGTGTCCACCCAGACATAACCCAAACCGAACACGAACGGCGCCAGGGTGCCGAGTGCCAGGAAGCCGACGAAGCTGAGGACCAGGAAAAGGTCCGTCACCGCTGCGTGCCGCCTTGTTCGGGGCGGGGCGGGGCGGGCGCGAACCACGGGAGCTTACGGTCCAGCATGGCCGCGCGGATGGCGACGTAAAAGACGCTGACGACGCTGATCAGGAGGGCGAGGTTGTTGATCATAGGTGCGGCGGTCGAGAAACCCTGGTTTATCCCAGCATATCACAGAATGGGACGGATCGGGAGGGGCCGGTCCAGGGCGGCCAAGATGAGCCGGCGGGAGGCCGCGCGGCTCGGCAGTTCCACCCAGCGATACAGCACGACCGAGGCGAGTGCGGTCAGCATCACGTAGGCGATGAACGCCAACGGCATCGGGATGGCGGGGCGGATCAGCACGAACTTGACCCAATCCCGCACGAAATAATGCGCAATATAGGTCGAAAACGATACCTCCCCGAGCACCACCAGGGCCCGGTGCGTGAGCGCACGGGGAAGCGCGCCGTCCTGCAACGCGCCCCCCACCAGCAACACGAAGGCGGCGGGCGCGAACGCATAATCCGGCGCGTCCATAACGGCCCCTAGGACCACGAGCATCAGCCCCGCGCCCATGACGAGGTCGCCCGACCAGCGCCAGGTGCCGCGGAGCGCCCAAAGCTGATGAACCAGGACGCCCAGAGTGAATTCCATGATGCAGCGGGGGAGACCGTCCTTGGGGATGTCGGCGCCAAGTCCGCCCCAGTGCTGGCCCAGCAGGCCGGCCACCATAAGGGTGCCAAGGATCAGGATACAAGCGCGCTCCCGCGTGGTGACGACCTGGCCGACGAGCCAGGCGAGGGCAGGAAAGCAAAGATAGGCGGCCCATTCGGTGCTGATGGACCAGGCCGGCACGTTCCAGGCGAGGCGGGTGGTGAAGCCCCAATTCTGCACCAGCACGAGGCTTTGCAGGAAATAAGCCGGGTCATAGCGCTGGTCCACGCCGTGGGTGGCCGAAAACACGTGGATCGCCACCGGATTGATCAGCATGGCCAGCAGGACAATGAGATGGAGCGGATAGATGCGCGCTAGGCGAAAGCCCCAGAATTGCACGGCGGTGCGCCATTGTGGCCGCCGCAGGCGGCTTCCGGCGGTGAGTGCGATGACGAAGCCGCTCATGATGAAGAACAGGTCCACCGCAAGGTAGCCCCAGCCGATCATGGATTGGAGTGCCGGCCAGTGGTCGAGGCCGATTTCCAGACGGAAATGGTAGAAAACGACCGCCCATGCGGCCAGGCCGCGCAAGGACGTTAGCACCGGAAAGTTGGTCTTCATCTCACACAGCATCGTTTCGGTGGGGCTAATTAGCCGGATTTCGGGCGATCAGGATAGGTCAAACGGGCATCGTCCCGCCGCGACCAGCGAAGCAGCGGTTGCTCCACCACCCGGCTGAGCACCATTCCCGCCAGCACAGAGCCCGTCACCAGGGCAATGAAGGCGATGCCGATGGGGATGGGGATATGCGGTAACAACAGGCGCACCCCGTAGCCGAGGACGAGCGCCACCAACACGTGCACGAGATAGATGGAGTATGACGCGCGGCCGACGGCGACCATCCAGGCCGGCACGCGGGAGCGTCCGGCGCGGTCCAAAGTGGCCAGGCCATACAGAACGAGGGCGGCGCCGAGCGCATAGGCGATGTGCCGGGGCGGCCATTCGACGGCACGGGGACCAAAGGATTCCGCCAGCCCGGTGGCCAGGAAAATCACCGTACCGCACGCCAGCAGCAACGTTGGCCGCCACGGGGGGCGGCTGCGCACGAGATGGGCGACGGCGAGGCCGAAAAAGAATTCGATATTGAACACGCGAAAGACAACGATATGCAGGGCGCCGGTGAAGAACCACGTGCCGGTACCCATCATGTAAACCGCGTTCCAGACAATCCCGGCTGCCCACACCGCGAGCGCGGCCTGGCCCGCGCGGCGGTGCAACAGCATGAGGCCGAACAGGGCGTAGAACAGCAGTTCATGACGGAGGGACCATCCGACCTCGAGCACGGGGGCGGCGCTTTCCGGCACGAGGGCCCAGCCCATGAGGATATGCGGCCAGTCCCGGTCCGCGCCGTCAGCCCGGGGGCTCACCAGCAGGAGGGCCTGAAACGCGAGGCTCGTCAGCCAATAGAGCGGATAGATGCGCCAGAGGCGGCGCCGTGCATAGGTAGGGATGCGGTCCGGGCGGCCGATGTCGCCGGCGTGGACATAGGCGATGATGAAGCCGCTGAGCACGAAGAAGAAATCCACCCCCGCACGGCCGAAATTGAACAGGCCATCGAACGCGACCCGGCCATAGGTGCTGGGGATCGATAGGATGGACGTCACGTGGAACATGACGACGAGCAGGGCGGCGACCCCCCGCGCGGCCTCCACGCCATTCAACCTCATCGGAACACCAGCCGGCGGGCCAGCGCGAAGTTGAAGAACATGCCCGCGACTGCGCCCACCGCCACCGCCAGCACCGGGTAAACCTGGCACGTGACGCTCCAGGTCACCAGCGCGAAATAGGCGCCGCGGTTGAACACGAGGCCCACGAGGTTCACGCCCATGAACGCCAGCCATTGCCGGTACAGCGGCCCGCTGCCGCGCCCGGCAAACGTGAACACCCGGTTGCACTGAAACGTCCACGTCGCGGCGAGCAGATACGACAGCGCGCCGGCACCATAGAGGCCGAGCCAGGCGCGCGTGCCGTAGATCACCGCCGTATCCACCACGGCACCGCTCAGCCCCACGAGGCCAAAGCGGCAAAATTGCCACAGCAGAGCGTAGCGCGCGGGACCGATACGCCGCTCCAGCTCCAGCTGCATGGCCGTCAGCACGGCGGGCAACCCGGCACGGCGAGGTAGGCCATGCGCTTCATCTCCTTCCGCCCGCGGGACACGCTGTCCAGGATCAAGCCGCAGGCGAGGGACAACGCGGCGAGCAGGATGACCGCGCTGGCCAGCACGGCCGTCGGCAGGCGGGGCACGAGGCCGGTGCGCAGGAACTCCACCACCACCTCGCTCCCCAACGCCAGGCCCAGCAGCAACAGCGCCAGCGCGGCCAGCCCGAAGAACGCCAGCGGACGCTCCTCCTTCACCAGCAGCACGATGGTGCGGAGGATGCGGATGCCGTCGCGCACGGTATGCAGCTTGCTGGCGCTTCCGGCCGGACGCTCGGCATAGCGGGTCATGAGCTCGCCCACCGGCATGCCGAGTTCGAGCGCGTGCACGGTGAACTCGGTCTCGGTCTCGAACCCCACGGCCAACGCGGGGAAGGATTTGACGAAGCGGCGGCTGAACACGCGGTAGCCGCTGAGCATGTCGGTGACCTGGCGCCCGAATACGCTGGCGACGAGCCCGGTCAGCACCTTGTTGCCGAACGCGTGCCCGGCGCGGTCCGCCCCCGCCGCATCCCGGGCGCCGTTCACCATGTCCAGCTGCTGGTTTTGCAGCATGGCGACCATGGTGGGTGCGGCGCCCGCGTCATAGGTGCCATCCCCGTCCACCAGCACGTAGATATCGGCCTCCACGTCGGCAAACGCCCGGCGGATCACCGCACCCTTCCCCTGCCGCGTCTCCCGCCGGACCACGGCCCCGGCGGCGCCGGCGAGGGCGGCAGTGCCGTCCGTGGAATTATTGTCATACACATACAGCACCGCCCCCGGCAGCGCCGCGCGGAACGCATGAATGACGCCGGTGATCGTGACGGCCTCGTTATAGCAGGGGATGAGCACCGCGGTGCGGAGGGGGGCCATGCCGGGCGCTTAGCATGGGGACGGGCGAGGCGCAGCCCCATAGGTCTTAAGGTAGCCTACGTAGGATGGGTGAAACCCATCGCTTTTGCCGGGAAACGGTGGGTTTCAACGATCCTACGGCAGAAGCGCGGCGCGAAGTTCTTGTTGCGCGGCGGCGAGGTCCGCCTGGAATTCCGGCTGTTCCAGGAGCAATGCGGCGATGACGGTGCCGCCCTTGATGCCGGCCTCCACGTCCGTCGGGTAGTGCATGCCGCCGATGATGCGGCTTTGCGCGTAGGCCTGTGCCCGCGCCCAGATCGCCGCGCGTTGCTCTGGCAGCATGGCGGACAGGAGGATGGCGTCGATCGTGACCCGGGTCGCGTGGCCGGACGGGTGGGACGGGCTGGTTGAATGCTTGGCGTAGGGCGTGACCTCCGGATGCGCCATCCAGGGACGGACCCGGCCGAACACGGGCTTTACGGCACCCAGCACGTCCTCCTCGCTGGCGGCGACCCGGTCGAACAGCAGGAGGGTTTTAGGCAGGGCCTGTTCGGTCGCGCGGGCGCCGAGGACAGGGCCGAACATGTCGAGAAACCCCTCCTCCGAATCCGCCAGCGTCTGCGCCCGCCGGGCCGCACTGGCGTGGGCCTGCAGGTCGAGCAGGGTGTCGAGGTCCTGGGCGTCCTGGGACGACCCGGCGGCGGGCGGCGGCGGCAGGAGGGCGGCGAGATCGAGGGTGCTGTGGGTGATGTAGGGGGAGACTGCCTGGGCTGCCGAAGTGCCGATCAAGCCGCTAAGAAGGGCTGCAACCAGGATGAGGCGGGCGAGTGACGGCATTGAATGGTCCTTGATGGCGGCAGCTACCGCCCTCGATGGTAACACTTCGCGTTCGTTATGTTCTGTCAAAAAAATCATGAGAGGTCGTGGTTGATCTAGACATCCTGACGGTGCGATGGCGTGGTCGATGCATGGACCCATCGGCCCCCACCGGCGTCGCTGTCACCGTGATGGTGTTGGAGGCCGCGGTGAATGGACGAGCGGACGCACTAATCACCCATAACATGGCCGACTTTTCCAAAACGGCACCCAGATTCAGCCTGCCGGTTTTGACACCATCAGAATTCCTGCGGAGGACACGAACGTGAGTAAGGCAACCTATCCGCTCAAGCTTCCCACTTCGATCAAGACTGCGGCGGCGCGGCTGGCGAAGGAGGATGGCGTGTCGCTCAATCAGTGGATTGCCTCCGCCGTCGCGCAGAAGGTCGGTGCCGTCGAAACGGCGGCCGGGTTCTTTGGCCGCCGGGCCGGGCTGGCGCGCAACGAAGATTTACGTCAGCTCTTGGCGCTGGTCCCCGGCCGTCCTCCCGATGCCGGTGATGAGTTGGAGGGTTGAACGCGACCGCCCCATAAACTTTACCTTGGGGCGGCTGCGCGGGCCAGCCGGTCATTGATCGCGGTGCCGAGGCCGGTGTCCGGCACGGCCATGGCGGCGATGCAGGACAGGCCGCGCTCCTGGCCGAGTTGATCCAGTACGCGCAGGCCGTCGAACAGCCGGGCGGCGGCCTCGGTCAGGGTGGAGGTCTCGCTGAGCTGATAGGTCGCACCCGCGCCGTGGAGCTGCGGGCCGAAGGCGAGCAGGGCCTCGCTGACGCCGACGCGAGTGGCATCCAGCCGAAGCGGCAGGGAGGGGGCGTAGTGGGACACCAGCAGGCCCGGAGAGCGGAGCGTGCGCGGGGCCTCGGCCTGGCCCGGCGTCACCCCGCGCCCGATGGGGCCGATCAGCGCCTCGATCGCTTCGGCCGGGATACCGCCGGGGCGCAGCAGAAAGGGGGTGCCGGCAGACAAATCCAGCACCGTGCTCTCAAGCCCCACGGCGCACGGACCGCTATCCAGCACGGCGGCGATGCGTCCGTCCAACCCCGCCAGCACATGCGCGGCCGTGGTGGGGGAGATGGCGCCGGAGCGGTTGGCGGACGGGGCGGCCACCGGGCCATCCACCGCCAACAGCAACGCGAGCGCCACCGGATGCGCCGGCACGCGGACCGCCAACGTATCGAGCCCCGCCCCCGCCAGCAGCGCCACCGGGCAGGTGACCCGGCGCGGCAGCACCAGCGTGAGCGGTCCGGGCCAGAACGCGGCCGCCAGGCGCCCGGCCAACGGTGAGGCGTGCATATGCCGGAAAGCGGCTTCGGCCGTGGGATAGTGGCAGATCAGTGGGTTGAAATGCGGCCTACCCTTCGCCTCGAAAATGCGGGCGACGGCGTGGTTATCGGTGGCGTCCGCGCCCAGGCCATAGACCGTTTCAGTCCCGAACGCGACAAGCTCGCCGTCGCGTAACAGGGAGGCGGCGCGGGCGATGCCGGACGGGGTCGCAGCGATTGTCTCAGTCAAACGGGCGGCTCGGTCACGCGCGTCCGGTGCAGACGAAGGACGGATTCTCCCAGAGCGGCTTCCCATAGCCGAGGGGCGCCCCGTCCATGTCGCACAGCCGCCCGCCCGCGGCCTCCAGCACGGCCTGGGGAGCGGCGGTGTCCCACTCCATCGTGCGGCCGAACCGGGGGTAGAGGTCGGCCGCGCCCTCCGCCAGGCGGACGATTTTGAGCGCCGATCCCATGTGGGTCACGTTGGTAATGGCACGCCCCTGCAGGAATTTGTCGAGCCGCGGGTCGGCGGCATACGCCCGGCTGGCAAGGACATCGAGGCCGGCGGCCGGAGCGCTACGCGCGCGAATCTCGTGTTCGCCGAGGCCGGTGCGCTTCCAGGCCCGCCCGCTCGGCACGTGGCCGCCGAACAGCTCGCCATAGGCCGGGACACCGACGGCGCCGAGGACCGCACGGCCGTCGCGCACGAGTCCGATATTTACGGTAAACTCGTCCCGCCCGGCGGCGAATTCGCGGGTGCCGTCCAGGGGGTCCACCAGCCAATAAGTATGATGCGTGTCCGGGATGAGACCGGACGCCATTTCCTCCTCGGCCACCACCGGGATGCCGGGCGTAGCCGCGCGGAGGCCTTCAACGATCAGGGTCTCGGCGGCGTGATCCGCCTCGGT
>JAYVOF010000252.1:0-7700 GCA_043758105.1 Rhodospirillales bacterium | reverse complement strand
TCGCCAGTTCGTGAATGGCTAGGGAAAGCGACAGAGCCGATTTCGGCGTGAGTACGATCTCGACGCCGCCGAGCACGGCAGAGGAGCGGCCCGATGTGTAGGGATCAAGCTCCTCGCGCAGCAAGCGGTCGATCGACACGCCCTCCCAACGGCTTTGCGACAGCAGACTGTGAGACTTGGCCATGGATTTGATGCGCCCATCGAGACCCTCCACGAACCCCGTCAGCGAATCCGCGCTGCGGCTCGTGCGCAAAACCAGCGCCTGGATGTTGGCGATCGTGTTCTTCACCCGGTGGTCGAGTTCGGCCATCAGCAGCTTGTCGCGCTCGGCGACCCGCCTGCGCTCCTCCGCCGCGGCGCTGATCCGGCGCAGGACCACGTGCAGCAGCGAGACGCGCAGGTCGAATGCCGCATCCAAGTCGGCCGGCGCCCACGGCAGGGACCGTCCCCGCACGATCTCTTTCCAGACCTCAAACGATTTGCGCGGCGTGAGCCGGTCACCATTCGGTCCGCTCGCGATCAGTTTCTTCGGCTCGCCCGCCCAATGGGCGGTGCCGACCAGCTCCGGGCGGAACCAGATGATGAAATCCGACTGTTCCGGCGAGACGGAAATCACCAGCAGGCCCGCAGCGACGCTCACGAACGCCTCGGCCGGCGGCCAGACCTCCCCCAGGCGATCGGTCGCAAAGATCCCATCGGAACTTGGCATGTGGGTCTTCAGCCACTCGACCAGGCCTTCGATCTCGGCCTTATTGGGCGTAGTACCAAGGAAGGTGAGCTGGCCTTTGACACAGACGGCCACCCCGCCTTGCCGCGTCCCTTCGGACCCGGCGCCCCCCCCATGGATGTAGTCGAGCAGGTTGGGGGATTGCTGCGTAAGTCCGAGCGCATAATCGTCGGCGGTGGCCAGGTTCAACATCAAGTTTTGCAGCACCATGCGGCTCGCGAGACGCACGCCGAATTGCTCTCCCGATTCGCGGGCTTCGAGCTGCAGCGAGAACATGGAGCCGAACAGCTCGCAGATGGCGCGCAGGTGCCGCGGTAGGCGGCGGGGGCTGTAATGGTGGCACGCGATCAGGCCCCAGAGCTTGCCGCCCCGGATGATCGAAATCGACATCGAAGCGTCGATGCCCATGTTGCGCAAATACTCGCGATGAATGGGCGACACGTCGCGCAGCAGCGCCTGGCTCATATCCAGCGGCCTGCCCGTCTCCGGATTCAGTGCGGGCGTGAGCGGCGCCGGGTCGTAATTGACCTGGGTGATCAGCCGAAGCCAGTTCTTGACGTATAACGCCCGGGCCTGTTTCGGGATGTCAGCGGCCGGGTAATGCAGGTCGAGAAACGGTTCGAGGTGGGGCTCCCGGCTTTCGGCGATGACCCAGCCCGAGTCGTCCTGCATGAACCGGTAAACCAACACACGGTCATAGCCGGCAATCTTACGGACCCGTTCCGCGGCAAGTTGGCATAGCCCATGCAGAGATCCTGCAGCGTCGAACCCTTCGACCATCTCCTGCACGCCCGCCAAAGGATCGGCGGCATAACGCGCGTGGGGGTCCGCCACCTCAAACTCCAGCACCAAAGCCTGACCGCTACGGTGTAGGCTTGCGTCTAAGGGACGGTCGAGCACGATCCGCAGCAACGGGTCCAGCAAGTGACGGGGCTTCAGGAGGCTAGATGACGCCGCCAACCCCTGGATCAGCTCGATCTGCCCGGGACTGAAAACCACCGCGGCGGATTGGCCAAGGACCGCGTCGATTGTCGTGTTCAGCAATGCTGGCACGTCCCCTGCGGCTTGCTGGATGGCCAGAGTTTCGGCATCGAGAACCAGCATCACGCCGTGAGGCAGAATAGCGCCGGGGATGTGGATCGGCTCCTGGTCGCAATTCGCGATATCGACGCCACCCGGTGCTTCCTCTGGGTCAGCCAATTGACCTGCCCTCCCAAGTGGCGAGCCACCCCTCGAACGCGCTGAATGTGTGAACAGCCGTGGCAACGATCTCCGCGCGCGAGGCGGGGCCGTCATCGGCGTGTGAGAGCTGGGCCAAGAAAGCGTTCCAGGCCGGTGCCGTGTCACGGCCGCGGCCTCGGAAGAAACGACGGCCTTCGACGACACCGGGCGCGAATAGGTGATCGAGGCCTCGGCTCAAGGCCAGGCCTCCCAGCGCCGAGCCCTCGATGACATAGAGCGCGCCTAGTCTCTCCCTCGACGTCCTGATGGCGCAAAAGCCGGCACAATGCGGAAGCACGGCAATCGCATCACCCTCATCTCCTAGCATTTCCAAGTCATTGTGAAGCCACTTGCTTCTGTCATTTCCGATGTGCGCTGCTTGCTCGAAGGGCCGGTGAAACCCATACAATCGTGCAAGTAGCGACTGGTAAGCGGTCACACCAATCGTGCCATCCTGGACGGCGGCAAAGCCGGCGTGGAGGTGAAGCCGCTTGTGAATATTCCTGGTAGCATCTCGGAGCTCGTGGTGTAGGTAATCACGATCTGCGCGAACAGACTCATTGATCACGAGCAATACGCTCTGTTCTTTACTCGCGGGTTATGCCGAGGACGAGACGATACCGTGGATCGGTGGTTAGTCTGGCACGGAGTTCGCTTGATACCGGCAGACGTGGTCATGTAAATTCCCAATTAAGGTCCACCAACTCGGCAGCCGGCCAGCGCTCAACCTTCATAGGGGCGCTCGGGATAAACGGCACGGAAAGGTATGTGCTCCCTCGATCACTAAAGCGTGTCTTTTAAGCTCTCATCAACATGTTTCGCTGCCGAGCCACTCGCCTCTAGTCAGCTCCGCGAGCGGGTGACCGAGGGGCCGGAAGCGGCCTGATGGCTTTGGGGCGAGCGGGATGAAACAGCAGACATCCCGAAAGCGTCGTTCGATGAAAAGGTCGCGACGGTGCCTAAGCCAGAACTGCACGAAACCGGTCGGTCACAATCTTAATGGCGTCCGTTGGCGCCCCACACTCCGTATGTCCCTGACCTGACCATGCCTGCCTTTGGCGACATCGCCGGCGCTAGGGCCCGGCAGCCCAGGGCGTCGCGAACGAGCTGCTGGCTGAGCGCGGCGTCGACGCCGCTGGAGAGTAGTGTTCATCTTCCATGGCCGAAGCGCTCAACGTCACCTTCGCCACTGTCGAATGGCCTGTTCAGAGTAAATGGATTCAGGGGTGCTTCATGACGATGGGTTTTCGTCGGCGGCCTCTCGGCTCACAAGACCCATCATTTCCTCAGGCGGTGTCGCACGCCTTGAACGCCAGCGCGGATGATTTGCACCACGATCGCTTGGAGGATGAAGCTTCGTTCCTGGAACGCGTCCAGGCCAGGATCGGCTCGTACATGGCCGGGCGTGCGACGGGACCGGGCGGGCCGGTGGGGCGTTGATGCCTGAGTAAGTGATCCGCCTGACACTCACCGCCAGCCAGCAATTCAACGAGCTGCTAGACCATTACATCCGGCTTGACCGGGAATTGGCAGTTCACCGTCTCTTGGCCGCGCTCCGTGAGGCTCTTGCCAGAATAGAGGCCGACCCGGCGGACGGGGCCGCCTTTCCCGCCGCGTATCGCGCCGCCGCGCGCTGGGGCTATCGTTGGATCAAGGCTCACAAGTATCATATAGGTTCGGGAGACCGTCTCGCATCGACGGTCGCGGGCCGCCTAGCGGGGTTCAAGAGCCTACAACATATTTAGAGCACGATTGCTTATCAAGTTCACCTCCTGGTAGAGCCGAGGCGGTCTCCACAATCCGCTGCTTAGGCCCTTCGGAGAGGTATGACTGAACGTCCGCTACCCACCCATCCCGCTGTAAAAACCGGCCAATTTGCGTGTCTGCTTTTGGGCTAGCACGCAGGTCGATTTTACCCCCGGGATCAAGCGCAGACCAGCCATTAGTTTGTCAAAGTCTCCCATCCGCCATCGGCCAACCGGGGGTGACGCCGGGGCACATGTCATGAATAGTCGGCGCGTCGCGTGGAGGGCAGGATGGCATCGTTTGAAATCGTGGTGCGCGGCGGCACGCTGGTCACCGCCACCGAGAGCTTTCGCGCCGATATCGGGATCAACCAGGGCCAGATCGCCGCCATCGGCACCGCGCTGGACAGCGAGCGTGTCATCGACGCCGATGGCCTGCTCGTCCTGCCCGGCGGGGTCGACTCGCATTGCCATATCGAGCAATTGCAGGAGCAGGGCGGGGCCGATGAGGAGACCTGGGTCAGCGGCAGCCGGGCGGCGTTGGCGGGGGGGACCACCAGCGTCGTCAGCTTCTCCACGCAGTTCAAGGGCCGCGCGATCGGGCCCAGCCTCGCCGAATACCGGCAGCGCGCGCAGCAGGCCATGGTGGATTATGCGTTCCACCAGATCGTCACCGACCCCACCGACGCCGTCCTGGCCGAGCTGCCCGGCATCGTCGCGTCCGGGGTCCGCAGCTTCAAGGTGTTCCTCACCTATGACAATTCGCACCTGAATGACGCGCAATTCCTCCGCGTGCTGGCCGCAGCCCGGCAGAATGGGGCGCTGGTCACGGTGCATTGCGAGAATTACGACGCCATTGCCTGGCGGACGGAGGCGCTGATCGCCGCCGGGCTCACGCTGCCCAAATTCCACGCCTGGTCCCGCCCGCCGGTCGTGGAACGGGAGGCGACGCACCGGGCGATTGCGCTGGCGGAGCTGGTGGATCAGCCGTTACAGATCTTCCACGTCTCGTGCCCAGAAGCGGCGGACGAGATCGCCCGCGCCCAGGCCCGCGGCGTGCGCGTCTGGGGCGAGACCTGTCCGCAATATTTTACCCTCACCGCCGCCGACATGGACCGTCCGGATGGCGCCAAATTCATGTGCAGCCCGGCGCCCCGGGACGCGGCGGCGCAGGCCGGGTTGTGGGAGGCGATCCGGCTGCGCACGCTCGATGTCGTCAGTAGCGACCATAGCGGCTGGTCGTTTGGCGGCACGCGTGGCAAGGCGGTAAATGGCACGGACGCGCCGTTCCGCGACATACCGAACGGCATCCCGGGCCTCGCCAGCCGTTTGCCCGTGCTGTGGACCGTGGGGGTGGGCGGGGGTCACATCACCCCGCAGGATTTCGTCCGCCTCACCAGCACCCGCCCGGCGCAAATCTTCGGCCTCTCGCAAAAAGGCAGCCTCATGCCCGGGGCCGACGCCGATCTCGTGCTGTGGGATCCGGAGCGCCGGGTGACGCTGACCAATGCGCTAATGCAGCACGCGATCGACTACACCCCCTATGAGGGCATGGCTCTCACCGGCTGGCCCGCCGCCACGATCCGGCGCGGCGCGTTAGTCATGCAACACGACCAGGTCCTGGCCCCACCCGGCAGCGGACGCTACCTCGCCGTGGCGCCCTACGACCTCATCCGTCCCCGCGGAGTTTTGGCGCATGGGTTCGACGCCGCGCCCCCACCCCCTATATGAGCGTCACACCCCCATGGGAGTCACCATGACCGAGACCGCTTACCGCCGGAGCGAATACCCGATCGACCAGCGTTTTCTGGAGCGCTGGTCCCCCCGCGCCTTCGATGGCCAAAAAATGCCTGAGGCGGATTTGCTGACCATGATCGAGGCCGGGCATTGGGCCGCGTCATCGTATAATTCGCAGCCCTGGCGCTTTCTTTATGCCCACCGGGACACGCCGGACTTTGCCAAGTTCTTGGGATTGTTGGTGGAATTCAACCAATCCTGGGCCAAGTCCGCCTCGGCGCTGGTGATCGTTGTGTCCAACTCGCTCATGCGCCCGGCGGGTGCGGACGCGGATGTGCCGTCGTATAGCCACTCGCTCGATACCGGCACGGCGACCGGGTATTTCGCGCTGCAGGCGTCGCTGATGGGCTATCAGGCCCACGGCATGGTGGGCTTCGACAAGGAGCGGGCGTTTACCGAGCTGCATGTGCCTCCGGGTCATCGGGTGGAGGCGGCGTATGCGGTGGGCCGCCAGGGCGACAAATCTCAGCTGCCGGAGATGCTGCAACAGCGTGAGACGCCGAGCCCGCGGAAGGCCGTCTCCGAAATCGCCTTTGCCGGCGGCTTCCCGGCACCCGGCTCCCCGGCACACGGCTGATGCGCCGCAGCGTCGAGCAGGTGACCCGCCGGCTCGACGCCGCGGCCCAATCATGCGCCGCCGCCGGCACCCGCTTCACGCCACTCCGCCGCCACGTGCTGCACCTGGTGCTGTCCGCCGGCGGCCCGGTGACAGCGTATGGCCTGTTGCACCAGTTACAGGGCGGCCAATGGGCGGCGGCCCCCCCCACGGTGTATCGGGCGCTGGAGTTCCTGATGCAGCACGGCCTGATCCACCGGGTGGAACGGCTACAGGCCTATATCGGCTGCGACGAAGGCCACGCGCACGCCGCGCAACTGCTGATCTGCCGCGACTGCGGCACCGTGGCAGAGGTGGACGACCACGCGGTGGCGGACGCACTGGGCCATGCGGCGGCGGGGCTGGGCTTCGTCCCGCTGCACACAATGGTGGAGATGGAGGGGACGTGCGCGGCGTGCCAGTTAGAGCCGTAAGCCGTCTTCCGCCTAGCGGCCGCTTAGCAACGCGCGAAGACTTGGGATGCCAGGCTCGGATATATCATCGATCCTCCACCCCGTCCGGACCGGCTTCAAGGTAAAATGCACCCGGGTAGGCTTGGTTTCGTTGACGAACGTAACCGTGACCTCAGTCTGATCCTGGCTTTGATGTCCGATCTCGTAGTGGAAATCGGTGAGAGGGCCGAAATCCTGGCAGGCACAGATCGGATCTCCATCGAGCCGCCCGACCTCGCCCCGCGCGGCAATCCTGTCTTGGTGGAGCAGGGCTATCAGGCCGGGGGTAAACAGGCGTTTGGCCTCAGGCCCAAGCGGGTTGAACGGGCGGCCCCGGGGCACGTAGCGCGAATAGATACCTTTCAGGAACGCAACAGGGCTGGCCGGCTCCGCACCTGCCGGGCCTGTGATTAGAAAGGCCGTCAAGGCCCACCCAAGACCGCGAACGATCAGCGTCATGGCCGATAGACGGTGTAAGTGGTGGCGTGGGCGCGATAACCGGGTCCCGCCATGATGTCACGCTGGACGAAATCCGAAACCCAAGCCTTGCCGTCGAAAAGGGCGATGTGTCCCGCCGGATCGCTGGCCGGATACTTCTTGCCGTTTGGGGATGTCCCAGCTGGATAGGGCTGAATCACCACCACGTCCCCAGCCACCGGCTTGTAGTCCTTGAGAGGCACTTCGCCGAAGCCTGCAGCACTCAAGGCCGGGCCGTAATCGCGCGCGAATACGGGGTGGGGATTGATGGTGAGGCCGCCGGCTTCCAGTGCGCGGCGGACATAGGTAGCGCATTTACCAGTCGGCTCCGGTTCGGCATTGTCGCCCGCGTATTTTGTCGCGGCCTTGATGTTGAACGGCATTCCCTTGACACCCCTTCGGATAGCGAAACGGTATCATGACCCAGCTCGACGTCCAAGTGACCGTTCCGGAGTGAGGCGCCGGGATGGCCCATAATCAGTGCGATCGCATAAAGGCTTGCGTTCGCATGATAAAGATGGTGCCGACACCCAGGATTGAACTGGGGACCTACTGATTACGAATCAGTTGCTCTACCGCTGAGCTATGTCGGCGCTCTTACCGAAATCTGGACCGGAGCAGCCGCCCCTATACGCGCAGCGCCGGTTGGCTGCAACCGGCATGCGGGGCGCGGCACGTGGGGTCGC
>JAYVOF010000251.1:0-43501 GCA_043758105.1 Rhodospirillales bacterium | reverse complement strand
CCTTCGCGCTCCGCTCCATCCAGGGTGCCACGAAGCTGGTGGCGGACGGGCTCGGTAAGCCGGCCCGCGATCTGAAAATCTGGATCGAGCATGAGGATTCCGCGTTCGGCACCTCCATCGCCACCGAGCAGGTCCGGCTATTGAAGGAGGCTGGGGTCACCCAGGTCGGCATCGGCACCCATAGCGCGAAGTCGGTCGATCTGTCGGATAGCATCCTCCGCGCCCGCAATTTCGCCCCCGATCTATGGCTCAGCACCGCCTATGTCGCCGACCACAATTTGCTGCTGCGCACCGCGCGGGAGCAGGCGTTCAAGCCGGGGGCCATCATGCTGGTCGGCACCGGCGATACGTTCGAAACGCTGGACGCCGTGGGTAAGGAGGCGCTCGAAGGCGTGTTGCTGGTGTCCTATCCGCGGGCGGATGTGGGGGAGGCCTATGCCCCCGGCGCCAGCACGTTCCTCGCCGCCTACCGCGCCAAATACAACCGGGAGCCGATCGCGCCCCAGGCCATGAGCGCCTATGTCGGCATGCGCGTCTTGCTGGAATGCATCGCCGCGGCCGGCAGCACGGAGTATGAAAAAGTCATCGCCGCCGCCGCCAAGATGGATAAGCCGTTCGGCACGTACGAAACCGGCTACGGCGTTAAATTCGATGCGACGATGCAAAACATCCGCGCCCTGCCGCTCATCGCCCAGTGGCAGTCGGGCCGTGTGATCGCGGTCTTCCCGCCCGAGGCCGTCCCGTCCGGCGGCAAGATGGTGTCGCTGGCCCGCCCGTAATCCCGTGACCGACCTCCTCCGCATCATCGCCATCGGCGTTTTGCTGGGGGGGATTTATGCGCTGGTGAGCGTCGGGCTCAACCTCATCTTCGGCGTGATCCGGGTGGTGAATTTCGCCCAGGGTGAGTTCGTGATGCTCGGCATGTACGGCACCTATGCCGCCTATGCGACGCTCGGCATGAACCCGTACCTGGCCGTCCTGCTGGTGGTGCCCGCGCTGTTCGTGCTGGGGGTGGTGGTGCAGCGTGTCATTCTCGCACCGTTGCGGCACGAGCCATCGATGCAGATTTTCGCGACGTTCGGGCTGTTGCTCCTGTTGCAAAACGTGGTGCTCGCGGTCACCGGAGGCACGGCTTATAGCGTCACGACCCCGGTGGCGCAGATCAGCGTGGGCGTAGGTCCGGTGCAAATCGGCCTGGCGCGGCTCATCGTGCTGGGGGCGGCCACCCTCGTCGCCTTGGCGCTCGGTGTGTTCCTCCGCCGCACCATGCTGGGCCGGGCGATCCGTGCGGTGGCACAGGACCGGCAGGCGGCGATCCTGATGGGGGTCGATGCCGAGTGGGTGTACATGATCACCTTCGGAGCGGGTGCCGCGCTCGCCGGACTCGCCGGCTGCTTGCTGGCGCCCATCTACACCTTGGCGCCGCAAATTGGCACCAATTTCATCCTGCCGGCGTTTGCCGTGGTCGTGCTGGGCGGGCTCGGCAGCGTGCTCGGCGCCTATGTGGGCGGCTTCATCGTCGGGATGACGGAGGCGCTGGCCGGCTTCTACCTCGACCCGGCGCTCAAGAACGCCGTGCTGTTCGCGGTGTTTATCCTGGTGCTGGTGATCCGCCCCGCCGGCCTGTTCGGGCAGATCGGGGCGGAGCGGGCCGGCCATGGTTAGGTCGTTTTGGCGGGATGTGCCGCTGCTGGCGCTGGTGCTGGGCGGCCTCGCTGCGATGGTCGGGCTGGCGGCGGGGGATGCGTTCACCCTGAATATCTTGGCGACCGCGTTCCTGTTTGCCGGGTTGGCGACGGCGTGGAACCTGATCGGCGGGCTTGGCGGGCAATTCTCGCTTGGGCATAGCGTGTTCTTCGCGGTCGGGGCCTATACGACGGCGAACCTCTATTTGCGCCTCGGCATCTCGCCCTGGCTTGGCCTCGTGCCGGGTGCGGTGCTGGCGGCAATGGTCGCGCTGCTGGTGTCCTGGCCGGTGTTCCGGTTGCGCGGGCCGTTCTTCGCCATCGCCACCATGGCGCTGACGGAGGTGGCCCTCGCTTTGGCCAATTATTGGGACGGTCTCACCGGCGGCACGCGGGGCCTGTCGATCCCGTTCCGGCTGGGCCTGTCCAACATGATCTTTCGGGACCGCATGTCCTATGCGTGGCTGATGGGCGCCTTCGCTGCGCTATGCCTGGTGGTCGCGTTGGCGGTCACCCGCTCCCGCCTCGGCTACCAGCTCAAGGCCGTGCGGGACAATGAACAGGCGGCGGAGGCGTCCGGCATCGATGTGCTGCGCACCAAATTGACCGGCATGGCGCTGAGTGCCGCGCTCACCGGCATCGGCGGCGGGCTGTTCCTGATGTCCGTCCGCGTCGCCGACCCGGCGAGCCTGCTATCCCTGTTCGATTTCGGCGTGAAATTCGCGCTCATCGCCCTGATCGGCGGCCTCGGCACCGTCTATGGCCCGCTACTGGGCGCATTGCTGGTGGTGCCGCTCGAAAGCTGGTTGCGGGCGGAGTTCGGCGGCATGGCGCCCGGCCTCAACCTCATCGTCCTGAGCGTCGTGCTGATTTTGGCGGCCTTGTTCTTGAAACGCGGCATCGTGGGCGCGTGGCAGCATGGGCTGGAGCGGTGGCGGTGACCGGCTCGTTGCAGGTGGACGGCGTGTCCAAGCGGTTCGGCGGCCTGCTGGCGGTGGACCGCATCAGCTTCGACGTGTCCCCCGGCGAGCTCGTGTGCATCATCGGGCCTAATGGCGCGGGTAAGACCACGCTGTTCAACCTGCTGACGGGCCAGCTGCGGCCGAGCGCCGGGCGGGTCCTGCTGGACGGCAACGACGTGAGCGGCCTTACGCCCGACCGGCGGGCGCGGGCCGGGTTCGGGCGGACGTTTCAGATTTCGCAGACGCTGGTGTCGCTCACCACGCTGGAGAACGCGATGATCGGCGCCTTCCTGCATCACCCGAGCGTCGCCGCGGCGGCCCGGCACGCGAGGGCGATGCTGGACCTGGTCGGCCTCGGCCCCCGGGCCCAGGTCCGGGCCGGGGTGCTGACGCTCAGCGAGCGCCGCCGGCTCGAGGTCGCGCGGGCGCTTGGGCTGGATCCGCGGATCATGCTGTTGGACGAGGTGATGGCCGGGCTGAACCCGACCGAGATCCAGGAGATCGCCGTCCTGGTGCAGCGGCTCAATCAGGAGGGCCACACCTTCCTCGTGATCGAGCACAATTTGAAAGTCGTGCGCCAATTCGCCCACCGGGTCATCGTGCTGGACCAGGGCGCCCTGCTGGCGGAGGGCACGGCGGAGCAAGTGCTGAGCGACCCGCGCGTGATCGAGGCGTATGTTGGGCCGGGTCGCGCATCCTCACGGCGGACCGCATGACGGCGCTGTTGGAGTTGCAGGGCGTCACCGCCGGCTATGGCGATGCGACCGTGCTGTGGGACGTGTCGATCGCGGTGATGCCGGGTGAGGTCGTGGCGATCGTGGGAGCCAACGGCGCGGGCAAATCGACGCTGCTGTCCACCATCGTCGGCCTCGTGCGGCCGCGCGCCGGGCAGATTTCGTTTCGGGGAGCAGACATCCTGCACCGCCCGGCGCACAAGCTGCCCGGCGACGGCCTGGCGCTGGTGCCCGAGGGCGGGCGGCTGTTCCCGTTCCTCAGCGTGCGGGAGAATTTGCTGCTCGGCGCCTTTTCCGCCCGGCCGGGGTTGGACGCCCGGATGGCGGAGGTCATGGCCATCTTCCCCGTGCTGGCCGAACGGCAGGAGCAGATGGCCGGCAAGCTGTCGGGCGGCGAACGGCAAATGTGCGCCATCGCCCGCGCCCTGATGTGCCGCCCGGCCCTGCTGATGCTGGACGAACCCTCCGTCGGCCTGTCACCCTTGATGGTGGAGCGGGTGTTCGACGTGGTGGAGCGCCTGGCGCGGGACGAGGGACTGACGGTCGTTCTAGTGGAACAGAATGTCGGAGAGGCGCTAGAGGTGAGCGACCGCGCCTACGTGCTGGACCACGGCCGGGTGACCGAGGGGGGCCCCGCCGCGGCGCTGCGGGACGACCCGGCTATTCGTGAAACCTACATGGGATTGTGAACATGCAGAAATTCGACGCCGTTATCGTGGGTGCCGGGTTCGCGGGCCTGTATATGCTGCACCGCTTGCGCCAGCAGGGCATGACGGCCCGGGTGATCGAGGCTGGGTCCGGCGTGGGCGGCACCTGGTTCTGGAACCGCTACCCGGGTGCGCGCTGCGACGTGAACAGCCTGGAATACTCTTATTCTTTCGATGAGGAATTACAGCAAGACTGGCGCTGGAGCGAGCGGTTCGCGACCCAGCCGGAGATCCTGGCCTATGCCAACCACGTCGCCGACCGGTTCGATTTGCGCCGGGACATGCAGATGGAAACGCGAGTTACCGCGGCGGCCTGGGACGAGCAGGCAAGCGTTTGGACCATCCGGACCGATAGGGGCGACGCGATGCAGGCCCGGTTCTGCATCATGGCCTCCGGCTGCCTGTCGGCCGCGCGGGCGCCGGCGCTGCCCGGCATGGAATCGTTCCAGGGACGCGTGTATCACACCGGCGAGTGGCCGCATGAGCCGGTCGATTTCACCGGCCAGCGCGTCGGCCTGATCGGCACCGGGTCATCCGGCATCCAAACCGCGCCGGTGGTGGCGCAGCAGGCGGCCACGCTGACCGTGTTCCAGCGCACCCCCAATTTCAGCATCCCCGCCCGTAACGAGCCGATGGACCCGGCGCGCGAGCAGGCGTGGAAGGCGCGCTACGCCGAATTTCGCGCCGCCGCCCGGAATACCGCATCCGGTATCCTGTATGAATACAACGAGACATCGGCGCTGGACGTGCCGGAGGATGACCGGCGCCGCATGTTCGAAAGCCGGTGGGAGACGGGCGGCGTCAACTTCATGCGCTCGTTCAACGACCTGATGCTGAACGAGGCCTCGAACGACACCGCGGCGGCGTTCGTGCGGGACAAGATCGCCGCAACCGTGCGCGATCCGGCGATCGCCCAGCGTCTGATGCCGCATGACCACCCGATCGGCACCAAGCGCATTTGCATCGACACCGGCTATTACGACACATTCAACCGCGACAACGTCCGCCTGGTGGACATCCGCGCCACCCCGATCGAGGCGCTGACGCCTACGGGCCTTCGCACCAGCACCGAGGATTTCGCGCTGGACAGCATCATCTTCGCCACCGGGTTCGACGCCATGACCGGCGCCCTGGCCAAGATCGACATCACGGGCCGCTCCGGGCTGCGGCTGCTGGATAAATGGTCCGCCGGGCCGCGGACCTATCTGGGATTGATGGTCGCGGGATTTCCCAATCTGTTCACCATCACCGGCCCCGGCAGCCCGTCCACCCTGTCCAACATGGTGGTGACGATCGAACAGCATGTGGAGTGGATCGCCGACTGCATCGCCCACATGGGCACGCATGGCCTAGCGGTGATCGAGGCGGACACGGCGGCCGAGGATGCCTGGGTGAGCCATGTGAACGAGGTCGCGGCGGGGACGCTCTTTCCCCGCGCCAATTCTTGGTACATGGGGGCCAACATCCCCGGTAAGCCGCGTATCTTCATGCCCTATGTCGGTGGCTTCGGCGTCTATCGGGCCAAATGCCAGGAAATTGTCGAGGCCGGATATACGGGCTTCCGCCTGTCGGCCGTCACGCACGCCGCACGGGAATATGCGTTATGATTACCCGCCGCATGGTGCTCGCCGGCCTCACGCTCCCCCTCGCCGCCCCCTCGACACCCCGGGCGGCGCCGGCCCCGGTGATGCGAATCGGCATCCTGCAGGACGCGTCCGGCACCTATAGCTACCTGGGCGGCCGCGGCTCCGTCGCCTGTGGCCGGCAGGCCGCGGCCGAGATGGCGGAGCAGGGGATCCAGGCGGAATTCGTGCTGGCCGACCATCAGAACAAGACCGATATCGGCCTCGCCATCGCCCGGCAGTGGCTGGAAGAAGGGGTGGATGCGATCATGGAGTTCAACAACTCCGCCATAGCACTCGGCGTGAACACGCTGGTGCGGGACCGGGACCGGGTGATGCTGGCTAATAACGTCGGCAGCGCGATGCTGAGCGGCAAGGCGTGCACGCCGAACATGACGCACTGGACATTCGATACCGCCATGCTGGCCCGCACGGTGGGCGGCGCGCTGTCGCAAACCGCGGCGGGGGCACCGGGTCAGACCTGGTTCTTCATCCGCGCGGATTACGTGTTCGGCAAGGCGCTCCGGGACGACACGGCGGCGGTGGTGGCGGCGCATGGCGGGCAGGTGCTGGGAGACGCGGCGGTGCCGATCGGCACGACCGATTTCGCGTCCGCCTTGCTGCAGGCGCAATCGTCCAAGGCCACGACCGTGGCGCTGGCGCTGGCGGGCGGGGATTTGTTGAATTGCCTCAAACAGGCGCGGGAGTTCGGCCTGAATGCCGGCGGGCAGCGGATCGCGGCGCTGGTGATCTATCTACAGGACATCCACGCGCTCGGCCTGCCGGTCGCGCAGGGCACGCGGCTCACGGAGTCGTTCTATTGGGATTTGAACGACCGCTCCCGCGCCTTCACCCGGCGTGTGCAGGACGCGACCGGGGGCATCCCGCCCAACATGGGCCAGGCCGGCGCCTATTCCGCGGTCCGGCATTACCTCCGCGCGGCGGCGGCGCTGACCCCGGCCATCGCCAAGCAATCCGGGCGGGCCGTGGTGGAGCGCATGAAGGCGATGCCGATCGACGACGACGTCCTGACCCATGCCCGCATCCGCGCCGACGGCCGGGTCGTGAGCGACGCCTATCTATTCGAGGTCAAACGCCCGGAGGACAGCCGGGGCGAATGGGATCTATACACGGTCCAATCCACCCTCGGCCCAGACGAAGCCTGGCGCCCAATGGCCGAGGGCGGGTGTCCGCTGGCCGGGATTTAACCGGGGGGTCCATCGTCGGCATTATTTGTCATCGTTATTTTGTAGGGTGGGCTTAGCCCACCGAGGTTAGGTTGCCGCGGTGCTGGTGGGCTGAAGCCCACCCTACGAGGGTGTGAATCTTTCCCCCCAGTCCCGCCAAGGTTCGTGAAATGGGCTTGTTAGACCGGGTTGTGTATCGCGCGGCGTCGTTAGGTCGCTTGTACGGTGCAAAAATGGCCAAAAACACTGCTTTATTTGGAGCCAGTTTTCCGCGAAAACTGAAATTGCAAACATTCACAAGCTCTACGACGTTTGTGACACTCATTGTCTGGGTCGAATTTAGCCTCACGTGGGCCTTTGGCATCATTTGTCATAGCCGGGGCGCGGGATCAGCCCCATGAGGCCGCGGGCGAAGCCGCCATCCACCGTGATCTCGTCGCCGGTGATGTAGGCGGCGCGGTCACTCGCGAGGAACAGAACCGCCTCCGCCACGTCCTCTGGGCGGCCGATCCGTCCGGCGGGGATGACGGCGCTGCGGCGACGGACGATCTCCGGATCTTCATAGAACGCCTCGCTCATCGGCGTCAGGATCATGCCCGGGCTCACGACATTGCTGCGGATGCCGTCGCCGCCCCATTCGGTCGCGAGCTGGCGGGACAGCATGATGATGCCGGCCTTGGCGACGCTATAGGCCCCGCCGAACCCGGTCGCGTGGCTGCCGGCGATCGAGGCGATATGCACCAGGGCACCCCCTCTTCCCTGCATGTCGGCCCGCATGTGCGCCCCAAACGCCTGCGCACACAGGAAATAGCCGGTGAGATTGACCGACAGCACCATGTTCCACTCCGCCGCCGATAGCGTCGCCAGCGGACCCGGCCGCAGCACCCCGGCGTTGTTCACCAGCACGCTGCACAGCCCCAGCCGGTCGCGGACCGTGTCGGCGGCGGACGCGACACGCGCCGGGTCGGACACGTCACAGGCGATCGCGATGCCACCCTCCATCAGGCTCAGCGTCTCGGCACACGCGGCTTCATCCCGGTCCAGCAGCGCCACGCGCCCGCCGGCCCGCGCCAGACCCAGCGCGATCGCCCGTCCGATGCCGCCCCCGGCCCCGGTGACCACGCAAACCTGATCCAGGAGGCCCGGCCCCTCCGTCATGATCCGGCCCGCATCGCGGCGCTGGCGACCGGATCGAGGGTATAGTGGGCGTGCGCGCCGATCGGACGCGTGGTGCGGATCGCCGCGCCATAGCTCCGCGCCGCCACCTCGGGCGTGATCAGCCCGGCGTTCAAATCCTCCTCCACCGCCGCAAGGTCCCGCGTCATCGGATCGCCGAAGCCGCCGCCACCCGGGGAGGCGAGGCGGAGGCTGTCGCCGGGGGCCAGCGCCACGCGCTCCACCTTGCTGCGGAACGGCGGCACCCACTCGCGCCCGCCGGTCACCAGCCGCACCTCGTTGGCCGCCGCCGGGCCACCGCCCTCGATCCCTTGCGGCAGATAATCCACCCGGTCCCCCAGGATGGACACGACGCAATCGGACAGCGCGGTGATGCCATACGCGGTGCCGCAGCCGCCGCGGTGCCAGCCATCGCCGCCCGAGCCCTCGCGGATGCGTAGATAATCGAACCGAAGCGGATACCGGTGCTCCGACATCTCGACCGACATGAACCGCGCCATGGAGCCGGGGGGCGTGCCGTTCACGAGGCCGTCGGACTCGCGGCTCGCGCCATAGCCGCCCGGATAGGGATAGACCGCGACGTAATAGGCGCCATCGGCCTTGCGTCCGGACACGGTTGAAACCCCCGTGGTGCCGAACGGCGCAGCCGGCACCAGGTCGGGGATCGCCTGCGCAAGGGCTGCGAACACCACGTCCACCACACGTTGCGTGACGTCCGTGGTTCCGCCCACCGGGGAAGGGTATTCGGCCGCCAGGATCGTGCGCGCGGGGATGGTGAATCGCGTCGGGCGGAACGCGCCGCCATTGACTGGAACCTCCGGAAACACGTGCTTCAGCGCCACCAGGCACATGGATCTCGTCGTGCTGTCCGAAATATTCATGGGTCCGCGCGCGGCGTCCGCCGTGCCGGTGAAGTCGAAATGCATGGTGCCGCCGGATACGGTCAGCGTCAGGAACACCCGCAGCGGCGCGTCGTCCACGCCGTCATTGTCGAACCAGTCCTCCACCTCATACACCCCATCCGGGATTTCTGTGATGTAGGAGCGCATTTGCGTTTCCGACCGGTCCATCATCTCGCGGATACAGGCCTGTAAAATATCCTTACCATAGCGGGTGATCAGCGCCTCCACGCCGCGGCGGCCGACCGCGAAGACGTTGGTCATGGCGGCCAAATCCCCCTCCAGCTGCCGCGGCAGCCGGACGTTGGCGGTGATCAGCCGGATCAGCGCCGTGTTGCACCGCCCCCGCGCATAGAGCTTGAGCGGCGGGATGATGATGCCCTCCTGATGGATTTCGGTCGCCGACGGTGCCCAGCCGCCCGGCACGCTGCCGCCCATGTCCATCCAATGCCCGGTATTGGCGAACAGCGTGAACAGCCGCCCGGCCACGAACATCGGCGACACCAGCACGACGTCATTGAGGTGCGTGCCGCTGAGATACGGGTCATTCAGGATCCACAAATCGCCGTCCCGGAACCCACCCTCCGCCTCCGCCGCGGCGATCACGCGCTGCACGGTCCATTGCATGTTGGCCAGGAACAGCGGCAGGCCATAGCCGCCCTGCGCGATGGTCTCGCCGCTGCTGGGATCATACAGCCCGTGGGCGCAATCATTGGTTTCGGAAATGATCGGCGACAGCGCGGCCCGGATCAGATGGAGGTCCATCTCGTCGGCGATCTGCTCCAACGCACCGCGCACGACGGCCAAAGTTACCGGATCCATCATGTCATCACCACCAGGATGTTGTGGAATGGATCGACGCGGGCGGTCATGCCGGGCTCGATGACGCTGGTGGTGTCGGCCTGCTCGATAATGGCGGGGCCGTCGAACACATGGCCGGGATGCAGCGAAATGCGGTCATACACCGGCGTGTCGATCCAGTGGCCAAAATGCACCGGGCGATGGCGGGATGGGATGGCCCGCGAGGTGACCATGGCGGCGGCCCCTTCCCGCTTCTGGCCGGGCCGGATGCCGAGCACGGCGGTTTTCAGCGCGACGATCATGGCCGGCACGTCGCCGAGCGTGTTGCCGTATTCACGCCGGTAACGGTCGGCGAACGCCCCCGCCATCCGCGTGGGCGTCCATCCGGCCTCGACCGGGACGCGCAGCGTGTGGATCTGCCCGGCATAGGACATCTCCGCCGCATGGGTGGTCTCGATCCGCTCGATCGCCGCGCCGCCATCTTGCAGGGTCGCCCGGCCGGCCTCGGTCTGCGCCTGCAGGATGGCGGACGCCTCGGACGGCGCGAGCTCGGACGCGCGCCGCTCCACGGTTTGGGAGTGGTCGGACCGGATGTCCGCCATGGCACAGCCCAGCGCGCATAGCACGCCCGGATGCGGCGGGATCAGCATGGTGCGGACTCCCACCTCCCGCATGATCGCGGCGCCGTGCAAGGGGCCCGCGCCGCCGAACGCCACCAGCACGAAGTCCCGCGGGTCATGCCCCTGTTCGACCGATAACAGCCGCGTGCGGCCGGCCATGCGCTGGTTCACGATGGCGAGGATCGCCTCCGCCGTCGCCTCCACCGCCAGGCCGACCTGCTGCCCCAACCGGGCGATCGCCGCACGGGCGCCGGCAATATCCAGCGATGTCAGGTGCTTGAGGCCGATCGGGTGATCCGGGTTGATCCGGGCCAGCACCGCGTTGGCGTCGGTCACCGTCGGCTCCGTGCCGCCGCGGCCGAAGCACACCGGACCCGGCACCGCGCCCGCGCTGCGCGGCCCGACCTGGAGGATGCCGCCCCGGTCCAGATACGCGATCGACCCGCCGCCCGCGCCGATGGTGTGTACGTCCAGCATCGGCAGCCGGAGCGGGATGCGGAAATCGAGGTCCGTGCTGTCGGCGATCCGCGGCGTGCCGCCGATCACCACCGACACATCATAGCTGGTGCCACCCATATCGCCGGTGATGACGTGATCATACCCGGCCTCCGCCGCCAGCCGGGCGGCCGCCATCACGCCGGCGGCGGGGCCGGAGCGGACGATGTTCGCCGCCCGGTCCGCCAGCAGGCGCAGCGGCACGAGGCCCCCATTGGACTGCATCACCAGCGTTTGCGTCTCGAAGCCGCGGGTCCGCAGGCTCGACTGCACATTGGCGGCGTAGCGGGCGACCAGGGGCTGTAGATAGCCTTGCACGACGGCGGTGCTGGTGCGCTCGAACTCGTAATATTCGCGAACGATGTCGCTCGAGATCACCACCTGCCACCCGGGTTCTGCCTCCCGCAACACATCCCGCGCGCGCTGCTCATGCGCCGGGTTGGCGTAGGAATGGAGGAAGGAGACGATCACCGCCTCCACCTGCTGTTCGCGCAACACGGTGGCGAGGCGGCGGATTTCGTCGTCATCGAGCGGCTGCAGCACCTGGCCGTGCGCGTCCATCCGTTCGTGCAATTCCCAGCGGTATTCGCGTGAAATCAGCGGCTTGTGCACACCGGTCATGCCATACATGCGCGGCCGGTCGCGCCGGCCCAGCTCCAGCACGTCGCGGAAGCCTTGCGTCGTCACCAGGGCGCAGCGTGCGCCGCGCCGCTCGATCACGGCGTTGGTGGCGATCGTGGTGCCGTGCAGGATGAGGTCGAGGCCGTCCGGCGTGACGCCGGCGGCCTCCAGCGCGTCGATCAGGCCGCGCGCCGGGTCATCGGGGGTGGAGGGAACCTTCAACACCCGGTCCACCGTCAGGCCATCTCGCGAATAGAACAGGTCGGTGAACGTGCCGCCCACATCGATGCCGACGATGGCGCCCATCACACGACCTTATTCTGATGGAGGGCCGCGACGGTCGCGGACGAGAGGCCCAGGCGCTCCAGCACCGCGTCCGTATCGGCGCCCAGAGCGCGGCTGGGTTCCAGCGGGCGCAGCGGATCGCCGGCGAAGCGCAGCGGGGAGTGCTGCACGACGATGCGCCCGAGCTCCGGGTGGTCCTGGTATTGCAGCGCGCCGCGTTCATGCATGTGCGGATCGTGCACGACTTCATCGAGGCTCCGCACCGGGGCGCAGGGGACCCGGTGCGCCCTGAGATGGGCAAACAGCGCCTCCTTTGACTGCCCGGACGTCCAGGCGGAGACGGCTTCGTCCACCGCGTCCATATGCTCGACGCGGTCCTTCAGCGTGGCGAACCGCGGGTCATCGGCGAGGTCCTGCCGGGCCATGGCGGTCAGCAGGGACTGCCAATGCACGTCGCCGACGCAGATGATGGCGATGTAGCCGTCGGTGGCCGGATAGACATTGTACGGGGCCTCCGCCAGGCCGCCATGCCGGTTGCCGGTGCGGGGCGGCATATCGCCCCCGGTGCCGAAATGCAGGCCGAGGCTGGAGCTGAGCGAGGGATAGACCGCGTCCATCATCGCCACCTCGACCTGCCGTCCGATGCCGGTCTTTTCCCGTTCATAGAGCGCGGTGGTGATGGCCCCATATAGATGTACGCCGGCGAAGAAATCGCACAGCGCCGGGCCGGCCTTGACCGGGGGACGGTCCGCGAAGCCGGTGATGCTCATCACGCCCGCCATCGCCTGCACCGTAAGGTCCATCGCCGGGTAGTCCCGGTACGGCCCGGTGCTGCCGAAGCCGGAGCTTTGCGCGTAGATCAGCCGGGGGTTCGCCGCCTGTAACGACGCGCAGCCGAGGCCGAGCCGCTCCATCGCGCCCGGCGCGAAATTCTCCACCAGCACGTCCGCCGTCAACGCCAATTGCCGCAACAGGGCTTTGCCGTCCTCGGTCTTGAGGTTCAGCATCAGGCTCTGCTTGCAGCCGTTCAGCATGGCGAACGGCAGGGCCGCGCCGCCGACAACACCGCGGCGGCGCAGCGATTCACCGCCCGGCGGCTCCACCTTGATCACCTCCGCCCCGGCCATCGCCAGCAGGA
The DNA here is from genome assembly GCA_043758105.1 of Rhodospirillales bacterium. Taxonomy (GTDB): domain Bacteria; phylum Pseudomonadota; class Alphaproteobacteria; order Acetobacterales; family Acetobacteraceae; genus JANPPS01. The sequence goes on along the minus strand of JAYVOF010000251.1, from coordinate 30,569 downwards.
ACGTGGCATACGGACCGTTATAGATCTGGCTGAGATCCAGGACGCTCACGCCCGCCAACGGCAGCGTCATCGGGCGGCCCGCCGGAAGTCGGCCCACTCATGTGTGGGCCACATGTCCTGATCTTCGCCATGTCCCGCGTGCCCGTTGATCTCCCACGCGATCAGGCCGTTGCTGTCGATGAAGCTGTGCCGGTTGATGATGATGCCCGATATCCGGGTGCCGACCGCGTGCAGCGTGCGGCCCTGCTCGTCCACCGCCGCGATGGTGATGCGGGTGACCCAGCCCTCGGCCGGATCCCGCTCGACGACGCGGGTGCCGGATGCGAGGTCCGCGGTCACGCCGTCCCGGGTCATGAAGCCATAGGCGATGGCCTCCACGCCATCCTCCCACCGCGTGACGGCGAGGAACGAGTCAGCCGCGGTGGCGATGCCGGTGACATAGGCGCTCCGCTTCGGCCGGTGCTCCGGACGTGGCCCCCAGGACCGGTCCCGCATCGCGAGGCAGTCGATGGCGATCCGCTCGCCCTGCAGCGTGATCTCACCGGTCACGTGGCCGAACTGGTCGAAATGCGTGGCGGACCCGAACGGCGACCCGGCCCGGCGCAGCGGCCGTGGCGGCATGACGCCCTCGAAAATAAGGTCCATGCTGCAGCGCGTGCCGTCCTCGGTTCCATCCTTGAACCCCAATGCGTAGCGCATGCATGGGTCGAGCCGGCGGATCGAAACGCCGGTCGGCAGGGTGATGTCAGTCAAATCCTGATCCCGCGGCAGCCGGAGCGCGGTGTAATTGGCGGAATACGGCACCTCCCACGGCAGATGCGCCGTCCCGTCCCACACCCAGGCCCCGCCGGCGACGGTGCCGATATTGGGCCGCGCCATGGTATAAAGCCAGCCGCCGAGCCGCCGCTCCGGCACGCAGAACGAGAACCAGCTCGTCTCCGTCATCCACCAGCGGTCGCCCATCTGGGCGAAATGAAAGCCGTCATCGGCGGGCGTGAAAACCGGGTTCATAGGGCGGGATACTTTCGGAACGCGATGCCGCCGGACGACGCGGCGGCCAATTGTGCCTGCCGGGCGGCCTCCCCGGCGAAATAGGCCAGCGCCTCTGGGAAGGGGAGGTGCGCGATATCCACCGGCCGCGCCGCGAGGTCGGCGGCGTCGAGTGCCGGGCCATACCGGTCCACGGCTTGGAGGTATTTAAGCACCTTGGCCGCCTCCTTGGCTTTGGCAATGACCAGCGCGTCCGTGCTCCGCCCCACGATCACGTCGCGCAGATCCGTCAGGATACGGTCGAAGAGCGGGCCACGCTCGGTCGGCGGCAAGTCCAGCGCGGCCGGGGCGGTCACACTGCACCCGGACGCGGCGGCCAACGCCTCCACCAACAAGCGGCGGTTCAGCGCGCGGGAGACGATGGTGTGCGCCGGCTCCCCGGTCACGTTGCGGTGCCGGATCACCACGACGCGGGTCGAGACGAACACACGGTGATACAGGATTCGCGCCCGGTCGATCGGTGCCCCCGCCGCCCGCTCATACGCTTGGAGGCAGGCGCCGAAATCCGGCACCGGCTCCATGACGCAGCGCATGGAGAACCAAGCCAGATCCTCCATCGGGTCGCCCAAATGCGCCAGTTCCCAGTCGATCAGCGCGGTCATGCGCCCGTCCGCGAACAGGAAATTGCCCGGCCCCGCATCGCCATGCGCCAGCACGACGGGACCGTCCGGGTCTGGGATGTGCGCGCTAAGCCAGCTTAACGCGAGGTCGATCAACAGGTCGGCGCGCCCCGTTTCCGCATACATCGCCTGCCAAATATTCAGCTCGGCCCGCACATGGTCCGCGATCCGCACGCCCTGCCCGCCGCCATCGAAGTGCAGCCCGGCGGTGTCGATGCGGTGCAGCCGGGCGAGCGTGTCCATCAGATCCACCGCGATCGCCTGCTGCGCCGTGCGGTCCGTCAGGTGCCGGAACTCGGCAATGCCGGGCGCGCAGGTGGTCAGCACGGCCTGATGCACCGGATGAGACGCGATCAGCCGCGGCGCCAGCAGTCCGGCGTGGGTGATGGCGCGATAAACCTGCGCCTCCCGCTGCACGGTATAGGGCTCGGCACCCGGCGGACGCGGCGGAGCATACCGTAAGAACACCGGCGGCTGGTCCGAAAGCTCGATCACCCAAGAACGGCAGCGATTGCCGCCGGAGGCCGGTTTGGCGCGGAGGACCGGCGCGCCGCATACCGTCGCCACCCAGGCGAACAAGGCATCCTCGATTGTTTCAGATAGGGCATCTGGCGTCGCCAGCATCGGCAGCTTCCCCCAGCGCCGGTTACTCCGGCCTTTGGTCCAGAATTAAAGCGCTAGCATACAATGGGCAAGCGAATTATATCGGATAACAAAAACGGGAGGTGCGGATGGCTGGGCTGTATTTCGAGGAACTTACCGTCGGCCAGACGTGGAAGCATCCCATCCGCCGCACCGTGACGGAGGCCGATAATGTCTGGTTCAGCTGCATGACGCATAACCCGGCGCAGCTGCATCTGGACGAAGAATACTGCCGCACACAGACGGAGTATGGCCAGCGTTTGGTCAACAGCGCCTTTACCCTCGGCCTCATGGTCGGCATCTCGGTCGGCGACACGACGCTCGGCACCGCCGTCGCGAACCTCGGCTGGGATGAGGTGCGGTTTCCCAAGCCGGTATTCCACGGTGACACGCTGCGGATCGAGACGGAGGTGCTGGAGCTGCGCGCCTCCAAATCCCGGCCGACCGCCGGCATCGTTACTTATATCCATCGCGCCTATAATCAACGCGACGAGCTGGTTGCGCATTGCCGCCGCTCCGGCCTCCAATTGCGGCGGCCGGTATGAGCCTCCGTTCATTCCTGTTCGTGCCGGGCGATAGTGAGCGGAAGCTGGTGCGCGGCCTGACCTCCGGCGCCGATGCGCTGATTCTGGATTTGGAAGACTCGGTCGCGCCCGCCCGCAAAAAGCTGGCGCAGGGCATGGTGCTTCAAAGCTTGTTAGCACCGCGTGCCGCGCCCCAGATCTGGGTGCGGATCAATCCGATGGATGAGGGCGGCCTCGATGACCTCGCCGCCATCGTCCGTGGTGCGCCGGACGGCATCATGGTGCCCAAAATCGACGGCCCGGCGGACGTGCAGCGGCTGAGTCATTGCCTGGACGTGCTGGAATTGCGCGACCAGGTCGGGCCGATCCGCATCCTGCCGGTCGCGACCGAGACGGCGCGGGCCCCGTTCACCCTGGGTGCCTATGCCAGCATGCCCCTGCCCCGGCTGTTCGGCCTGACCTGGGGGGCGGAGGATCTCAGCACCGCGCTGGGCGCCAGCACCAATCTGGAGGCCGGCGGCTGGGCGTTCACCTACCGCATGGTCCGCTCGCTGACGCTCATGGCCGCGCGCGCCGCCGGGGTGGAGCCGATCGAGACGCTGTTCACCGATTTCCGCGACCCGGCCGGGCTCCGTGCGTCGTGCGACGCCGCCGCGCTCGAGGGGTTTACCGGGCGCATCGCCATTCACCCGGACCAGATCGCGCCGATCAACGCGGCGTTCGTGCCATCCGCGGCCGCCATCGCCCACGCACGCCGGGTGATCGCCGCGTTCGAGGCGGCGCCGGACGCGGGCGCGGTCGGCATGGACGGCCTGATGCTGGACATGCCGCATCTAAAACAGGCCCAGCGCCTCCTAGCGCGCGTTGGCCCGCCGTAAATGAGCCGTCATTGCGAGCCACTTGGCGAAGCAATCCCGGGGCCACAGGGACGCATGTGGCCCCGGGATCGTCGCGCCCCAAGCGGGGCTCGCGATGACGAGTCATGTGTTCCGGCCGCCGGTATCCGATGCCGGCCGCGCTAACCCTCACGGAACTGGCGGAGACGCTCACCGGGCTCACCTACATTCCCGGTTCCGCTGCGGAGCCGACGCCGCTGCTGGAGTTGTGGGCGTCCGACCCGGACCGCACACGCGGTGCCCAGATCCTCACGAGCCTGGTGCCGGGCATCAACAGCCTATCGCTCGACCACCTGCATCCCACCGCCACAGTCACCGGCCTGTTCATGCAGCCGGCGTGGCAGGCGGCGCAGGCGGCGGGGCGGTTCCGGCATGTGCCGCTATCCTATTCGGGCTTCACCCGGCATGTGCGGGAGCGGGTCCGGCCGGACACCTGCGTGGTGCATGTATCGCCGCCGGACCGGGCCGGGCGGTGCTCGTTCGGACCCGCGGTCGAATTCACGCCGCTGGTTCGGGCACAAAGCCGCCGGACCGTGGCCCTGATCAACCCGGCGCTGCCGCCCATGCCCGGTGCCGCGTCCGTGGACTATGCCAGCCTGGACGCGGTGGTGGAGACAGGGTTCGCGCCCCGGGGTTACGTGGTCGGCGTGCCGAACCAGGTGGCGCTGGCGATCGCCGGGCACGTGGCCGGGCTGATCGGCGACGGATGCACGCTGCAGGCTGGATTGGGCCGGGTGCCGGATGCACTGCTGGCGCTGCTGCATGACCGGCGCGGGCTGCGGCTGCATTCCGGGATGCTGGCCGACTCTGCGCTCGATCTCTGCGATGCTGGCGCGCTCGACCCGGCCTCTGTGCCCACCAGCTGTGTTTGGGTGGGGTCGCCAGCGCTGTATGAACGCCTGCGCGGACGGGACGGGCTGGTGGTCGCGGGGTGTGACGTGACGCATGACCCGGCGCGGCTGGCGGCGCTGCCCCGGTTTCACGCGGTGAACTCCGCCCTCAGTGTCGATCTGTTTGGCCAGGCCAATCTCGAAATCGCCGACGGCCATGCCGTGAGCGGGATCGGCGGGGCCGGTGATTTCGCCCGCGGCGCGCGTGCGTCGGAGGGCGGGCTCAGCATCGTGGCGCTCCCGTCCACCAGCCGCGGCCGCTCCCGCATCGTGGCCCGGCTCGATGACGGCATCGCCTCATTGTCCCGCACCGATATCGATGTGGTGGTGACCGAGCATGGCGTGGCCGATCTGCGGGGCTTATCCGTGCATGGCCGGGCCGAGGCGCTGATCGCCGTCGCCGGCCCGGCCTTCCACGCCGACCTTATCGACGCATGGGCGTTGGTCCGGTGCCGGTTATGACCTACCCGACGTAGATCAACTTCTTCCCCTGGTTCTGCCCGGCATACAGCGCGGCGATCGCGGCGGGGGCGTGTTCGATGCCGTCTGCGATGTCCTCCTCATACCGAAGCCGCCCCTCCGCGTGCCAGGTGGCGAGGTCGCGGGCGGCGGCGTCGAACCGGGCGGTATGGTCGAAAATGACGAAGCCGCTCCAGATCAGCCGCCGGGTCAGCATCTCGCGCTCTTGGCGCGGGCCGGTGGGGGGCGGGGTCCAGACCTGGTTCGCCGCCGTCCCGCATTGCACCACGCGTCCGCCGACGGCCATGTGGCGCAGCGCCGTGTCCAGGATGGCGCCGCCGGTGTTGTCGAAATAAACGCCCAGCCCCTGCGGCAGCACACGGTCGAGGTCGGCGGTCTTATAATTATAGGCCTCGTCATACCCGAACCGCTCGCGGCACCGCGCCACCTTGGCGTCATCGCCCGTGAGACCGATGGTGCGGCAGCCCAGAATGGCGCCGATCTGCCCCACGAACCCACCGACCGACCCGGCCGCGGTCGAGACCAGCAACACATCCCCCGCGACGGGCCGCCCGAGCACCGTGAGAGCGATGTGCGCCGTAAGCCCGTTGATCCCCAGCAGCCCGGCATGCGCGCTGAGCGGCACTGGCGCCCGGGCGCGCGTGAAGATGCGGCTCTGGTCCGCCACCGCATAATCCTGCCAGCCGAACCAGCCATACAGAAACTCGCCCTCCACCACCGCCGGGTCGTGGGAGCGCACGACGACGCCGACCGCCAGCGCCCGCATCGGCGTGCCGAGCGGGACGGGCTGGGAATAATTCGCCTCCGCCGACGCCCAGCCGCGCTGTGCCGGGTCCACGGACAGGAAGATGTTGCGGACCAGGAATTCGGTGGGACCGATCTCGGGGATAGCGGCCTCGTCCAGGGCAAAATCATCCGGCTGCGGCACGCCGTTCGGGCGCCGGGCCAGCAGGACACGCCGGTTTCGCATGGGCATCGAATAGGCGGGGATATGGGTCGGCCGATCGGGTGTGGGATCCATGGCTGGCTCCTGTGGTGGGGCGGTTGCAGGGCGTTTCGGAAGCATATATTACGTAAGCTAACTAAATAACCACACCGGAGGAGGTCGCGATGGATTTCCAGCTCACTGAGCAGCAGGTCGCGATCGATGACGCGGTCCGCAAAGTCTGCGCCGATTTCGATGACACGTATTGGACCGAGTGCGACGAGAATGCGCGCTTTCCAGAAGAATACTATCGGGCCATGGCTGATGGCGGCTGGCTCGGCATCACCATGCCAGAGGAGCTGGGCGGATCGGGCCTAGGCGTGACGGAGGCAGCGGTGATGATGCAGGCCGTGACCTCGAGCGGCGGCGGCTATTCGGCCGCGTCCGCCATCCACATCAACATGTTCGGCCCGCACGCGATCGTGGTGCACGGCACGCCCGAGCAAAAGGAACGCTGGCTCCGCCCGTTGATCAAGGGGGAGCACAAGGCCTGTTTTGGCGTGACCGAGCCGGATGCGGGGCTCGATACCACGAGCCTCAAGACGTTCGCCACCCGCACCAACTCCGGCTATCGGGTGAATGGGCGCAAGATGTGGACCTCGACCGGGCAAGTCGCGGATAAGATTCTGCTGCTGACGCGGACGACCGCGAAAGCAGACTGCAAGAAACCGACGGACGGTATGACGCTGTTTTACACCGACCTCGACCGCACCAAGGTGGAGGTGCGGCGCATCCACAAGATGGGACGCAACGCCGTCGATTCGAACGCGGTGTTCATCGATGATCTATTCGTGCCCGACGAGGACCGCGTGGGGGTCGAAGGGCACGGTTTCAAATACATCCTCGACAGCCTCAACCCGGAGCGGATTTTGGTGTCGAGCGAAGCGATCGGCGTGGGCCGGGACGCGCTGCGCCGGGCGACGCAATACGCTAAGGACCGCGTGGTGTTCGGACGCCCGATCGGCATGAACCAGGGCATCCAGCATCCGCTGGCGGAGTGCTGGGCGTTGCTGGAATCGGCCTATTGGATGGTGCTCCGCGCCGGTTGGTTGTACGACCACGGCCACTCCTGCGCGGCGGAGGCCAACGCCGCCAAGTTGCTGGCGGGCCGGGCCGCATTTCAGACCGCGACCCGGGCGGTGCTGACCCATGGTGGCATGGGCTATGCCCAAGAATACCAGGTCGAACGGCTGTTCCGGGAAAGCATCCTCACGCGGATTGCGCCGATCTCGGAGGAGTTGGTGCTGTCGTTCTTGGCCGAAAGGGTGTTGGGCCTGCCGAAATCGTATTAGGAACTTACCCTGACCCGGTGCATTAACGCCAAATGCGCCGTATCGTGATTTCCCTCCTGGCCTCGTTCGTCACCGCGTGTTCGCCCAGCGCCCTGTTGAATGCGACCGTGCCGCGCGGCGATGTCGAACTCCGGCGGGACGTGGCGTTCGGCGAGGGACCGCGTCGGACGCTCGATGTGTATCGCCCGTCTCATGCCGCGGCCGGCGTGCCGTTGGTCGTGTTCCTGTATGGCGGGAGCTGGAAGGGCGGCAGCAAGGACACCTACCCGTTCCTCGCGCGCACCCTGGCGGCACGTGGTGCCGTGGTCGTGGTGCCGGATTACCGGGTGTATCCGGAGGTGCAGTTTCCGGCGTTCCTACAGGACAACGCCGCCGCGACCTCCTGGGCGTTCGCGCATGCGGCGGACCTTGGGGCCGATCCGCGGGCCGTGTTCCTGCTGGGTCACTCCGCCGGGGCGTATAATGCGGCGATGCTGGCGCTCGATCCGGAATGGCTGGAAGCGGTGGGCATCGACCGGCGACGTCTGGCGGGGGTGGTGACGTTGGCGACGCCGGCCGATTTCCTGCCTTCGCACGATCCGGACGTGATCCCGGTATTCGGCCCGGACAACACGCCGGCGCACCAGCCGCTGGCCTATGCCGATGGGCAGAACCCGCCGCTGCTGTTGCTGCACGGCGACGCGGACACCACGGTTAAGCCGCGCAACACCGCGACCCTGGCCGCCGCCATCACGCAGCATGGCGGGCCGGTCGAGAGCAAATTCTACCCCGGGCTGGGCCATATCGGCATCATCACCGCCTTCGCCCCCCTATTCAGCGGACGCGCGCCCGTGCTGGACGATGTTGGGCGCTTTATCGGTGAACACCTGCCCGGCGATAAGTTAAATTCCAATGCAGAATAGCGCAATGCCGCAAATCAAACCAAGGAACCAGACGAAGGACCGCGCCAACGCCAGATCCGCAATATAGGCCGCAGTATAGGCCACTCGCAGCACGACGAACGCCCCGGCCAGTGCATCGATCTGGCCCTGCGGGGCATGGGCCAGCGTCGCGATGATGACGGCGGCCGCGAACATCGGGAACGCCTCGAAATGGTTGCGCTGCGCCCAATCCGCCCGCTGCCGCCATCCCGTGAGAGTCCCGGCCCACTCCCGAGGCGCGCGGTTGTCGTAGCCGCCCGATGTGCTGAGGCCCGACTTGGCGAGACCCGTGGCGAGATACGGCAGCATCGCCGCCACCAAGACGGCCCAGAACGCAATACTCATCTATGTTCCCCTAAATACCGGCGTCTGGCGCGCATGAAACGCGGCCAGCCCGGCGGCGAAATCATCGCTGTCGAGCGCGCGCCGCCGCTCCGCCTGGATCTGGCGAAGCTCGGCGTCCGTCAGCGCAGTCGCCGCGGCTAGCGCGCGCAATTGCGCCTTCGCACTTTGCACCGACAACGGGGCCAGTGCCGCGATCCGCTGCGCCATGGCCATCGTGAACGCCTCGAGCGTCGCCTCCGGCACCACGTGGTTCAGCAGCCCGGCCAGCAGCGCACGCTCCGCCGGCATGGGGTCCGCGGTCGCGAACATCTCCATCGCCACATGCCGCCCGGCGCGCAGCATCACGTTGAGCAGCCCCGCCGGGTCATACGGCAGGCCGAGTTTGGCCGGGGTGAACGCCAGCGTGCACGTCGGATCCGCGATGGCGATGTCACAGCGCAGCGCCAGGTCGGTACCGCCGCCCCACGCCGAGCCATGCACCATGGCGATCACCGGTGCCCGGCACGCGGCCACGTCGTGGAACAACGCCATGAGCGCGCCGTCATCGGCCAGCGGATCGACGCCGCGGTCCAGCGCCGCGATGTCGAACCCGGCCGACCAGACCCGGTCCCCCCCGCGCGCGCGCAATACGACGGCACGGACGTCCCGGGTCGCGATGTCGGCAAACGCGGTGCGGAGCGTGCCGATCATCTCCGCGCTCAGCGCATTTCGCCGCGCCGGATCATGCATTTCGAGGGTGGTGATGCCGCCATCATAGGTCGTGGTCACATACATAAATCACCGTACCACGCCCGCACGCGAACCGGCAGCCCGCCCGTCCATCAAATCGCCCCACGCCGCGAACATGCCGGCCTGATCATACTCAAGCTCGGCCTTTTGCCGGTTGGCGGCGCCCAGCTGCTGCCGGAGCGCCGGGTCATCCACGAGGCGGCGTAGCGCCTCACCGAGTGCCACGTCATCGGGCGCGGTGACGAAGGGCTGATTGAGGCCGGCCACCATCCGGCGCACATCCCCCACGTCGGTCGCCGCCACGGCGCATCCGGCGGCCATGGCCTCCAACAGCGAGAGCGGCATCTGTTCGGTATCCGACGACAGGGCGAAGACGTCGAATTGCCGGATGAGCGCAGCGGGCTGATCCACGTGACCCACGAATTCCACTGTCACGCCTAGCTCCTGCGCCAGCGCCTCCAGCATGGCGCGCTCCGGACCATCCCCCACGATCATGAGCCGGGCCGGTGGCGGGGCCCCGTGCTGTTGGAAGGCCGCGAAGGCGCGGAGCAGCCGGGCCACGTTCTTTTCTGCCCGGAGCGCCGCGACGGTGCCCACGAGCGGAATCGGACCCGGGACATGGGTCTCCGGCCCGAACCGGTCCAAATCGATCCCGTTCGGGACATAGCGCAGGCCTGCGGGGTTAAGCCGCCAGATGTCGCGGGCGATGGCGTATAGCGTGCGGGACGGCAGGAGCACGAGGCACCGGCGTAGAAACACCCGCCGCATCCAGACCCGGCGTGGCAGTTGCGCGCTCCGCTCTTCCGGCCCGAATCCGTCCTCGACATGCACCTGCCGCACCAATTGGCCGAGATTGGCCAACGCCCAATCGATCGTGCCCCAGTTATAGGTGAAGAGCGCATCCGGCCGAAGCGTTCGCAGCAGGCGGCGGAACGGTGGAATATTCCCCAGCGTGCGGCCCTGGCGCACGACGACATCGTGGAATGTGACATCGAGCCCGGGGTCCAGCCGTGATTGGCAGGCGCGATTTCCGTCCATGGAGATGATGACATGACGGAACCGCGGCCCGAAATGATTGGCGATCGCCGCAAACCGCGCTTGTGAGCCCCCTACGGCGAAGCTCGGGAACACGTGCAGGATTAATTTGGGGGCCGGATGTCTCACATTCTAAACTTTAGCGGGGGCATGGGGCGTATCACGCAATCTTTGGTTGTATCATCTTGAAGTGACGCATACGATGGTTGCGATGGAGAAAAGATGTTCTCGCAGGCACGTGATCAATGAGGGTCGCCATGGATAATGGGCGCCGGATTGTCGCATCGGCGCACGATGTCATCATGCCGCATGCAGCACTACCACGTCCATCGCTGGGCGGGTGGTGGCCTGGACGGCGGTTACCTCGCCCGCCCGGGAGCATCGCCTGGGGGTGCGCCGCGCTGTTCTTGGCGTCCGCCGGGCCGGCGCTGTTGCATAGTGCGCACTTCACGCTGCCGTCCGGCACGTGGCCCATCCTGGCCGCACTCATGGTTTGGATGGGCGTGCCCGCTTCGCGTCGATGGGCCCCGTTGCTGCTGTGTGGTGTCGCCGCAATGATGCCGGCGACGATCCAGCACGGGCTGGCATTAAGCGTCGTGTATGCCGTCCTTGCGTTCGCTTTCACGCTGGGGCGGGAGCAGCAAATCGGCGCGGTCCTTGCGGCGGGCGCGCGGGTGATGCGGCTGGCGGACCCGGCGGCGGCACCGGAGCGGCTTCCGACCGGTCCGCCGTTTTGCGCGATGAAAATCGTGCTGATCGCCTATTTCTACCCGCCGCATAACGAAATCGGGGCCGCGCGACCGTCCCGGTTTGCCGAGTATCTGCGCCGTCGTAACGCGGATGTCCGGGTGATTTGCTCGAGCGATCAGCTGCGCCGGGCCGAGGACCAGCTGTTGGTGGCCGAGGGCATCGGGGGCTACCCCTGCCGGACGCAGCCGGGTGATGGATCAACGGCCACCCGTCTGCTGAGCCGCGCGCTGCACCAGCTCGAGCGGATCGGCCTACCGTATCAGGAGCGGCTGGCGTGGTTCCCCGGCGCGTATCAGGCGGCCTCCCGGGCGATGACCGCGCATGGCGTCGTGATCTCCACCCATCCACCGGTCGTCACGCATCTTGTGGCATTGGCGCTGAAACTCCGGTTCGGGCGGCCGTGGATCGCCGATTTTCGTGACCCGCTATGGGGTAACCCGTCCCGCACCGCGCTCCGCGCCTCGATCTTGGACCCCGTGATCGAGCGGTTGGTGATGACCGCGTCCGACGCGGTGATCGCCAACACCGACGCCTCGGCCGATCTGTTACGCGCGCGCTATCCGCGCATGGCTGATAAAATCCACACGATCTGGAACGGGTTCGATCCGGAGGACGTGATGGTGCCCATCGATTTGTTACCGCATAGCCGCCGGAGCATCAGCCATGTGGGAACGCTGTATGGCGCGCGCTCGCCCGTGCGGCTTGTCCAATCGATCCGCCGGTTGATGGAGCAGGGGGCGCTGCCGATGGAGGGGTGGCAGTTCCGGCAGGTCGGCCGGATCGAGCCGCATACGCCGACCCACGCCGCCCTGCTGGAACTGGCGGAATCGGGGCGGGTGCATCTGAGTCCGCGCCATCTACCGGTCCATTTGGCACGGGAGGAGATGCTGACCGCCCACGTGCTCCTGCTTCTGGACATGAACGACACCAATCCCGGACTGCAGGTCCCGGCCAAATTGTTCGAATATGTGCGGACCGGGCGGCCGATCCTCGCGTTGACGCCGCCCGGCTCCGCCACCTCCCGGGTTTTGGCAATCGCGGCGGTGCCCCATGTCTGCATCGACATCGACACGCCCTCCGCGCTGTTCGACGCGTCCGTGCTGGCCTTCTTGACCATGTCGCACCCGGCCACCGCCCCGAGCGTGCGATTCCGGACCGAGTTCAGTGCGCCGGCGCAAGTCGATACCTTGGTCCGGTTGCTCGACGCCGTTTCGCGCTCTCCGTCTAGCGCGATCGCCGCCCATCGGGCATAAGCTGAGGTTCTCCGAAGGAACGAGCCGATGTGCGGACTGACCGGCATTTATCACCCCGGAGCCCCAATCGACCGGGAGATGCTGGTGGCGATGACCACCGCGATCCGCCACCGCGGCCCGGACGGCGACGGTTTCCATGTGGAGCGTGGCATCGGCCTCGGTCACCGGCGTCTGTCGATCGTGGACGTCGCCGGTGGTGCGCAGCCGATGTGGAACGAGGACGAAAGCGTCGTCATCGTCTTCAACGGCGAAATCTACAATTTTCCCGAGCTGCGCCCCAAGCTCGCGGCCCTCGGGCATGTGTTCCGTAACCGCTGCGACACGGAAGCCGTGATCCATGCTTGGGAGAGCTGGGGTCCGGCGTGCCTTGACCACCTGAACGGCATGTTCGCCTTCGCGCTGTGGGACCGCAATCAGGGCACGCTGTTCCTGGCGCGCGACCGGCTGGGGAAGAAGCCGCTGTACTATGGCCGCACCGGTGCCGGGGCGCTGGTGTTCGGGTCCGAACTCGGGGCGTTCGCACCGGTCACGGATCTCGCCCGGCGGATCAGCCCCACGGCGGTGGATGATTTTTTCAGCTTCGGCTACGTGCCGGATCCGAATTCCATCTTCGAGGACATTCACAAGCTGCCGGCGGCGCATTATTTGCTGCTGCAACAGGATTTGGACGCAGCACCGCAGCGGTATTGGGCGCCACCGACGCGCGCCGTCACCATGAGCGAGGCGGATGCGGTCGCCGGAATTACCACTCACCTGGCCTCCTGCACGCAAAGCCGGCTGATGTCCGACGTGCCGCTCGGCGCGTTCCTTTCGGGTGGCGTCGATAGCAGCGCCGTGGTCGCAACGGCGGCGCAGCTGATGAACGAGCCGTTGAACACCTTTACCATCGGCTTTCCCGGCGCCGCGGATGAAACCCCGCTCGCCGCCGCGGTCGCCGCCCGATACGGCACGGTCCAGCATAACGAGAGGGCCACCCCTGATTATCTGGACGCCGCGCGGCGTCAAGCGGCCATGTTCGGGGAGCCGTTCGGGGACAGCTCCTCCGTCCCGACCGAGGCCGTTTGTGCCCTGGCGCGCCGGCACGTGACCGTCGCGCTGTCGGGGGATGGCGGTGATGAGGTGTTCGCGGGATACCGCCGCTATCGCTGGCATCAACTGGCGGAGGCGGTGCGGACGCATATGCCGGCGGGGCTGCGCCGCGGCGTCCTCGGATCGCTCGCACGGGTGTATCCCAAGATGGACTGGGCCCCACGGTTTTTGCGGGCGAAGCACACGCTGACAGAAATCAGCCTCGACAGCGCGGTCGGATACTACCGCACCCTGGCCCGCGTGCATCACGCCCAGCGCCGCGCGCTGTTCTCTCCCGGGCTCCGCCGCGCCCTCGATGGACATGACCCGGCGCAGCGTGTCGTGGCCCTGATGGACGAGTGTGATGACGCGGATAGTCTGCTCCAGGCGCAGTATGTCGATGTGCAAACCTATTTGGTCGGGGACATCCTGACGAAGGTGGATCGCACCAGCATGGCCCACTCGCTCGAAGCGCGAGCACCGTTCCTGGATTATGAATTTGTCGAATGGGGCATGCGGCTACCCGCCGGGCTCAAGCTACGCGGACAGGACGGGAAGTGGGTGCTGAAACAAGCATTGGCTTCGCTGGTTCCCGCCTCGTTGCTGAACCGGCCGAAACGGGGTTTCGCCACATCGCTGAGCAGCTTGTTTCGAACCGAAGCACCGACCTTACGCGCCCGCCTCCTCGGACCAGCGATGTTGGATAGCGGCCTGTTCGATAGCACCGCCATCGGGAGGATGCTCGACGAACACACCTCCCGCGCGTTCGACCATTCCGGGGCGCTCTGGCTTTTGCTGACCTTCGAGGGCTTCCTCAGCCACCAGGCGCAATGCGCCATCCCCGAACGGATCGCCGCAATCGTGTCACAAAACTGATACGATACGCTTTTCTCTGCTGTTGAAATCGCGCTTAAATTTGTAATTATTAGTTGTACTCCCGGCATTCTCGCTTGTCCGCTCCAGATTACGTGATAGTCATGCCAGGTAAGTTGGAATGTACCTCGGTGGACGCAACCGGGGTCGGAACTGTCGGAAGCGTGGTTTCGGCACGGGGCGAACATGGATGAGCGGCAACCTGTCCTCCTGCAAGGATGGCCAGACGATAAGAAGCGTGCCGATCCCTCACGGGACCGATTTCGTAACAATTTGAGCCGCGTGATGGCGGATCAGAAGATCACTCAGGCGAGCCTTGCCCGCCTGATGGACGTGTCCCGCGTCGCCGTCCACGCCTGGATTTGGGGCACGTGCTTTCCGGAAACCTCCCGGCTGATCCGGCTCGCACAGGTCTTGAATGTGCCGATCGGGACCCTGCTGGACGAAGAAGCGGGCGAGACTCAGGGGATTCCGTCCAATGAAGAAATCCTTTTGCTCAGCGCGTTCCGTAAACTGCCCACCACCGCCCGGCTCACGCTGTTGGCCGACGCCTACGAAATGTCCATGAAAATACCGATCTCGTCCTGATTATTGTTTGGCCAGCACGCCGCGGAAGACGGCCATTTGACCCAGGCTCGTCGCATCCCAGCTAAATTGTTCGGCATATGCGCGGGTTTCGGCGCTGGGGCGACGCGCGTGCATCAACTGACGGATGCCGGCCGCCACACCGCCCGGCGTATTGTCCGGCATGATCACCCCCGCTGCGATCTCTTGCACAACCTCGGGATTGCCGGGAATGTTGCTGGCCACCACCGGCGTCCCACAGGCCATGGACTCCAACAGCACGTTCGCCCACCCCTCGCGGCTGGACGCAAGCACCAGCGCGTCCGCGGCCGAATACAGCATCGGCAACTCAGCATGCGGGCGCGGCCCGAGCAGCTGCACCCGGTCGGCCACGCCCACCTCCCGTGCCATCTGCTCAAGCCGCGCCCGGTCCGGTCCGTCTCCCACGATCAACAGCCGCCATTCCGGCAAATTCGGCATCGCCTGAATGATCCGATGGTGCCCCTTACGCTCGTTCAATAGACCGACGGAAAGCAGGGTTGGTCGATCAAGACCCAGAATCCGGCGCGACGCATCACGGTCTTGCGGCTGAAATCGCTCTAAATCCACCCCATTCCGCAGGATGGTGATTTTTGCCGGATCGGCCCCCAACCCGGCCATGGCCGTCTTGAGCCCGCCACTCACCGCGATCAGTGCATCGGCTGAGCGCATCGCCCACTGAATCCAGCGCCGCGGAATGGCGAAATCCGGCAACTGCGTCACGTCCGATCCGCGCGCAGTGATCACGACCGGCTTATTGAAATGCCGCCCCAGCAGGATCGCGGCCACCCCGTCCGGATACAAATAATGCGCATCGATCACGTCAAAGTCTTCGGTCCATTGCAGCCGGGCCACGGCGCGCACGGTGGCCGCATACAGCAGCGCCGGTGCCGCTGGCATGCCGATTTTTGGCACGACCAGATACCGCGGATGCTCGATCGCAAGCCCGGACCGGATTTCATGGCCGGGGGAGCGGGCGAAGCGGCCCCAAGCACCCAGGGATAGCGGTCCAATCCGATCCGCCGGAAACCAGGGAATCGGTGCCATCACCCGGCTAGTCACATTCTGACTGCCCAACAGGTGACGCAACCGATTCTCCACGAACACCCCGTGATGCGGGGCACCCGCATGCGGAAACAGCGTCGAGAACGTGAGCAGCCGGAGCGGGGGCGGGCCGCTCACTTCCCCTTCAATTGCTCCAGCAGGCGAAGCGCCGCCGGGCGCTCATCGAATTCGACCTGACCATCGAGCGAGGCCTGCGCTAGCTTCATGGCTTCATCCTTATGGCCCAGATCGAATTCCGCCTTGGCCAAATGATACTCGATACTGTGCTCATGCGGCCGCCCGATCAGCGCCTGTTGTAGGAGCGGAGCGCCCTTACCCGCCTGGCCATTCGACACCAGGATCCACCCCAGCGTATCGGCCGTCTCCGGACTTGGGGCCAAGAGGTAGGCGCGCTGGGCGAATTGCTGCGCCAGCCCGTTGCCGCGCTGCTGATAGACCCAGGCGATGTTGTTCAGCGCCTGCCCGTCATTGGGCCGTTTATCGAGCACGATCTTCAAATGCTGCTCCGCGTCCGGCAGACGGTGGGCGATGATATCATAGCTCGCCAGCACCTGCGCCGCGTCCGCATCCGTTGGATTTGTGCGCAGCCATTCCCGCAGCACCTCCGCCGCCTGATCCACGCCGCCACTGGCGGCCAAAGCCTGGGCCTGACGCAGCACGAGCGGCGCGGTCGGCGCAATGCGGTTTTCGGCCGCATAGGCACCGGCGGCGTCGCCATAGCGCTGTGCGGCCATATACGCGTCGCCCTTCAGCACCACGGCGGCCGGCATGTTGGCCGGGTCTTTCCGCAGGTCCTCGGCCATCTTGATCGCCGCCGGCACTCCGGCCGCCCGCTGCTCGATCATGACCATCGTCTGCATCATGCCGAGGTTGCCCGGCGAGGCGCGCAAGCCTTCTTGCAACACGGCCTCGGCACCCGGGTAATCCTTGTCGTTGATTAGGATTTCCGTCAGAGCCCGCCGCGCCTCCAGCTCCGTCGGTTGCAGCAGTAATATCTGGCGGTAGCTGGCCTTCGTATCCTCCTTGGCGCCGTTGGCGAATTGCGCGCGCGCCTGGGCCAGCCGGAGCGGCACGGTCAGCTGCCCATTCACCCGGGACGCGTCCAGAACCTCGAGTGCCTTCTTGCTATCGCCGGACTTCACCAGCAGGTCGGATTCCACCACCGTCAAGGCCGCGTCTTGCGGGTGTGCCTTACGCGCCACCTCAACCGCCTCCACCGCCTCCGATAGGTGGTTCTCCTGCACCAGGCTCTGCATAAGGGTATTCAACGCCGGCGGATTGGCCGGATCTTTCGCCAGGATTTCGCGGAGCAGCGCCTCCCCGGCCGGGCGCTTATTCTGCAGCATCAACACCTTGGCGAGGTTTAGTTTCGGATCCACCGCATCCGGGAATTTCTTCGACAGCGCCTCGAATTCGACGCGCGCACCCTCCAAATCTTGTTGGGCGAGCCGGATGAGGGCGGACAACATGCCGACGGCCTGAGTCTCACCACTCTGTTTGCGCAACCGTTCGAGCGCGGTCTTGGCACGCTCGATATCACCCGAACTCAACGCGGTCGCCACCAACGCCTCACCGGCAGTCGATTGATTGGGTGCGATTTCGAGGGAGCGCTCAAGCGCCTTGCTCGCGCCGGAGCTGTCGCCGAGCTGCATTTTGCTCGCCGCCAGATTGGTCAGGATCGCCGGGTCCTTCGGGGCCGCGTTGGACGCCTGCTGGAATGTCTCCGCCGCCTGGGGGGCCAAACCGGCCGCGGCATAGGCGCGGCCCAGCAAGTCGAGCGTCTCCGGATCCTTTACTCCGGCCGCGACCGCCCGGTTCAACGCCTCGATCGCCCGGGCCGGGCGCTTGGCACTAATCTCGATCCGGGCGAGGAGTCGCACACCCTCCGAATCCGCCGGGTATTTCGCGATATAGCGGTTGACGCCTTCGACCGCCTGCTCGGTCTGCCCGTTATTGGCCTTCGCCAATGCCTCGAAATACAGCGCCCGCGGAAACAGCTGCGCCGCGTTGCCGAGCTTGGTGAGCTCCGCATCCGCATCGGCAAACTTGCCCGCCCGGATCATCAATACGCCGTTCAGATAAATCCCGGGGGCGTTCCGCGGCTCAGCCTTGAGGACGGCATCGACATCAGATTGGGCCTTGGCGTTATCACCCATGTTCATCAGCAGGTTTGCCCGCTCGAGCCGGATCGCGGGGAGGTCGGGCGTGACCCCCACCGCCTGATCCATCAGCGTCAGGCCTCCGGGCAAATCCCCCGCCGCGACGCGCAACTGGCCCTTGGTCGCAAGCGCGTCACCCCGTTTGGGATCGATGGCAATCGCCTGATCGATGGCACGCTCGGCACCGGCCGGATCCTTGTTGGCCAGCAGAAGCCGCGTTTGCGCGATGCGGATGTCCACATCCTTCGGGGCAGCCTGTTCCGCCTTGCCGAGTGACAGCGCCGCGCCGGTCAGATCACGCATCGCGGCTTGCGCCTGACTGCGTAGCAGCAACAAACGCCCGGTTTGCTCCGGCGTGGCGCCGGTGTCCGGGACATCCGCCAGCAAATCCTCAAACCGTCGCTGCGCCATATAGGCGGCACCGAGTAACGGCGTGACGGCACCGGCGTCGTAATTCAGCCCGCGCGCCAACTTCAGTTCCTTCTCCGCGGCAATAGGGTCGCCGCCGCGAAGCTGAATTTCTCCAAGCCGGAAATGCGCCTCGCCGTCACTCGGATCCGCCTTGATCGCATTGCGTAGCTCGATCGTAGCACCTTTGGTGTCGCCCTTGGCCAGAAGGTCCCGGGCATTGGACATTGGGGTGCCACCGAGCCCCAGCGCGTAATAGCCGCCCGCGCCACCCGCAAGCAGAAGAAGGATAATGGCCGGGATCAGGATCTTTTTCATCGTTCTAGCCCATTCCTCGTGACGATAGCGTCCCCGCTGGGGTGACGGCCATCTCGGCCTCTTTAAGGACGAATGCTTCGGCGACGGCATCGGCCGGAACCCCGGCCCCATCCGGATTCAGACCGTGCGACTCCAGCAGCGAATACAGCGTCGGCCGGCTCACGCCCAGCAGGCGCGCTGCCGTGGCAAGCGTTCCGTTGCTCCGGGTCAACGCGCGTTGCACGACTTCCCTCTCCGCCCGGGCCCGCGCTGCCCGCAAATCGTACGCCGTCATATCCTCGATTCCGGGGGCCAATTCAAGATCGGCCGCCGTGATCAACCGGCTTTCGGCCATCACCACCGCCCGGCGCATCCGGCTTTCAAGCTCGCGAATGTTACCGGGCCACGGATGCGCGGCGAGCGCAGCGAGCGCATCCTCCGACACCCCGCGGACGGCGCGGGCGAATGCGCGGGCGAATTCCCCTAAGAAAAACCGCGCTAGGAGGGCGGGATCACCCGTCCGCTGCCGCAACGGCGGGACCCGGACCGTCACGGCCGTCAGCCGGTAATACAGGTCACCGTTGAAGGCACCCTTCGCCAGCCGGGCCTCCAAATCGCAACTCGTGGCCGTCACGACCCTAACATTCAGACGCAGGCTCTCGCGTCCGCCCACGCGCTCGATGACACCGTCCCGCACCAGACGCAGCAACCGCGCCTGGACCGGTGCCGGCATCTCGGCGATCTCGTCTAAAAACAACGTGCCGCCCTCGGCCGCCTCGATCTTACCGGGCGTCTCACTCAGAACACCGCTGAATGCCCAGCGCTCATGCCCGAAAAGCTCGATTTCCAGCAGCGCTTCCGGAGTCGTTCCGCAATGAATCGAGATGAAGGGATGGGCGGCTCGCGGCCCGTGGGCATGCAAAGCCTGCGCGAGGGCGGCCTTCCCGGTGCCGATCTCCCCCATCAGCAGGACCGCGACGGAGGTCGCCGCAAGCTTATCCACCTCACGACAAACTTTCATCATCGCCGGGTCGCCGGTGATGATTTCGGGGATCGGTGAGCTGGTAGAACCAAGGGCCCGGCGATTTTCGTCTTCCAGAATATGCAGCTTGAGGCTGCGGCTCACGATCGTCGTCAAAACGTTGATATCGATCGGCTTTTCACAAAAATCATAGGCACCGGCGGCGATGGCGCGCAACGCGTGGCTCCGGTCCCCGTGGCTGGTCGCCACGATGATCTTGGTCTGCGGGACGTGCCGGGTCAGGTTGTCGAGCGTCGCGAACCCCTCACTCACGCCGTCAGGATCGGGCGGCAGACCCAGATCCATGATGGCGACGGCCGGGCGCGCCGACAGCGCGATCGCCTGAGCCTCTCTCCGGTTATGCGCAAACAGCACCTCGAAATCCGGAAATGCCCAGCGGTATTGCCCGCATAGCCCGAGATCGTCTTCGACAATCAGCAGCTTCGGCCGGCCCGTGTCGCTCATCGGACCGATCCACTCACGGCGAGGACGGGGGTATCCCGGGCAACACCCGGCGCGGCCGCGCTATCGCTTAGGCGATCCACGCGCGCCAGGATGAGCCGCATCGTGGTGCCGGTGCCGGGGACGCTTTCCACCTCCAACTCACCGCCGACCTCACGCAGGAGTTCGCGCGCTTGAAA
Organism: Rhodospirillales bacterium; assembly: GCA_043758105.1. GTDB lineage: Bacteria > Pseudomonadota > Alphaproteobacteria > Acetobacterales > Acetobacteraceae > JANPPS01. The sequence goes on along the minus strand of JAYVOF010000251.1, from coordinate 10,023 downwards.
CGCGCCGATCCCGGAGCCCGCGCGCTTTGACGTGCGGAAGGGCTGGAACAGGCGGTCGCGAATGAAGTCTTGGGTCATGCCCGGTCCCTGGTCCACAATTTCGATCACCACCCTCGCCGCCTCGTGCCGGACACGCACCGTGACCGGGATGCCGCCCGAGGCTTCGACCGCATTATTGATCAAATGTGTTACCGAATTATCAAAGCTGTCTGAACTCATCGCGATCGACCCGGTCGAGCCGTCATGTTCCAGCAGGAGCGGCTGCCGGCGGACCCGGCGATACGTGGCGACCAGCGCCTCCAGTTGCGGCAGCGGCGCGAGGGCGGCCGGCGCACGGTCGGCCTCCGGCGCGTCCAGCCGTTGCAGCATCGCCGTCACCTTATGGACCGCCGCGCTGACGGTCTGCAGCATGTCCTGCTGAAATTCCGGGTTGGCGATGTGCCGCTCCGCGTTCGACAGCAGCAATGACAATTGGCTTGATACATTCTTGATATCGTGCGCGACGAAGGCAAACCTTTTGCTATAATCATGCAACTGGCGCGTCTGTAGCATGATCTGCGTGGCGCGTTGCTCGGCGATATAGGTTGCGACCTCCCGGCCGACGATCCGGAGCAAATCATAGACTTCCTGATCGAGCGTGAGGGTGGCGCGCGGCGGTCCCGCCAGTACGAAACCGATATGCTGGGCCCGGTGGACCAGGGGTACGGCCAGCCACACCGGGCCGAGCAAGCGAAGGTCCTGCAACGCCGGGTCGTGCTCCCGCAGCTCGGCGATCCATTCGCCCTGCCGCATGGCGGCGACCAGGGCGTGGTCATCCGGCACCGCCGCCGCCGCCGGCATGTTCCATGAGCCGGCCCACAGAAATGGCCCACGCGCACCTTCGCGCAGAAACAGCCCGCCATTCGGACTGTCCACCACATCCGCCAGCGCCCGGATGGCCCGCGAGTGCAGGGCGCTGCCGGCGTCCGACAGCGTGTCGATACAATCGAGCCACTGCCGCCGGTAATCATACCTGCTCGCGAAAAAGTGTTCCAAAATCGCGTGGCGAAGCCGCGAGCGAGCTGAGCCGGAGGTCAATACGATGCCGATGACCATCACACCGGTGAACAACAGGCTAACTTTGGCGATCCATCCCCAGTCCGGCCCGAATTGCCGGAACACTTCGCCGGCGGCGGACAGGGCGAGCAGCACCGCGCCGCTGAGAATAAGGGTCGCCGAATGGAACGCCGCGGTTCGCGACAATTGCACAGCCCGCCACCGCCGCTCCCGCGCTGCGGCGACGATGAGGATGGGGGCCACGATGATCATCGCCATGGCACGCGCGTCGGCGAGCGTTGTGGATTTTTGCGCGAATAACACCAGGTCGCCGCACATCAAAAGGTCGAAGCAGGCGAGGCCGCCCAGCAGGACGCAGGGTAGCGCCACGTGCCAGCGGGCGGTATTCGGCAGATTGAAATAGAGGTTCTCGATCAACAGCAACTCGGCAACCGCCACGCCGATCCGGACAAGAATACTCAAGGAAAACAACGATGGTCGCGCCTCCCATCCTTGCCCGGCCAGAGCGGTATTGGCCTGATCGGCGATGGAGAGCATCGATAAAACAACGGCCAGAACGCCAACGGCAACGAACGCCAGCCCCGCGGCGCCCGGACCCGGCACAGAGCGGCGATATAGATGTAAGACAAAACCGTACCAGCACAGTCCGCGGCCCAGGTCGGTCGCGCCGGCGAGGCCGTCCAAGCCGTTTCCAGGCCACACCAGAGTTGACGCCGCCCAAAGGGCAGTGACGAGGCAACTGCCTGCCAGGATCCAGCCCGTGACGTGTCGTGCCCGGACGCCGATCACCAGGCTGAGCGCGAAGTAGACGGCGGCGCAGACGCCGAAGAGCAACGGTCCGGCACCCATCGTTTAACTAACGGGAGCCCTCTTGGAACAGGATGACCCGCACCGTTGCAAAAAGAATCGCCATATCAAGCAACACACTACGATGCTTCACGTAAAACAAATCATAAGAAAGCTTTACCCGCGCATCCTCGACAGAGGCACCATAAGGGAAGTTGACTTGCGCCCAACCCGTCAATCCTGGTTTGACTCTGGCACGTTCAGAGTAAAACGGGATGACGTTCGCGAGTTGTTGCACGAAATGCGGCCGTTCGGGGCGGGGGCCGATGAAACTCATTTCACCGCGCAATACGTTGAATAATTGCGGCAACTCGTCCATTCGCGTGCGCCGGATGAAGGCACCGACGCGGGTGACCCGAGGGTCACCCATGCTGGCCCAGGCCGGGCCGCTGTTTTCGGCATTGGCGCGCATGCTGCGGAATTTAAGCAAGGTAAAGGATCGCCCACCGAGGCCGACCCGTTCTTGTTTATACAGGACTGAACCGGGACTATCACCACGCACCAGAAGCGCCACAAGGCCCATCAGCGGCAGGGTAAAGATGAGCAAACCGAGGCTGATGACGATGTCGCCTCCCCGGTTTACGGCACGTTGGAACCGGCTGAGCGGTGCGCGATCGAGGCCGGCAACCCAATCGGGCCCGATCGTTGCAACATCGACGCGTTTGAGATGATGCTCCCAAAACGCGGCCTCGGTCTCAAGGCTTATTCCCTTTGCCGCAAAGCCACGCCGGTCCGCATCTGTTAATTTTTGTCCGGCAGAGTTTGAAAGAATCACGTCCAGCACTCCGGCACCGCGGAGCGTCGCGGGATCCGCGGTGTCAGTGGGTCCGGAAACGATCTCGATGAAGCCCTTTTGTCCCGATCTCACCGCGGCGACGGTCGCGACCATCTCGCCAGCACCGCCGACCATCGCGACCCGGCGAACGAACAGGTTGGAGCGGATGGCGATCAGGAATGTCAGCCGCGTGACAAACAGCGCGGCGATCCAGATCGACACGATTTTTAGCGGCCACAACGTGTCGAAGCCAACCAACTGGTCCGGCTTCAATCCAATGAAACGCGCAGCGAGCCAGGCCGCGGGAAACGCGAGTAGGCCACCCAGGGCCGTGTTGACCAGCATGCTACGGGTGCGCGCGAATACAGCCGGGCGGTAAAGACCAATCAGAAACGCCGTTGCGGCCACTGCCAATGCTAGTAAAAACGCATGAGTTGTGGTGATGGCCTCCACGCTCGTCTGCCCGATGCTCGGGCTGAGCAGCACGTAAGCCAGATAATAACAGAGCGCAAACTCCAGCAGCCACAGCGCAAACATCTCAATCGGTAGGTTGTTTACCGCAAAACGAGACATTATGCCCTCACGCCATTTTTGCCGGTCGACCGAGTGTCACGCCGCATCGACGCGATGAACGCTGATTTGGCGGTGGCTTCGGGAACCAGTTATGCAGCCTAACAAGAAAATCTTCAAGGGTTTCGGTTGCGAACTGCAAACCCGATGCACCCTGACGATTCTATCGGTATGAACGATTCGTTCGCTATCGATGCCGGACGTATCCACCCTCTTTAAGGTTCGATTAAGGCAGTGATGGTAGAAACGACCAAGGAGTTTTTATGACATGAGGAGGCAATCGTGATCGCGTTCACTGGACGGACCCACCCGCCCGGATGTAATGGCCTTTCTATGGGGCCTCGGCGTCCAAAGCCTGCGCTGCGAAGGAAGACGTCATCGATGCTTATTAGCGGACCCTCCTGGCCTCCGGCATCCTCGATCGCAAGATCGTTCCAAGCCCGCTGCTTGATCAGGGTTTAGCATGTCCGGATCGGACCATTTGATCGAACGTGCCGCCGCCCTGCTGCGCTCTGGGAACACCCGCGTCAGCCCCGATACCGTCGCCGATCAGGCCATGAGCGACCGGTCCACCGTCATGCGGGGTTTGGATGCGCCGGTGCCCGCCCCGGTGCCCCTACCCGCACAGCGCCCCGCAGCCGCGAGCGCCGGCTTCACCATGCCGGCTTCCGGGGCTGACGCCCCCCGTAGCCCGGCGTCATCGAGCCCGGCATCATTGAGCCCGGCGGCCAAGCCTGATCCGGCTTTGGCGAACCCGACCATCTCGCTGGAAGCGTTGGAGCGGGCCGGCATGGTGGTGGCACGCACCGCCCGAACCCGGATTTCCGAAGAGTATCGCATCGTCATCGGCCGGATATTACGCGCGCTCCGGGCCGAGCAGGACGGGGGCGGTGCCCACAACGTCGTCATGATCACCAGCGCCCGTCCCAACGAGGGCAAAAGCTTCAGCGCCCTCAACCTCGCCGGCAGCATCGCTCAGCACGGCACGGAAAAAGTGCTCCTCGTGGACCTCGACGCAAAGCTCAAGCCCATCTCGGTGCAGCTTGGGGTGGGCGATCGGATTGGCCTGCAGGACTTGGTCGTCAACTCCTCCCTGCGGCCGGAGGATGTGATCCTGAACACCGCCATCAACAACCTGCAATTCATGCCGGTCGGAACGCGCGTCGGTGAGGCGATGGACCCGACCAGCGTACGCCCGATCCCGCCGACCATCACCCGGATCGCCCGCCGCTTTCCCAAGCACCTCATCGTCCTCGACGCGCCACCTTGCCTTTCCACCAGCGACCCGCACACAGTCGCACCGTATGTCGGACAGGTGGTGATGGTGGTCGAGGCGGAACGGACACAGCGGACCGAGGTTGAGGCCGCAATCGACTTGGTGCGAGTATGCCCGACCATCACGATTTTGCTGAACAAGGTTCGCCTCACCACCAGCCACACGTTTGGGGCCTATGACTATTACGGGTCGTATACCTAGGATCGATGGTGATGCGCCCCCGCCTATTCTCCGGCCCGGCCCGGCCCGGAAGCTATCCCTCCTCACTCCTCCGCACGGGCTTGCCGGGGCTTGTGGGCCTGTGTGTCGCAGGCCCGGCGCTTGGGCAGGTCGGCGGCGGGTATCCATCGCTCCCCGCCGCATCCGTCGATGTGCGAACTGGCGACTTAAGGCAGCAACTAGAAGCCTATCAGCAAAAGCCCGCGGATCGCTTGGCACAGCCGGCATGGATCATCTCGCCGTCGATTGGGGTGGATGTTGGCGTGACCGACAACGCGCAGGAGACCTCGCGGTCCCAGCGGTTCGACGTTTTCACCACGATCTCGCCCGCGCTCGTCGTCTCTGGCGAGACCTCACGCATCAAGGTCAACGCCGCCTACACGCCCCTCGCCTACATCTACGCCAGCAACTCGGCCCAGACCCGGTTCGATCAATATTTCAACGGCTCGGCGCTCACGACCCTCGTGCCGGAAACACTCTTCCTAGACCTGCGCGCCTCCATCTCGCAGCAATCGCGGACCGGGGGCCTCGGCTATAACGGCGCAAGCCAACTCAATCCGCAGGACCAGGTCCAAAGCATCACGGTCAGTGCGACACCCTATGTCGAGCACCGGTTCGGTGGCTGGGGCACTGGGCGGGTCGGCTATTCGATCCTGCGCACACTGCAAGACTCGCGGTCGAATGGGACGAATTTTACCCCGAGCCAACTGGCCGCGCTGCAAAGCATAAGCAATTCGGGCCTAGGGGTGACCGGCAACCTCACGACACAGCGCGAGCGTGGAACGTTCATTACCGGTGAAAATCTGGGCCGATTCAACAACATTACCACGGTCGAAGCCGTTCAATATTCCGGCGCTGGTTCCTATCATGGCGCCTACCGCAATCTAATCTCCAACGACGTGGGCTATGCCGTCACGCGAACCATTACCCTCGTCGTCGGCGGCGGTTTCCAGGATCTCTATTTTAGCGGCACCCCCGGCTATCGCCTGAGTGAGCCGATTTGGAATGCCGGCGTGCGGTTCACGCCGGCCCCCGACAGCACGATTTCCGTCGGCATCGCCCGCCGGGATGGCGCCAACGGCCTGTATCTCGACGCTGCCGTGTCACCCACGGCACGAACGCGGCTGTATGCCCGGTATAGCGAGGGGCTTTCGACCGACGCTGAGGATCAGCAAAATCTGCTGCAATCCACCACCATCGGCAGCACGGGCCTGGTCACCGACACCGTGACAGGGGCACCGGTGTCATCGACCAGTAGCCTGTTTGGCACCCAAAACGGCCTGTTCCGCCTCCGCCGGTTTTCCGTAAACGGATCGCTCGTGCTAAACCGTGACGTGTTCAGCGCCTCGGTCGTGAACGAGGACCGGTCCAACATCACCGCGACATCATTCGGACCGAGCAATGGCTCGTTTCTGCCGATCCTACCCGCCGGATCATCCTCCAACGGCACGTTCGGCACGCTGGCATGGCAGCACGAGCTGACACCGGTCCTGACCAGCTCGGCGTCCGTAAGCTATGGCGTGACCAGCTATTCCAACCTCGGTACAGGGTCGTCCCAAAGTTCGACGACCTCAATATCGGGACAGGCGGCACTCAATTATTTGTTTACGCAGACGCTCAGCGGAAGCGTGCGATATACTTTTATCCAACGTACAGGCAGCCAGGCGCAGACGATTTTCGGAAATCAAGGCAACTATACCGAAAATCAGATTATCGTTGGCCTGCGTAAAAGCTTCTGATCGGCGGTTCCTGTGTACGAAGACTTTTACAACCTTACGGCCATGCCGTTCCAATTGACCCCAGACAGCCGGTTTTTCTTCGGCAGCAAGGGGCATAGCAAGGCTATCGCTCACCTCAATTACGGTCTGGCGCAAGGCGAAGGCTTCATCATCATCACCGGCGAAGTTGGTGCCGGCAAGACCACTTTGGTGGAGTGGTTGCGCTCCCAAATGGATGAAAGTGCCTATACCATCGCCCGTGTCAGCACGACACAGGTGTCGGAAAACGACCTGTTCCGCCTGGCCATGGCCGGCTTCGGCCTTGTCGATGAAACGCTGAACAAGTCCGCGCTGCTCCAGCGGTTCGTGGGCGTGCTGCGCGACCATCAATCTTCCGGCCGGCGCTGCCTATTGATCGTGGATGAGGCGCAAAACCTGTCGCTCCCCGCCTTGGAGGAGCTGCGCATGCTGTCCAACATTACCGTGGATGGACGCACGTCCCTGCAGACGATCCTGCTGGGACAGCCGCAATTCCGCCGGATGCTCGCCAGCCCCAACCTCGAACAGCTCCGGCAACGCGTGCTCACCTCCTACCATTTGGGTCCACTCAGCCAGGACGAAACCCGGGCCTATATCGAGCATCGGCTGCTGGCCGTCGGCTGGAACGACGATCCGCATTGGGAGGATGGTGCGTTCGCCGCCGTCTTTCACCACAGCAGCGGGATCCCCCGCCGGATCAATCGGCTCTGTTCGCGCATTCTGCTGTATGGCGTTTTGGAAGAGGCGCACATCATCACCAGCGCCGTGGTGGACGCGACCGCGTCCGAGCTGACCCAGGATCTCGAGGGCGGCGCCGACTGGGCAGAGACAGCCACGCCTCAATTCGGCGCCCCGGCCCTCAACGGGATCGGCCATGGAAGCCTTCCCCATAACACCGAAACGGCCGGCTTGCTCAGCCGGATCGAGGCGCTCGAGACGCAAATGGCCCAGCGCGAACTGGTGTTCCGGCGTCTGACGCAGATGCTCGGGGTTCGATGATGGCACCGGCCGAGCCCCGGCGTCCCAACGCCATGACGGTGGACGTCGAAGACTATTTTCAGGTGCAAGCCTTCGCCACCTGCATCGACCGCGCCAGCTGGGACAGCATTCCATGCCGGGTCGAGGCGAACATGGACCGGATCTTGGCGCAATTCAGCCGGGCGGGTGTCGTCGGCACCTTCTTCACCCTAGGCTGGGTGGCCGAACGCTACCCGCACATCGTCCGGCAGATCGTGGCCGCGGGACATGAACTCGCGAGCCACGGCTACGGCCACGCGCGGGCCGACGGACAAACGCCCGAAATGTTCGAAAGCGACGTGCGCCGGGCCAAGGCGGTGCTAGAAGATCTGGGCGGCGTCGCGGTCCGCGGCTACCGCGCGCCCACATTCTCGATCGGCCCACGCAATCTATGGGCCTTCGACGTGCTGGAGGCCGAGGGCTACACCTATAGCTCGAGTGTCTATCCCGTGCAGCATGACCTCTATGGCTCGCCGGACGCCCCGCGTTTCCCCCATCGGCCCGGCCACGGACGGCTGGTGGAACTTCCGATGACCACCTTGCGCCTCGGCGGGCGGAACCTGCCGATTTCGGGCGGCGGATATTTTCGGCTCACGCCCTACGCCCTCTTTCGCGCCGCACTCCGCCGCTTCAACCGCGTCGAGCAGGCACCGGGCGTGTTCTATTTTCACCCCTGGGAGGTCGACCCGGCGCAACCCTCTGTCCCTCAGGCGAGCCGTATGTCGCGGTTCCGGCACACGGTAAACCTCGGCGCCATGTCGGGACGGCTCGATCACCTTCTACGGGATTTCGCCTGGGGACGGATGGACCAGGTGTTCGCCACCGCCCTGGCGGCCTGACGTATGGCCGTCCGCTGCCGCGCGCTGGTGCCGTCCGATATCCCGGCGTGGGACGCGTTCGCGGCAGCGTCACCGCACGGCACGTTCTTTCATCGGGCCGCTTGGGCCGGAATCATTGCCCGCGCCTTCCGTCACACGCCGCACTATATCGTGGCCGAGCGGGACGGGGCGATCACCGGCATCCTACCGTTGGTGCACGTCAAAACCCGGCTATTCGGCAACGGGCTGATCTCCAATCCGTTCTGCGTCTATGGCGGCCCGCTCGCCGCCGATGCGGAAACGGCGGCGGCGATGGACGCGCATGTCACCGCCCTCATGCCACGCTTGGGTGCCACGGTCGCAGAATTCCGTTTCCTGCACCCCTTGCCAGACGGATGGCTGCCGGAGGCCGAGTGGCCGGTCCGGGCGGACCTGTATGTCACGTTCCGCAAGCCCATCGCGGCCGATGACGACGCAAATATGAAGGCCATTCCCCGCAAACAACGGGCGATGGTGCGCAAGGGCATCGAGCGCGGCCTCACCTCCCACGTGTCACGCGACGTGGATGGGCTGCACGCGATCTATGCCGAAAGTGTGCGTAACCTTGGCACGCCGGTGTTCAGCCGCAGCTATTTCCGCATTCTGGCCGAGACGTTCGGAGCCCAAATGGACGTCGTCACCATCCTGGACGGGGACACCCCCGTCAGCGCCGTCATGAATTTCTACGACCGGGGTGAGGTGCTGCCCTATTACGGCGGCGGCACCGCGGCCGCCCGCCAGAGCTATTCCAATGATTTCATGTATTGGGAGGTCATGCGCCGCGCGGCCGCCCAGGGTGCCCGACTGTTCGATTTCGGTCGCAGCAAGGCCGGCACCGGTGCGTTCGCGTTCAAAAAGAACTGGGGTTTCTCGCCCGAGCCGTTACGATATCAGTATCGCCTCAAGCCCGGTTCTACCATCCCAGACCACAACCCGCTCAACCCTAAATACCGGCTCTTCATCGCGGCCTGGAAGCGGCTGCCGATCCGGGTCGCCAACATCATCGGCCCCCATATCGTGCGCGGCGTAGGATAACAGCATGTCGGTGACCACGGCCCCCACGCGCTCCCTCACCGCGCCGGTCCCGCTCGTCCTCGGGGGCGGTCTTGTCGCCCTCATGATGCTGTTTTGGCCGGAATGCCGGGCCGCGGTGTCGGTGTGGATCGCATCCACCGCCTATGGGCACTGTTTTCTGGTGGTGCCGATGGCGCTGTATTTGGCGTGGGAGCGGCGGGATGCGCTGTCCGGCATGGTGCCGGCCCCGGACATCCATTTCGCATTCCTGGCCGTGCCCGGCGCGCTCGTTTGGTTCGTGGCGGAGCGGCTGGGTATCATGGAGGGGCGTCAGCTTGCCGCACTGGGCCTGGTCGAGGTGCTATTCCTCACCGTGCTCGGCTGGCGGCTGTTCCGCGCGCTGCTGGCGCCGCTCGTGTTCCTCGTGTTCCTCGTGCCGTTCGGGGCGTTCGTCACGCCGGTCCTACAGATGGTGACGGCGCATATCACCGAGATCGGGCTCAATGTCCTACGAATCCCGAACTATGTGACGGACTTCGTCATCGAGATCCCGGAGGGCGTTTTCTATGTCGCCGAGGCGTGTGCCGGGCTGCGCTTCCTGATCGCGGCCGTGGCGTTCGGCGTGTTCTACGCGCT
>JAYVOF010000250.1:0-7713 GCA_043758105.1 Rhodospirillales bacterium | reverse complement strand
AACAAGGTCGATCGCCAGGACGCCCGCCCGGACGAGGTGCATAACGAGGTGTTCGATCTATTCGCGGCCCTGGGTGCCAATGACGAGCAGCTGGACTTCCCCATGCTCTATGCCTCCGGCCGCCAGGGCTGGGCCGACCCGGTGATGGACGGGCCGCGCAAGGATCTGGCACCTCTGTTCGATCTGGTGATGAGCCACGTGCCGCCGACGGTGCTGGACAAGGAGGCACCGTTTGCGATGGTCGCCTCCATCCTCGACTACGACAACTTCCTGGGCCGCGTGCTGACCGGGCGGGTGGAGCAGGGCCGGGCCAAGCTGAATATGCCAGTGAAAGTGCTGCGGCAGGACGGCACAGTGGTCGAAACCGGGCGGCTTACGAAGCTCATGGGCTATCGCGGCCTGGACCGGGTTCAGGTGGACGAGGTGGAGGCCGGGGACATCGTCGCCGTGGCGGGACTGACGGACGCCACCGTGCCGGACACGGTCGGTGCCCCTGAGCTCGCTGCGCCGCTGCCCGCGATCCCGGTCGATCCCCCCACGCTCGCGATGACATTCCGCGTGAACGACGGCCCGCTCGGCGGCAAGGAGGGCAAGAAGGTCACCTCCCGCCAAATCCGCGAGCGGCTGCTGCGGGAGGGCGAGGGCAACGTCGCCATCAAAATCACCGAAAGCAACGAGACCGACGCATTCGAAGTCGCCGGGCGCGGCGAATTGCAGCTGGGCGTGCTGATCGAGCAGATGCGCCGCGAAGGGTTCGAGCTCACCATCGGCCGCCCGCGGGTCCTCACGCAAAAAAACGCCGAAACCGGCGAGCGCGAAGAGCCGTATGAAGACGTGCTCGTCGATGTGGACGAGGCCTATTCCGGCGTCGTGGTGGAAAAAGTCAGCCGCCGTAAAGGCATGCTGCAGGATATGCGGCCCTCCGGCGGCGGCAAGGTCCGCCTCACGTTCCATATGCCCAGCCGCGGCCTCATCGGCTATCACGGCGAGTTCCTGACCGACACCCGCGGCACCGGCATCATGAACCGGCTGTTCAGCGGCTACGAGCCCTGGGCCGGCACGATGGAAGGCCGACGCAACGGCTCACTGATCAGCTCCGAGCCCGGCGAGGCCGTGCACTACGCGCTCTGGTATCTGCAGGAGCGCGGCACGCTGTTCGTCGATCCGGGCGACAAGGTCTATGTCGGCCTGATCCTGGGCGAAAACTCCCGCGGCGCGGACCTCGATGTGAATCCCATCAAAGAGAAGAAGCTCACCAACGTCCGCGCCTCCGGCAAGGATGACGCCATGCTGCTGATCCCGCCCCGCCGCATGAGCCTCGAACAGGCGATCGCCTATATCGAGGATGACGAGCTGGTCGAGGTGACCCCCACCGCCGTCCGCCTCCGCAAGCGCTATCTCGATCCGAACCAGCGCAAGCGGGCCGAGAAGCGCAACGACGAAGCGGCGTAGTTCTGCCTTTTTTCACGTGCTATTGAGGCCGCGTACAATAGTGTGCCCTGTTATGGAGATTTCGTTCATGCCTTTTAATCGTATTCCGGCCTTGGCGCTCGCCGCCGCACTCGTGCTTTCCGCCGGCGCCGCGCTGGCCCAGGGCTCCGTCGGCGCGCCCGGCGGCACGTCCAACACCACGCCCGGCAATGCCGAGGGCTCGTCCGCTGGCGGCACCGGCACCATGGGCACCTCCGCCGCGCCGGGTGGCCGCATCGTGCTGAACCCGCCAATGGCGTCCGCCCCGGCCGCCACACCGATGGCGCCGATGCACAGCCGCCACCGTCACCGCCACCACCGGCACATGACGACCCGGGCCCCTGCGGCAAACTAAGTTGTCTCGCCCTGGTTGCAGGGCGCGCAAGATAACGGCATGAGGGCGAGTCTTTAACGGGCCGCCCTCATGACCGATCTTTTTCGTAACCGGCAGCTCTGGGTCATGGGGGGCTTCGGTTTCGCATGCGGACTGCCGTTGCCGCTCACCGGCTTCACGCTCCGGCAATGGTTAAGTGAGGGTGGTCTCTCGCTTGCCGCGATCGGTGCCACCGCCACGATCGGCCTCGCCTACACCCTGAAATTCGTCTGGTCGCCGCTGCTGGATCAGGTCACCCTGCCCGGCCCGCTGGCCCGCCTGGGCCGCCGCCGCGGCTGGCTCGTGCTCATCCAGACCGCGCTCGCCCTTGCCTGTCTCCTGCTCGCCAACACCGATCCGGCCGCGACCCCCACGCTCCTGGTCGCGAGCGCCGTGCTGATCGCCTTCTGCTCCGCCAGCCAAGACATCGTCGTGGACGCCTGGCGCATCGAATCGTTTCCGGAGCGGCAGCAGGGCATGGCCCTCGCCGCCTATATCTGGGGCTACCGCCTGGCGTTCTTGCTCGCCGGCGCGGGCGCGATCGCACTCGTGACCGTCATCGGCTGGCACGGCTCCCTGACGCTGATGGCCGTCATCGCCGGGTGCGGCATCGGGGTGACGCTGCTGGCGCTAGAGCCGGCATCGACGCCCCCGACCGCCATCCCGTTCGCCGCCCGCATGCGGCTCGCGGTCATCGAGCCGTTCCGCGATTTCTGGCACCGGTCGGGCGCGCTCCGCGTGATCGGCTTCGTGATGTTGTTCAAACTGGGTGAGGCGCTGGCGCATACCATGGCGCCGTCGTTCTACCGCGCCATCGGCTTCGTGCGGGATCAGGTGGCACTCGCCACGGGCGTGCCTGGGCTGGCGGCCAGCCTGCTCGGTGCCCTGACTGGCGGCTGGTTGATCTTGCGGCTCGGCACCGGTCGGGCGTTGGTGCTCACGGGATTCGTCCAAATGGCGTCCATGACGCTCTATTTTGCGCTCGCCGTCTCGGGCGGCGATACCCGTATCTTGCTCGCCAAAGTCATGCTGGAAAACTTTGCCGAGGCGTTGGCGGACGCTGCCTTCATCACCTATCTATCCAGCCTCTGTGATACCCGATTCACCGCCACGCAATACGCGCTGCTCTCCTCACTGGCCGCCGTCGGCTCCCGCACGGTTGGCGGATATTCCGGCGTGTTGGCGGACCGGCTGGGCTGGATCAGTTTCTACGGGCTCACGATCTTTGCCGCCGTGCCCGCGATGTTGATCATGCTCTCGCTGCTGCGACACCCTCCGGCACTGGCAGCCAGACCGTGACCGTGGTGCCGGATGGCTCATTGCCGGTGCCGACCGCGCTCTCGATCGTCATCTGCCCGCGGTGGCGGATCACGATGTGCTTGACGATCGCAAGCCCGAGCCCGGTGCCGCCCACCGCGCGGGATCGGCCGTTATCCGCCCGGTAAAACCGCTCCGTCAGCCGCGGAATATGCGCCCGCGCGATGCCCAGCCCGTCATCGGACACCGCAATCAGGATCCCGGGCCGCGCCGGCCAGCGCCCGCCCGGCGGCACCGCACCCGCGGTCACCCGCACCGTGCCATCCTCCCGGCCATATTTCACCGCGTTATCCATCAGATTCTGCAACACCTGCTCCAACTGGTCCGCATCGCCGATCACCGGACGCAGTCCATCCGGCACCTGCAGCGTGAGCGCGATCCGCCGCGCTGCCACCTGCGGCTCGAACGATGCCGCGAGCCGGCGGATCAACGGCCCGACCTCCACCCGGTCGGACGGCGGCTGATGCTCAGTCAATTCGATCCGGGATAGGCTCAATAGATCGTCGATCAGCCGGTTCATCCGCTGCGCCTGCTCAGCCATAATCGCCAGGAACCGGATCTGCGCCGGCGGATCATCCGCCGCCGGGCCGCGCAGCGTATCGATAAAGCCGATCAGACTCGCGAGCGGCGTGCGCAATTCGTGGCTGGCATTGGCCACGAAATCGGCCCGCATCCGCTCCACCGCCCGCTCCCGCGTCCGGTCCGACAGGATCGCCACCACCCGCCCGCCATCGGCCAGCGGCGGGTCGAGCGCCAGGACCGTCGCCACCACCTCCCGCGCCACGGGCACCGGCAGGCTCAGCTCGGCAATCTGGCTCTCACCCAGCGCCTGCGCCCGGTCGATCGCGGCGCGTAGGCCCGGGTGACGCAGCACGGCCGCCATATCCGGCCCGAACGCCGCCGTTGCGGCCGCGTTGGCCCGGCGCACGCTCCGGTCCGCAGCCAGCACGATCAGCGGATCCGGCAACGCCTCGATCAAGGCCTGCTCGGCCGCGACCACCCGGCCCATGTCACCGCCCTGGGCGGTCAGGTTCCGGTGCGCCTGCTTCACTTCGCCGATAATCGTGGCGATGATCGCAAGCGTCGGCGGCCCACCCGGCTCTCGCCGCAGCGTCGCCAGGATCAGGCCCAAATCCCGGACACAGATCCGCGCCAGCCCGAACGCACCCACCCCCACGACCGCCAGCGCCGGCAGCGCCATATCCCAGCCCAGCCGGCCCGCGGCGGCCAGCACCAACAATACCGCATATGGCACGAACGCCAGCGCCACCGTCATCCGCAGCGGCGCCATCATCCCCGGCGGAGCCCACATCGGTAATTAGACGCCCGGCGCGTTCATGACCTGTGGCGCCGGCTGCACGATATGCGCGCCACTGGCATCCACCTCGAAGATTGCCAGACCCCGGCGAACCTGCCCCTGAGGCAGCAACGCGAACACCCCATCGGCTCCGGCAAACCCTTCGGGCCGCATCAGGCTCGGCCCGGAGAAGCCACCGCCCTCGCCCACCACGCGGGCCACGCTCGCCGTATCATACGCCAGGCTCGCCAAGTCACGCGGCGGCGCGGCGTATTTAGCCTTATAGGCGTCAATGAACGGGTTCCGCGCCGCCGGATCGGGTGCGGCAAACCACGCACCCGTGAGGCCACCCAGCCGCGACGCTTCACGGGACCAGATTCCCGGACCCAACACCCGCACCCCGTCCGGCCCGGCACTTGGCTTCAAGCCATAGGTTTGCAGAACGGGGCCAGCCTGCATCAGCACGGACCCGGCCGCACCCAGTAACAGCGTATCGATCGGCAACGGTGCCGCCCCCGCCTGTGCCGGCGGCACTTCCGGCACCGCATCACCGTCCGCGGCCGGCGCAGGCGGACGCCGGCTGGCATAGTCGGAAATGTCCTGCAACCCCGCATCGAGCCGGGCGAAGCTGCCGGGATACCGCAACACCCGCGGCTCAGGCAACGACGCCTCGTTCGCAGCCGCGCTAAACCCGGCCGCCAGCGCGTCACCCAACGGGTTGTCCGGCAACACCGCACCGAGCCGGCTCCGCCCCTCCGCCTGCACCGCGAGCGTCAGCCGCCGCACCTGCTGCGCCGGCGTGATGCCCAGCGTCCACACCCCGTCCTGCGCCTGCGTTTGGTCGGAGGTGAACGCTAGCACCGGCACTCCGGCCGCCCGCGCCACCGGAGCCACCGCAGCCGTTTCCGCCGTCGTGAGCGGCCCCAGGATCAGCCCGGCCCCCGCACTCAACGCCGCCCGCGCCGCCGCCCGCGCACCCGCCGGAACCCCCGCGGTATCGAGCGGCGTCAGCGCCGGCGACCCTGGCTGATCCAGCGCCAGCTGCGCCGCCTGCAACAGCGCGCGGCCGAGTTCGGCATTGGGGCCCGTAAGCGGCAGCAAGATCGCGACCCGGCGTCCATCCGACCCCGGTGCGGTCACGGCCTGGTCCGCCAGCCGCGCGGGCTTCAGTGCGGCATAGCCGCCGGGCGCAGGCTCGGCTACGCAGGCAACAAGGCCCAGCGACGCGGCCAGGACGAGCGATGCCCGAAGAACCCGCGAACCACGGCCCTCCTGACCAGGGCGGCAAAACTGAACCATCGGGCATGTCTCCAATAGGCGTGACGTCAATTGGCGTGACTTCTAGTCCGACCCTATCACCTGGGCTGCACTTGGTCGCAACCCCCATCGGCAATCTCTCAGACGTCACATTCCGCGCGTTGCAGGTGCTGCGCGGGGCCGATCTCGTGCTGTGCGAGGATACCCGCATGACGGCGCGGTTATTGGGCCATTACGGCATCACGACCCACACCTCTCCGTTGCATGACCATAATGAGGAGGGGCGGCTGCCCGGCCTGCTGGCCGATCTGGCGCGGGGACGGCGGATCGCACTGGTTTCCGACGCCGGCACGCCGCTGGTATCCGACCCGGGATTCCGTCTCGTGCGGGCGGCGCTGGCGGCGGGCGTTCCGGTCTCGGCGGTGCCGGGTGCCAATGCGGCGGTGATGGCGTTGGTGCTGTCCGGCCTGCCCCCCCAGCCTTTTTTGTTCCTGGGCTTCCCCCCGCCCCGTTCTGCGGCGCGGCTTACCGCATTCGGCCAGATATTGGCGGCGGAGCGGGCGGGGCTTTCGGCGACGCTGCTGTGGCACGAAGCGCCGCACCGGCTGGCAGAGACGCTGGCGGATTTGGCGACGGCCTTCGGCGACCGCCCGGCGGCGGTGGCGCGGGAGCTGACCAAGCGGTTCGAGGAGGTGCGGCGGGGCGGCTTGGTGGCGCTGGCCCGGCACTACGCAACCGAGGCGGCGCGGGGGGAAATCACCCTCGTCGTCGGCCCGCCCGATGTGGCGGAGGCCGTGGATTTGGATGCGCTGCTCCAGCGGGCGATGGGCGATAACAGCCTGAAAGACGCCGCCGCGATCGTCGCCGCCGCCACCGGCCTGCCGCGCAAGACCGTCTATGCCCGGGCGCTGCAACTGACCCGGCCCGAGACTGGCTGGACAGAGCGTTCGATCGAGTCCTAGTGTCTTCACGAACTCGATAGAAATCGAGATGGAGGGATCATGAAGATCTACGATTGGCACATCGCGCCCAACCCGCGCCGTCTTCACATCTACTTGGCGGAAAAGGGAATTAAAGCCGAATTGGTCGAGGTCGGCCAAGAGGATTTGACCCTGGCCCCCTGGTTTAAAGAAAAATACCCGCACGCCATGGTACCGATGCTGGAGCTCGATGACGGCACGCATATCGGCGAAGCCATGGCGATCGCCCGGTATTTCGAGGAAACGCACCCCAATCCACCCATGATGGGCACGGACGCCAAGGACAAAGCCATCGTAGAGATGTGGGAAAAGCGGGCGAACGAGGAGGGCATGCTCCCCGCGTCCGAACTGTGGCGCAACACACATCCCAAGTTTACTGAGCGCGGCCTGCCCGGCGCGGCCGACGGCATTACCGCGATCCCCGAATTGCGAGCACGGGGCCGGGCCAGGCTGGGCCGATTCTTCGCCAAGTTCGACCGGCAACTCGCCGACCACCCGTTCGTGGCCGGCTCGCGGATCACGATCGCGGATGCCACGACGCTGGCGGCGGTCGATTTCGCCGGCTGGTCGGACATCAAAATCCCGCCAGAATGCACGCATCTTCAACGCTGGTATGACATGATGAACCAGCGTCCGAGTGCGAAGGCCTGACATGATCACCCTCTACACGGCGGCGACTCCGAATGGCTGGAAGGCCTCCGTCGTGCTGGAGGAGCTTGGGCTGGCGTATCAAGTGCGTGCGCTCGACCTTGGTAAGGCCGAGCAGAAGGCGGCGGAGTTCCTGAGGATCAACCCGAACGGCCGCATCCCCGCCATCGTCGATGATGACGCGGACGATTTCGCCGTGTTCGAATCCGGCGCGGTGATGATCTACCTGGCGGAGAAAACCGGGCGGCTGCTGGGCACCGGCGCCCGGCAGCGTTCGGTCGTGCTGCAATGGCTGATGTTTCAGATGGGCGGCCTGGGGCCGATGATGGGTCAGGCCAACGTGTTCTTCCGCTATTGGCCAGAACCGTTCC
>JAYVOF010000249.1:0-2654 GCA_043758105.1 Rhodospirillales bacterium | reverse complement strand
TGGTACTCAGTTTACGATCCCCGCATTTTACGGTAACCCTGCTAATTTTCTATACTTCACGGGGCCGCTCTCGCTCGGTAGTGGAGTATCTATTAAGTCAAACGCCCCTAATCAATCGGATATCGGTGTCATTGGCACTGGCGGATACGGTCTAAGTAATAATGGGAATATCTTTAGCTCACCGTATATCGGCCTGGACGATGGTAAGTCGACCATGACTATTACATTCGACACTCCAGTTACTAGTTTCGGCCTTGGGATCACCTATGCCGTGAATGCGGACGGTACCATTCCGGACAACCCGGCTGGCAGTTTCGGGAATGACCCAGTCATCAGCGCATACGACGCGAGCAACGCCCTGATCGCGAGCTATGATCTCCTTAAACTCGCACCGATCTCAACACCGAATGGCGTTGATCAATTTCAGTTCCGCGGCATCAGCTCGACCGGCGCACCGATCTCGTCGTTCCAGTTGAGCGGCGCATTCCTCGCAGGTCAGGCCCAATTGGCCGTGCCCGAGCCGGCAACGTGGG
Source organism: Rhodospirillales bacterium (assembly GCA_043758105.1). GTDB lineage: Bacteria > Pseudomonadota > Alphaproteobacteria > Acetobacterales > Acetobacteraceae > JANPPS01. The sequence continues at coordinate 2,121 of JAYVOF010000249.1, read as the reverse complement.
TCCTTTTGCTTGCTGGCTTGGGAGCAGCCACCTTCGTCGCTCGTCGTGGTCGCGGGAACCCCAGCGTCTGACAATCCAGGCGGCATCGCGTCCCTTCCGAAAAGGGGCGCGATTATTGGCCAATGGCTTGTCCATTCCTACAGCCGCCCCGCCACCAGGTGCCCGGCCCACACCGCGAGCAAGCACAGCGCCACGCTCAATCCCACGTTCCACAGCGCCGGGCCCCATGCGCCGGCCCGCAGCAGCTCCAGCGTTTGCAGGCTGAACGAGGAGAACGTCGTGAACCCGCCGCAGATGCCGGTCATGACCAGCAGCCGCACCCACTCCGGCGACGCCTCATCTGGCCGCGGCAGCGTGAGCGTGGCGACCAGCCCGATTACGAACGAGCCCACGACATTGATGCCGATCGTGCCCCACGGCACCAGGCGGCTCCAGGGTGCGGCCCACACCGCCACCTGATACCGGGCCACGCTGCCGAGCGCGCCGCCCAGCGCCACCCATATATAGTCCAAACCTATCCCCTCGCCGCCCGTTACGTTGCTGAATTATAAGGGCCGAAATGCCGTCCGGACAAACTGGCGACCCGCAGCCCGATGCTGCCATGCCCGACGCTGCCCTGCCAGACGCTGCCCTGCCAGACGCTGCGCCCGTCGCGGACCAGCGCGTGTTCAATTTGCTTGTCGGCATTACGGTCGTCACCAGCCTCTACTTAGCGCAGGCGGTGCTGATCCCGATCGTGCTGGCCGTGCTGCTCACCTTCATCCTGGCACCGCTCGTGAATTTGCTGCGCAGCCTGCACCTGCCGCGCGTCGTCGCCGTGCTTTTGGCGGTCGCGCTGGCGTTGGGTGTCATTGCCGGGCTGGGCACCGTGATCGGCTCGCAAGTCGCCTCGCTCGCGACTGGCCTGCCGCGTTATGCGCAGACGGTCGAGGCGAAGTTCGAGCGGGTCCGGTCGTTGACAGTGGGCCGCCTGTCTCAGCTTGCGTCGACCGTCGGGCGTCAAAGCTCTGGCGTCGCACCCGCCCCGGCGCCCGCGCCCGCCGCGCCCGCCGCGCCGGCCGCCACAGCCTTCGCACTGGCCGAGCAGTATTTGAGTCCCGTGCTGTCACCGATCGCCACCCTCGGCATCGTGCTGATTGTGGCGATCTTTATGCTGCTGCAACTGGAGGATTTGCGTGACCGGCTGATCTGGCTGTTTGGCGCGGGCGACCTGCACCGCACGACCGGCGCCATGGACGATGCGGGGCGGCGGCTCAGCCGGTATCTGCTATCGCAGCTCGCGGTCAACACGGGGTTTGGTATCGTGTGCGGTGCCGGATTGGCGGTGATTGGCGTACCGAACCCGGTGTTGTGGGGCTTGCTGTCGGCCATTGTGCGGTTTGTCCCCTATGTCGGCTCGTTCATTGCGGCCGGGCTGCCGATGGCGCTGGCGGCGGCGGTCGATCCGGGCTGGTCCATGGTCGCGTATACGGCAGGGCTCTATTTCTTCACGGAAATGGTGGTCAGCCAGGCAATCGAGCCACTGCTCTACGGCAGGAGCACCGGGCTATCCCCCTTCGCCGTCGTCGTCAGCGCAATATTATGGAGCGGGCTGTGGGGCCCGATTGGGCTCGTGCTGTCCATGCCGCTCACGCTGTGCCTGGTCGTGGCCGGCCGGTATTCCCAGCGATTGGCATTCCTTGAGATCATGCTCGGCGACCGTCCGGCGCTGACCGCGGTCGAGAGCTTCTATCAGCGCGTGCTGGCCGGCGATGCGGACGAGGTTTTGGACCACGCAGAAGCGGTGTTGAAGACGGCACCGCTGCAAACCTATTACGACGACGTGGCGCTGCCTGCGCTGAAGCTGGCCGCAAAGGATGCGGAACGCGGCGTCCTCCGTCCTGCACAGCTGGGTCGCATCCGCCGGACGATCGGCGCTGTCATCGATGACCTGGCGAGCCATGCCGGCCCATCCGCGTCCGGCCGCGCGGGGCTCGTGCTCTGCGTGGCCGGGCGGGGGCCGCTAGACGGGGCGGCCTCGGCCATGCTCTCGCAATTGCTGCAACAACGCGGCCAGCCGGCCCGTGCCGTCTCCCACACTGCCGTGGGGCGAGAGACGACGGGTTCGCTCGACGTGACCGG
>JAYVOF010000248.1:0-74163 GCA_043758105.1 Rhodospirillales bacterium | reverse complement strand
GCGCGCCGACAGCCACGAACAGCACGAAGCGCACCGGCAACACCCGGCCCACGGTCTTGTCCAACAGCAGCATGCCGAACTCCCACGCCACCATGCTGTCCAGCTTGCTCTCGCCATGCTGCCGGGTGCGGAACACGTAGGGGATTTCGGCCACCCGCAAGGGCTGGGGCGCGGAGGCGAGCAGGTCCAGCAGGATTTTGAAGCCCTGGCCCGACAAATGACGCACGGCGGACAGGAACGCCGCGCGCTCGATCAGGAAAAACCCGCTCATCGGGTCCGCGATCTCGGTCCGGCACAAAGCCCGGCCCAGCCGGGTGGCGAGGCCGCTCAGCCGCACCCGGTTTGCCGCCCACTCCCCGGTGCCGCCGCCCGCCACGTAGCGGCTGCCGACCACGACGTCGAACGCCCCGGTGCGGAGCCGGGCCAGCATATCCGGCAGGATGCGCTCGTCATGCTGCAAATCCGCGTCCATGATGCCGATGACCGGGGCGGCGGACGCAAGCGCCCCCTCGATGCACGCGGTGCTAAGCCCCCGCCGGCCGATCCTTTGCAAACAGCGGACCTGCGGACGGCGTTCGGCCCAGATGGCGGCGGCGGTGTCATCCGCGCTGTCGTCATCGACGAACACGGCCTCCCACGCGATGCCGGCCAGCGCCGTATCGAGCAAGGCCAGCAACGGCTCCACGTTGCCCCGCTCGTTCAGCGTCGGGATCACCAATACCAGTTCGGGCACCAACCCGGGCGTCAGCGGCGACGCAGATCCACCAGGTGCAGCACGCCCCCCGCCAACAGGCATAACGATATCCAACCCCACCACGCGCCCCCAAGTGCCACCCGCCAGGCGAGCAGCATCGCCATACCGGACCCCAGATACGGCAGCACGGCGCGTCCCGCCAATCCTCGGCCCGTGAGCCGGTGAAACGCGACCAGGCCGGCCGCCTCCAAAACCATGCCGGCAATGAGTATGTCGAGGATCCAGCCCCGCGTAAAAAGTTCCATCATGGCGACGCGGTCCGGGGCGTTTGGGGCGGTCCTTGCCGCCCCTGGATCGCCACGCCCCAAGCAGGGCTCGCGATGACGGTATTCATTCGTCCTGATGCACCAGCGCCCGGGTCTTGCGGAGGCCCCAATACATCAGCCCGGCCACCACCGGGATCGCGAGGCCCATCGCGATGTCCGGATCGATATGCGCCCCCGCCGCCTTGCTGGCCTTCGCCACATAGCCCACCAACCCCACGATATAATAGGTGACGGCGGCGATCGAGAGGCCCTCCACCGCCGCCTGCAGCCGCAATTGCAAGCGCACCCGGCGGTTCATCGCCTCGAGCAAAAATTGGTTCTGCCGTTCCCGGGTGACCCCCACCCGCGTACTCAGCAGCTGCGTCGCCCGCGCCACCCGGCGGCTCAGCTCCTCCTGCCGGGTCGCGACGGAGCGGCAGGTTTGCATGGCGGGGGCCAGCCGGCGGTCGATGAATTCCTGCCAGGTCTGCAGGCCGGAAATCCGCACCTCCCGCAACTCCAGGATCCGCCGGTGCACCAAATCCTCATACGCGGCCGCGGCGCTCAGGCGGAATGACGTCGTCGCCTGCCGGCTGTCGATCCCGGCCGCCAGGCGCGTGAGCTGGTCCAGCAGCGTCGGCTCGTCCGCGTCGCCGGCGGTCACCATGGCGGCGGTGATCTCCGCCACCTCGCGCTCGGCGGCGGCGATGCCGGGGGCGAGGCCCTGCGCCACCGGCAGCGCCAGCAACGCCATCAGCCGGTAGGTGTCGATCTCCAGCAGCCGTTGCACCACGCGCCCGGCCTGCCAGGGGGTCATGCTGTGGTCCTGGATCAGAAAACGGCTGAACCCGTCCGGCTGCACCCGGAAATCGGTGAACGCCAACGCACCGCCGCCCGCCACCCGGCTGCCGACCAGGAACCCGCGCGGGAACACCTTGGTCGCCAGCGCGATCGGCTTTTGCGTCGGGTCAGCCAGCGGATGCTCGGGCGGCAGCAGCGCCACGTGGGCGGCCACCATCAGGCGGCCCGGCAGCTGCGCCAGCCATTCTTGCGGCACGGACGCGATCGCGGGCTCGGCGAACGGATCATCCGGGGCGCCGTCCACGATGAAGGTGTAGCGCACGAACTCGGTATGCCGCTCCCATTTCAGGCGGAACAGGCCGAAATCACCCGTGTAATGGTTCACCCCCGCATGCGGCGGCGCGATGGCGCAGCGCTGCGCCAGGTCCTGCACCGCCCCCCAACTCCGCTCCCGGTCCGCCGGGTCGAGCGAGAGGGCGATGTAGGAAATGCGGCTCGGTGCGGAAAGCGGCTCCGGCGGACGCGCGTGCACCTCGTTGTTGAGCTGGAGCCGCTGCGGGTGGTCGGGTGGCAGGCGGATCATGGGGGCGTCACCGCCATGTGACGCAGGATCAGCGCCGCCGCCTCGTCCGGGCGCTCCTCATGCGCGAGGTGGCCGAGGCCGGGCATGAGGGTCAACCTGGCACCCGGCACCATCGCCTGCACACGCCCGGATTGCGACGGCGGCACCGACCGGTCGGCGGTGCCGGCGACCAAATGCAGTGGTGCCGCGAGGCGGGGCAGGTCATCGACCAAGGGCTGCAAATTCCAGTTCGCCATCATCGCCAACGCCGCCCCGGCGTGGCCGGGCATCCGCACCAGTTCCTGATACAGCGCCACCCCCGCCGCATCGAGGGTGGAACCGGTGCCCTCCAGCAACCGCTCGACCGTGCCGGCGCGGCCCGCCTGCCAGGCGAACACCTGCGGCAGGCCGGGCAGGCCGGCCAACACGCGCGCCAGCGGCGAGAAGATTTGCCCGGCCACCCCCGCCAGCGGCAAAAACGCCCCGTTGAAGGTCGTGAGCGCGGTGCCCGGCAATGTGCCGTCCAGGCTCATGCGCGCCAGGATCGCGGAGCCCGCCGAGTGCCCCGCCGCCGCGACCGGCCGCACATCCATGATCTGCAGCAGCCCTTGCAGCGCGCGCGCCATGCCGGGCAGCGACATGCGGGCAGCGGCCGGGGCCTCGGTCAGGCCATGGCCCGGCAGATCGGGGACCACAACGGTATACTTGCGCGCAAGGATCGGCATGAGATCCCGCCAGGACAGACTCGCGGCGCCGGTGCCGTGGATCAGCAGCAGGGCCGGCGCACTGCCTAAGCCGGGCCCCATCACCTGCACATGCCAGCGCAGCCCGGCGGCGCGGATCATCTGGCTGTGCTCGCGATGCGGCCAATACTGCGGCACAAATTCCGGGATCATCCGCGCACCGCCCGGGAAACGGTAGCGGCGTTGGCGTAGGGTAGCGCCACGTAGCGGGCGGCCATGGCGTCCGCCAGGGCACGGCTGGCCGGGTGGGGGCGGAGCGCGCTGTCGATCAGCACGGCGTCAATTTTCGCGGCGCGGATGCTGCGGGCGGCGTCGGTCGCCTCCGCCTCGGCACGCGGACGTCCGCCGGCGCCGTTGCGGGCGACGTTGCCGCGTCCGTCGGTCAGCACCACCAGCGTCGGCGTCCCACCCCGGCGGCGCACCCCATCGGCCAGCGCCAGCCCAGCGTCGAGGCCCAAGGCCAGCGGAGTGCCGCCGCCACCGGGTAGGCCGGCCAGGCTGCGTTTGGCGCGCACCAACGACCGGGTCGGCGGCAGCAACAATTCGGCCGTCTTACCGCGGAACGACAGCAAGGCGACCTGATCCCGCCGCACATAGCTTTCGGCCAGCAGCAATTCGACCGCGCCCTTCGCCTCCGCCAGCCGGTTCAGCGCCTGCGAGCCGGAGGCATCCACCAGGAAGATGGTGGTGGTCTGCGCCCGCTGGGTCAGCCGGCTGACGCGGAAATCGTCCCGGCGGATTTGGATGCGGTCCGTGCGTTGCCGCAGGCGCTGCCAGGGCGCGGCGGCGCGCAGCGTTTCGATCAGGTTGAGCCGCTCACCCCGCCGCGGATCCCCCGCCCGCACCCCGGCCGGGCGCCCGCGCAGCCCGGTGCGGAGCGCGCCGGAAGTGCCGGCGACGGATTGGCGTGGCGCGGATTGCGCGGTCAGCTGCGCCAGCAAGCCGGCCGGGATGGCAGCGACCGCGGCGTCCTGCACGGTGTCGGCCATGGGCTGCACCTCGGACTCGCCGGACGATTCGGGCTCGGATTCCGGCTGGTTGGCTTCGGGCTGCTCTGCCTCGGGACTTTCGGCTTCGGGCTCGGCCGCTTCCGGGCTGGGTAGCCGGGTGGCGCGCGGCCCCAGCACCAGCCTTGCGGCCAGCGCCGCATCCTCGCCATTCACCGCGGTGCGCCCATCCAGCGCGGCGGAGGCGCGGGCGGCGGTCAGCGCCAGCACCCCCGCCCGGGCGGAGCCGATGCCCAGCGCCACGGTCGCGGCACACAGCGCCTCGATCACGTCATCATCCGCCTGCACACGCGGCAGCAGGGCGCGGGCGGCGTCGAACCCGTGCTCCAGCCACTCCGCATCGGTCCAGTGCGGGTCCAGCTCGATATACAAGGCCAGCCGGTCCCGGAGCGTGGTGGGCAGCGCCTCGTCCTCCAGGCCTTCATCCAGCGCCACGACGCCGAAGCCCCCGCCGCCTTGTGCTCCATCCTGCGCCGCGCCGATGCGGGCGGCGGTGCCCGGCGGCAGGCGCTCGGCCATGGCGAGGATCAGCACGCCGCCCTCGGCCTCCGCCAGCACGCCGCGGTCCAGCACGGGGCGGCCGGATTGCAGGGTGGCGGCCAGGTCGATCCCGCCCAACAGCCGCTCATCGCCGATGGAGGCGGGGATACGGCGGAACGGAACACCGGGCAGACAAAGGCGGAGGCGGGCGAGCCACGCATCCCTGGCCGGGCCGGGGCCCGCGCGAAGGGTGACGCCCAGCGTCGGGTCGGTCGCGGCCAGAAGGAGGGCGATGGTGGCGTCACCTCCCGTCATTGCGAGCCCCGCTTGGGGCGAAGCAATCCAGGGGCGCCGGACACTATCCCTGGCGTAAGGCGGTTTCGTGCGCCCGGCGTTCCGAAAAGCGGTTCCCGGCGCCCCTGGATTGCTTCGCCCAAGCGGGCTCGCAATGACGGGGTCACGCCGCCAGCTCCGCCAGCGCCTTCTCGATCCGCGCGCCCGACCCGGCGCCGTCCAGCGGGTCACGGCGGAGGCGGTGGCGCAACGCGGAGGGGGCGATGCCCGCCACATCGGCGTTCGTGACCGTGGTGCGTCCGGCCAGCGCGGCGGCGGCGCGGGCGGCGCGGATCAGCGTCAGCTCGGCGCGCAGCCCGTCCGTGCCCAGCGCCAGGCACAGCCGGGTCGCACGCTCCAGCACCGCATCCGGTACCTCGACCGCCGGCAACAGCGTGCGGGCGGCGGCGATCTGGTCGCGGATGCGCCCGGCCTCCTCCTCATATTCCGCCGCGAACCCGGCGCGGTCCCGCTCGAACGCGTCCCGCCGGCGCACGATCGCCATGCGGGAGGGGACGTCGCCGGGCGTGCTGACCTCGACCGAGAGGCCGAACCGGTCGAGCAATTGCGGGCGGAGCTCACCCTCTTCAGGGTTTCCCGACCCTACGAGCACGAAGCGGGCAGGGTGGCGGACGCTGAGGCCTTCCCGCTCCACCAAATTCTCGCCGGACGCCGCGACGTCGATCAGCAAATCCACCAGGTGGTCCTCGAGCAGGTTGACCTCGTCGATATACAGAAACCCCCGGTTGGCGCGGGCGAGCAGGCCGGGCTCGAACGCTTTTTCGCCACGGGCCAAAGCGCGCTCCAGGTCCAGGGCGCCCACCACCCGGTCCTCGGTCGCGCCGAGCGGCATGTCCACGACGGGGACGGGGGCCAAATGCTGGGTGATGGGGTCGCGCACCCGGCACTCGTCACACCACTGACCGGGCTGCGCCGGGTCACAGGCGTAGCGGCAGCCCGTCACCACCGGCATGGGCGGCAACAGCGCGGCCAGGGCGCGGATAGCGGTGCTTTTACCGGTGCCGCGGTCGCCGAATACCAGGACGCCGCCGATGGCCGGATCGGTGGCCGCCATCAGCAAGGCCTGCTTCATCTCCTCCTGACCGACGATGGCGGCGAAGGGGAAGGCCAGGCGGGTGGTGCGGGTCATGTCGAAAGCGGGGGCGTCATGCATACCACGAAGATACCGGTTTTGCGTGCGAACGCCACAGCCAGCGCGGGCGTGCCGGCACCCCGGGCCGGCTTCGCGGTTCTACGTTAGCGCATACATCAGGACCGAGGCGGCCTGCGCCACATTCAGGCTCTGGACCGCGCCCAGGGCCGGCACGCGGACGCGGCGGCGGCAGGTTTCGAGCGCTTCGAAGCCGACGCCGCGCTCCTCGTTGCCCAGCACCAGCGCCACCGGGCGGTCTCGCGGCAATGTGGAGGGCGCGACGGCGTCGGCGCCGAGGGTTGCGGCCACCGTCCGGTAGTAGGGATCCAGCGCCAGCAGCGCCTTGCGCAGGTTCCGCGTGCGATAAACTTCCAGGTATTCGAGGCCGCCCTCCGCCACCCGGTAACTGGCGTCCGACGGCATGGCCTGGAGCGGCATGTCGTGCAGCAGCATGGCTTTCACACCAAAGAACGCGGCGCTGCGCGCGATGGCGCCGAGATTGTGCGGGTTGCCGATGCCGTCCAGCACCAGCATGAACGGAAACCGCGGCGGCCGCACGAAATCCATCATCCCGAGCGGACGCTCGGTGGCGATGGCGGTGATCCCCCCATGATGCGGCGTGCCGGACGCCTTTTCCATCTCGTCATCCGGCAACAGCCGGTATGGCCGCCGCAACCGCGCCATCTCGGCACAGAGCGGGCCTGCGGTCATCTTGGCGTCTTCGGTGTAGAACAGCCGCACGACCGAGTCGGGCCGGCAGGCGAACAGGGCGGTAACGGCATTCAAGCCGCAGATTCGGTCATCAGCCATGGGAGTGCTTCTGCTGTGGGGACGATGGAGTCAAGAATGAACACTGGCGCCCGCTTCCCCCTCTCCCTCCGGAAGAGGGCCGGGGTGAGGGTGGTAAAATGCACTGAATCCCGTGCGGGTGGGACCGCAGGCTTTTACCAATTTCAGTCCGTGCATGTCGTTTCCCTCACCCCGGCCCTCTCCCGGAGGGAGAGGGGGAAGCAAGGTGAGCCTTGAATCCCCCGCCGGACATCTTGTTTCAGGACGCCCGGTTCGTCGTGCTTAACAAGCCGGCCCGGCTCGCGGTGCACGCCGGGCCGCGCGGGGGGCCGAGTGTGGAGGATTGGTTTCCCGCGTTGTCTCGCCGTAAGGACGGGCCGTGGCTGGCGCATCGGCTGGATGCAGACACCGCCGGGTGCTTGGTCATCGCCTTGCGGCGGGCGGCGCTGCATGAAGCACAGGCGGCGTTTGCCGGGGGGCTTGCGGATAAGGTGTATTGGGCCGTGGTCCGCGGCGGTCCAGACGGGGAGGCGGGCGTTGTGGACGCGCCATTGTTGAAACAAAACACCAGGGCCGCTTGGCGCATGGTGATCGACCCGGCCGGTCAGGCGGCGCGGACGGCGTGGCGCGTGCGGGGCCGGGCGGGCGGGCTATCCTGGCTGGAGCTGCGGCCTATGACGGGGCGAACGCATCAGGTGCGGGTGCATTGCGCGGCCCTCGGCTGCCCGGTGGTGGGGGATCCGATCTATGGCGGGGGCGATGGGACGCTGCACTTGCTGGCCCGCTCCATCTTCCTGCCGCTCACGCCGCCCCTGTCGGCCGTGGCGCCCCCGCCGGCCCATATGCTCGACGCGCTGACCGGCTGCGGATGGCAGGGGTGACGGTCAACTCATCCGGCTCAGCACCAACCGGCGCCGGGCCACGCCGTGCACCCGCAGCCCGGCATAGACGTCCTTCACCGCCTCGGTAATCGTCACCCCTGCCAGCCGCGGCGCCACGCGCCGGCCCGTCCGCTCCCACAGCGCGGCGCTCCGCAGCACTGCGCGGGCTTGCACCGGCGGCACATACAGCGCGCTGTCCCGCGCCTCCACCCGGAACAGGCTCGCGGCCAATAGGCGTCCGATCTGGCCGTGCGAATAGGGCTGACCATGGCCGAACGGCGTCCGCTCCACCTGCGCCCATAAACCGACCCGGTTGGGCGCCACCACCAGCAGCCGACCGTCATCCTTCAGCACGCGCCACACCTCACGCAACATGCGCCGTGCGTTGTCCGCTGCCTCAAGCCCGTGCACCAGCAGCACGCGGTCGAAGCTCAAATCCGGGAACGGCAGCGCGTCCTCCTCGGCGCAGCAACACAAATTGGGGCCCGCTTCCGGCCAGCCGCTCACACCGAGTTGCGCGGGGGTGAGCGCGATGCACACCCTAGCGCCCTCGAGCCAGGCCGGCAGGAACGGCGCCGCATGGCCGAGGCCGAGCACCGCCATCCCATCGAGGTTGGGCCAGGCCCGCACCAAGCGGTCCCGCACGAGCCGGCCCACCATCTGGCCCAGCTCGGTCCGGTAGAACGCCGCCGCGCTGTCTGCATCACCCGCCATGCCGGAATTATAGCACGGCTTACCGCTTGCGCCGCGCCGCCGCCTGGGCAACGGTGCGCCCGCTTAGCCCTACCGGAGAAACCCCATGCTGACCGCCACCGCCGTTCCCGTCCTGTCCGACAATTATTCCTGGCTCCTGAAGGACGGCACCGGAGCCACAGCGATCGTGGATCCGCCGGACGCCAAAGTCTGCAGCGCCGCGGTCGAGGCTGCAGGCGGGCGGCTCGATATGATTATCCTGACCCATCATCATGACGACCATATCGCGGGCGTGGAGGAGATGCGGGCGCATTATAAGGTGCCGGTGGTGGGCGCCGCCGCGGACGCGCACCGGCTGCCGAAGCTGGATCAGTCGGTGAAAGAAGGGGATAGCGTGCGCCTGGGCGACACGGTCTTGCATGTGCTGGACACGCCGGGTCACACGGTGGGGCACATCGCGTATGAGGGCGGCGGTATCCTGCTGAGCGGGGACACGCTGTTCAGCCTCGGCTGCGGCCGGCTGCTGGAGGGGACGGCCGCCGACATGTTCGGCAGCCTGCAGAAATTCGCCAAGCTCGCGCCGGACACCCTCGTCTGTTGCGGCCATGAATACACGCAGAGCAACGCCAAATTCGCGCTGCATGCGGACCCCACCAATACGGCGCTGCAGGCCCGCGCGGCCGAGGTGGACCGGCTGCGTGCCGCCGGCCAGCACACCGTGCCGACCCGGCTTGCGGCCGAAATGGCGGAGAACCCATTCATGCGGGCCAAGGACGTGCCGGCGCTGGCGGCGCTCCGGACCGCCAAGGACACTTTCAAGTGAAACTCTACTACTCCGGCACCAGCCCCTATGTGCGAAAGGTGATGGCCTGCGCCATCGCCGGCGGGGTCCAGGGGCAGATCAAGTCCGTCGATACCAACCCGCATCTCTCGCCGTCCGAGTTGCTGGCCGACAACCCGCTATCCAAGGTGCCGTGTCTGGTGACCGAGGACGGGTTGGCGCTGTTCGATAGCCCGGTTATTTGCGAATACCTGGACAGCATCGGCCACGCCAACCTGTTCCCGGTCGCAGGCCCCGCGCGCTGGCGGGCGCTGCGGATGCAGGCGCTGGGGGACGGCATCATGGATGCGGCCGTCGCCCACCGCATGGATCAGGGCCGCCCGGCCGAGGCGGCGCGCACGGCGCTGATGGAGCGCCAGATTGCCACCATCCTCCGCGGCCTCGCGGTGCTGGAGGCGGAAACGCTGGCGAGCCATTTGGACATCGGCACCATTACGGTCGCCTGTGCGCTCGGCTACCTCGATCTGCGTTTTCCCGGCATGGCGTGGCGGGAGGGACGGCCGAAGATCACGGCATGGTTCGCGGCCATGGAGCAGCGCCCAGAGATCAGCCAGACCGCCCCGCCAAGCGCCTAAGGGGGAGGGAGCCGTCGTTGCGAGCGCCGCTTGGGGCACGGCCATCCAGGGCAACAGGCGCTCGTGCAGCCCCTGGATTGGTTCGCCGATAGGGACCGCACAACCCACGGAAACTCGGGAAAAAATCGGCCAATTGGCCGGTGAGGGCCATGCAGCGGCGAATAGCCAGACAAGCTGGTTGGGGCGGAAGGATTCGAACCTTCGAATGGCGGATTCAAAGTCCGCTGCCTTACCGCTTGGCGACGCCCCAGCAGGCTTCCCCTGATTAGGCGCTGGCACCGCCGTCCGTAAAGCCCCGGACCGCATTCTCAACAGAACCAGGGCGGCGGATTGGGGCCGGCGTCGCACACTCTCCGCCCCAGGCCCACCAGCCGGACGGCGCCGCCCGCGCGAGGCCAGTCGCCACCGCAGGATCCGCGAACAATCCGTAACACGTCGCGCCCGACCCGCTCATCCTGGCCAACAAGCAGCCCGGCTGAGCGCGCAACCACGCCAGAACGTCCGAGATCGGTGGACAAAGTGCAACGGCCGGGGGCTCTAGGTCGTTGGTCCACCGGGCTAAATCCGCCGCCATGGTCAGGACATCGGGCCACGATGCCGGCAACTCCACCGGCGGTTTGAACCCCCCCTGCCGCGCGGCAAACACGGCCGGCGTCGCGACGGCCACCCCGGGGTTCACCAACACCATGCCGAACGCCGGCAGGTCCGGTGCCGCGAGCAGGATCTCCCCCACCCCCCGCATCACCGCCGGGCGGGCGGCGACGCAAACCGGGACGTCCGCGCCCAATTGTGCCGCGACCACGCCGGGCGCGTCGTCGCCCAGCCCCCAGGCGCGCGACAATAGCCGCAGCGTGGCCGCGGCATCGGCCGAACCGCCGCCGATGCCGCTTGCGACCGGCACGCGTTTTTCCAGCACCAATGCCGCCCGCGGCACGATCCCCGCCTCCGCCGCCAGCGCCCGGGCGGCGCGCAGCACCAAATTATCTCCGCCCGTTAGCAATCCGGCCGCGCACGGCCCGGTAATCCGCAGGCTCAACCGGTCGGACGGCCCGGCCGTCACGGTGTCTCCCGCACCCGGAAACACCGCCAGGCTGTCCAGGACATGATACCCGTTCGCCCGCCGCCCGGTGACGTGGAGGAACAGGTTGACCTTGGCCGGCGCCTCCTCGGTCAGCATTAACGACCCGGCGTTTCCAGCTCGCGCAGCTTGACCTCGATCGCGTGTTGGTCGTCCGGGTCGGGCTTCAGGTTCAGGGCCCGCCGCCACTGGAACTCCGCCTCCCGCTTGCGTCCGACGGCGACCAGGGCATCGCCCAGATGCGCGTTGATCACCGGATCCTCCGGCTCCAACTCGACCGCGCGCTCCAGCTGTTTCAACGCTCCGGCCTTATCCCCCTGCCGCAACAGGATCCAGCCCAGGCTATCGATGATGGAGCCGTCGTTCGGACGCAACGACACCGCGCGCTGCACCATTCCACTGGCCTCCTCCAGATGCTCGCCGCGATCGGCCCAGGCGTAGCCGAGGTAGTTCAGCACGTTGGGCTGATCGGGAGCCAGCTCCAGCGCGAATTTGAAATCCGCCTCCGCCCGCGCCCATCGCCCGGACCGCTCCAGCGCAATGCCACGCTCATAGAACAGCGGCCAATTGCCCCGGCTTGGCGTGGCCACGCGGGCGACGGCGCGGTCATACACCGCCACCGCCTCGGCAAATCTTTCGTGCTGACGCAGCAGACCGGCCCATTGCGCCAGCGGCTCCGGACGGTCTGGATGCTCCTCGGCCAACTGCTCCAGCATCCGTTGCGCGGCAGCGTCATCGCCGGTCCGCTCCAGCAGCGCCGCCCGCCGCAACGCCACGATGGGGGCGAGCGGGTCGTCCGGAGGCGTGGCCGCCAGGATCGCCAATGCCTGCGGCCAATGGCGCCCTGCCTCCAGCACGTCCGACATCACGAGCCGGGCGGCGGTGAACTCGGGCCGCAAGCTCAGCGCGAAGCGAAGCATGACCTGCGCCGATTCCAGCGCATTCTGCTGGCGCAGCGTCGCGGCCAGGGCCAGATAGACCTCCGCCATCCCGTCCGCGGCGGTCCGGATGACCGGGCGCTCTAGTGCGCGTTCGAGCGCCGGGCGGGCCATCACGAGGTCGCCGTTGCTCGCCACCGTATCCTGGATCGTCTGCTGCGCCTCGCTGACCAAGCCCTGCCGCGCCTGCCAACTGGCCAAGATCTGGCCCAACCGCAGATTGATGCCTGCATTCTCGGCCCGCGCGTTACGATACAGCGCCGCGGCGGTGCTGGTCTGGCCGCCCAGATCGGCGATCAGGGCCGCATGAAGCGTCATGACGCCGCGGAACTTCGCCGTGTCGATCGCCGGCTGCAGCGTCAGCAGCGCCGCCTGCGTCCGGCCCTGCCCTTGTTCCGCCCATGCCGTCAGCAATGGCTGCAACACCTGGGTCAACGACGAGTCCGGCAGCGTTCGCAGCCGCGCCTCGGCCGCCGCCCAGCGCCCGGCGGCCGCGTCGTCATTGCTCAGCACCAGCACCGCCAGCGGATTATCGAGCTGTGTTGCCGCCATCGCCGAGGCCTCGGGCCGTCCGGCCAGCACGGCAGTGATGAAAGCCTGGGTCGCGACCTCCGTCACCGCCCCGTCTTCGTGCATGACTTGGCTGAACTCATCGGCGGCCATGTCCATGTCCGAATTATGGGCGGCGAACCGTCCGGACAGATAGGCACCGAACACGCCGGATGGTGTGTAGTGGGACACGCCGGGCGCGTCGTCCTCGGCAAAATCGCTGGCGGCCCCTCCCATGAGGACGGCGAGGAGCAACAGGGTCGGGCGGCGGAGATCGTGCATGGGTCAGCCTAACCCGCTTACATCCCGCTCGGATAGTTCGGGCCGCCACTCCCCTCCGGCGCCTGCCAATCGATGTTCTGCGTCGGGTCCTTGATGTCGCAGGTTTTGCAGTGAACACAGTTTTGCGCGTTGATCTGCAGCCGCGGCGTGCCCTGCTCGACGCCCACCGCCTCATACACGCCCGCCGGGCAATACCGGCTCTCGGGGCTGCCATACTCCGCCCAATTCACCCCCAGCCAGCGGGACGGGTCACGCAGTACAAGGTGAGGCGGCTGGTCCTCGGCATGGTTGGTGTTGCTGATGAACACCGAACTCAGCCGGTCGAACGTCAGTTTCCCGTCCGGCTTCGGATAGACGATTCTCTCGGACGACCCGGCCAGACGCAGGCCTTCGTGATCGCCATGCGAATGGTGGAACGTCCAGGGTGCCCGGCCCCGCAGGACGTACGTGTCCACCGCCGAATAGGCGATCCCGCCGAGCAGACCGAATTTCGCGAACGCCGGGCGGATGTTGCGCTCCGCCTGCAGCTCGGTGTGCAGCCAGCTTTGTTCGAACCGGGTGGTGTAGCTTTCGGGCTCGGGCGGGCAGTTACGCTCGAGCGCCTCCGCCACCGCCTCCGCCGCCATCATGCCGGATTTCATGGCGGCGTGGGTGCCCTTGATCTTCGGCACGTTCAGGAACCCGGCCGTGTCGCCGATTAGCGCGCCGCCGGGGAAGGTGAGTTTAGGGATGCATTGGATGCCGCCTTCGACCAGCGCACGGGCGCCATACCCGATCCGGCGTCCGCCCTCGAAATGCGGGCGCATCGCCGGGTGGGTCTTGAGCCGCTGCATTTCCTCGAACGGGGACAGCCAGGGATTGGTGTAGTCGAGCCCGACGACATACCCGTACGACACGAGATTTTTGCCAAAATGATACAGCCATGATCCGGCATAGGTGGACCGGTCCATCGGCCATCCCACCGAGTGTTCGATCAGCCCCGGTTGATGCTGCGCCTCCGGCACCTCCCACAACTCTTTGATCCCCAACGCATAGGTCTGCGGATCGCGCCCGGCGCTGAGGTCGTAGCGCTGGATCAGTTTCTTGGTCAGCGAGCCGCGGCAGCCCTCGGCGAATAGGGTGTAGGTGGCGCGCAGCTCCATGCCGGGCTGGTAGCCGCCACCGTGCTCGCCGGTTTTGGTGATGCCCATGTCGCCCGTGGCAACGCCGCGGACCTGGCCGTCCTCGATCAGCACCTCGGCGGCGGAGAAACCGGGGTAGATCTCGACGCCCAGCGCCTCCGCCTGCGTGCCGAGCCAGCGGCAGACGTCGCCCAGGCTTACGATATAATTGCCGGCATTGTGCATCTGCGGCGGCGTCGGCAGGCGGATGGCGCGGCTGGCCGTCAGAAACAGGAACCGGTCCTCCCCGGCCTTGGTCAGCAACGGCGCGCCCTGCGCCGCCCAATCCGGCAGCAACTCGTTCAGCGCCCGCGGCTCGATCACGGCACCCGATAGAATATGGGCACCGACCTCGCTGGCCTTTTCGACGACGCAGACCCCGGAATCCGGACGCAGTTGTTTCAGGCGGATAGCGGCCGAGAGACCGGCCGGCCCGGCCCCCACGATCACGACGTCGAACTCCATCGCCTCCCGATCCGCGCGTGCCCGGCCTGCCGCGTCTTGCCCGTCCATCATCATGTGATCTCCCTCTTATATATGTAGGTAGGGTGCTTTGCCGGTTGCGCAAAATGGGGAGGGGCGACATTTTCCGCCGATGAGGGATCGTGCCACATGGATGACCTGACGGCGCTGCGGATTCAAATGGAGTGGGGGGCCGATGAGGCGCTCGGCGCGCTGCCCCTCCGCCGGCTTCGCGCGCCCGCCTCCGTCACCCCGTCTCTTGTGGCCATCCCGCGGGAGCCGAAGGACGCCGGGGCTGCCACACTCCTCGCACCGGCCCCAGTTTTGCCGATCGACGCCGCGACGCTGGAGGATCTGCGCCGCGCGGTGACGAATTTCGCCGACTGTGGGCTTCGTGCCACCGCAACCACAACTGTACACCCGTCCGGCAACCCGCTCGCGCGCATTGTCGTGATCGCGGAGGCGCCGGGATCGGAGGATGACCGGTCGGGGCGGGCCTTCTCCGGTCCACCCGGAGAGCGGTTCGACCAGGTCATGGGCACCGCCGGATTGGGCCGGGAGCAGGTCCTGCTGACCCACCTCGTGCCCTGGCGCCCCCCGGGCAACCGCGCGCCGAGCGAGGCCGAAATCAAGCTATGCCTGCCTTTCCTGGTCCAGCTATTGACCCTCGTGCAACCGGGTCACCTCGTGCTGCTAGGTCAGGGGCCCGCCCGGGCCATGCTCGGCACCGCCGATCCGGTGCGGCGGTTGCGCGGACGCTGGATCGACACGGCGCTCGCGGGGTTGGAACGTCCGATCCCCGCCCTGACGCTCCCCTCGATAGATCAGTGGTTCCGCACACCCGTCTCAAAGCGCGAGCTATGGGCGGATGTTTTGCTTATTTTGCAGACATTGGGCTAAAATATGGACAATCCAACTCTCGAATAGTTCATGCGACGCCCATTGCGTCGGTCACGGGTGACGTGTAGGCGACGCGAATGATTGGGACCAGCCCACGGCTTTCCCGGCTCTCCGCCGCCCGGGTTATCATCACCGGGGCCGCGATCCTCGCTGGCACCACGGTGCCGGCCGCTGCGGCTGACGTCTATGACGACGTGGCGTTTGCCGTTCCCCGCATATCGCCCCAATACGGCGGCGTATCGCTACCGCAGCCTTTGCCTCCGAGTGAGGCGATGCGGGTACGCCGGGTTTTTGCAGCGCAGGCCGCGGCGGATATTCCCGCCGCCCTGGCCCACTATGCCAAACTGACCAACCCGCTCCTCCTCGGCCATGTGCTGGCCGACCGGTATCTTGGGCCGTGCGGCTTCGACCCTGGCCCGGCAGAGGATCAGATCCGCGCGTGGCTTGGCTATTACAGTGACCTCCCCGACGCGCCGCTCCTGCATGGCGCGTTGCTCGCGATGCTGCCGAAGGGGGCCGCCGCACCGTCTGCACCGCCGCCGGCGCGCCCTATTAGCGTTGCCGCCGTGCCGAGTGACGATGTCGAGCCGGCGCTGCGCCTCATGCCGCGCAACCCGGTCCTCGACCGCTCGGTCCACGAGCCCGCGCGGGCGGGTCAGACGGACCGCGCCATCCGTCTGATTGCCCATACGCGAGGCCTGGATCCCTTATATGGGGCGCTATTACGGGCCGAGGTGGCGCAGATCCTCTTCTCGCAGGGCCGCGATCCCGAGGCGTTGGCCTTGGCAGAGGCGGCCAACCATCAGGCCCGGGGCCGTGTCGGCCTGGCTCCCTTCATCGCGGGCCTCGCCGCCTGGCGCCTCGATCGCACCGAGCACGCGCAGGCGATGTTCGAGGCCGCATATGACGCCAGCCTCAGCAGTCCCGGACGCCGGTCGGCCGCCGCCTTTTGGGCGGCCCGTGCTGCCCTGCGGGGGCGTAATCCCAGCGCGTATGCGCCATGGATGCAGCGCGCAGCGACCAGCCCCCGCAGCTTCTACGGCCTGCTCGCCCGGCGTGCCTTAGGACAGGGCATCATTGCAGCCGAGCCTACCGCGTCCTGGACGCTAGGAGAGGCCGACGTCGACGCGGTCGCCAGCACGCCATCGGGCATGCGCGCCTTTGGCCTGATACAGGTGGGACAAACGGCGCGGGCAGAGGCGGAATTGCGCCGGCTTTGGGCCGAGACGCAGGACCAGCCGGGCTTTAGTCGCGCCATCCTGCTGGTGGCCCGCACCGCCGGCCTGAAGACCTTTGCCAGCCAATTGGCCGAGGCGATCCTGCCCCAGGACAGCCTCTTTCTGCGCCTGCCGGCGGCCCGGCTCCGTCCGCGGGGGGGGTTCCGGGTGGACCCGGCGCTAGTCTATGCCATGACCCGGCTCGAATCGAACTTCGACCCGTCCGCCGTCTCGCGGGCCGGGGCGCGCGGGCTGATGCAGCTGATGCCGGGCACCGCCGGATTTGTGCTGGGCGGCCCGGCCGTAAACGGTCACACGATGCATGTGGGCGTGCAGTTGCTGCATGACCCGGCGGCCAACCTCGATGTCGCGCAGCGTTATCTGCTGCAAATGGCGCAATATGATACCGTGCAATCGGACCTGATCCGGCTCCTGGCCAGCTATAATTCGGGTCCGGCCAGCTTTGCGCGGTGGGGTGCCGAATTGAACCATAAGGGCGATCCCTTGCTGTTCATCGAGAGCGTCCCGAACGAAGAAACCCGCGCCTACATCCCCCGGGTGCTGACCTATACCTGGCTTTATGCCGCGCAGTTGCATTTGCCGACCCCTACCCTCGATGAATTGGCGGCGGGGACCTGGCCGCGGTTCTACGTCAATACTCAACGGCCGGACCTGGTCGCACGGCTGCATTAGCCAGGGGTGCATTAGCCATGCCACTCGACCTCAGCCGGGCCTTTATTCCGGTACGCATTGCCGTCTTGACGGTGTCGGATACGCGCAGCCTCGCCGATGACCGCTCAGGCGAAACGCTGGCGGCGCGCATCACCGCCGCCGGGCATGAACTCGGTGACCGGGCGATCGTGCGGGATGATACGGATGTGATCGAGGGCCGGCTGCGCGGATGGATCGCGGATCGTTCGATCGACGCCGTGATCACCACGGGCGGCACCGGCATCACCGGGCGGGACGTGACGCCAGAGGCGTTCGACCGGGTGCTGGAAAAGCGGATCGAGGGCTTTGGTGAGCTGTTCCGGATGCTGAGCTATCAAAAGATCGGCACCTCGACCATGCAATCGCGCGCTTTGGCCGGGGTTGCCGCTGGCACATACCTGTTCGCGCTCCCCGGCAGCACTGGAGCGGTGAAGGACGCGTGGGATGATATCCTGGTGTGGCAGCTCGACAACCGGCACCGGCCCTGCAACCTGGTGGAGCTGATGCCAAGGTTGCTGGAGCATCAATTTCTGCCGAAAGCGACTCCCACCTAAACGATTTCGGCCCACAAAGTGTTTCATATTTGTTCTTGACGCCTTGCTTAAAGAAAGCCATGGTCCGTTGAGAACGAATGGAGACCGCGATCATGCCGGACGGAGGGCGCCAGCTTACGCGTGAGGTCGATCCGGACGCGATCGCAGCGTTCGGCATGTCCGAATTGCCGGAGGCGGAACCCGACCTCGGTACCCGAACCCTGAAGTACCGCGGACGGGGTGCCGTGACCAACCCGATGCCTCGTTTCGCGGCGCACGACACCGCTCCGGTCACCGATGGGTGGGAATCGATCACGGCGGAGCTCGCGGACCTGCCGCCGCTGCAAACGGTGCTGACGCGCGACAAGACCCGCACCGCCATCAGCTGGAACGACAGTCCCGATTTGGGTTTCGACCGTGCCATCAATCCCTATCGCGGCTGCGAACACGGCTGCGTTTATTGCTACGCGCGGCCGAGCCACGCCTATCTCGGCTTCTCACCCGGCCTCGAGTTCGAGACGCAGATCGTGTTCAAGCCGGATGTCGCCGCCGTGCTGGAACGCGAGTTGAGCAAGCCCGGCTATAAGCCGCGCACCATGGCACTCGGCTCCAACACCGACCCGTATCAGCCGGTGGACCGCACGCTACGCCTGACCCGGTCGGTGCTGGAGGTGCTGGAGCGGTTCGGCCACCCGGTGAGCATCGTCACCAAATCCGCAGGTGTGCTCCGGGACCTCGATATCCTCACCCGAATGGCGGCGCGGGGGCTGGTCCGGGTGTGGCTATCCATCACCACGCTGGACCCGGCCCTGGCCCGCCGCATGGAGCCGCGGGCGGCGTCCCCGGCGCGGCGGTTACAGATCATCGCGGCCCTGACGCAGGCGGGCGTGCCCGCCGGCGTGCTCGCGGCACCCATGATCCCGGGCCTCAACGACATGGAGCTGGAAACCATTCTGAAGGCCGCGCGGGACCGCGGCGCGCAGCACGCGGGATACGTGCTGCTGCGCCTGCCGCTCGAACTCCGGGACATCTTCACGGCATGGTTGGAAGAGCACGTGCCGGACCGGGCGCGGCGCGTGCTGGCGCTCATCCGGGAGACCCGGGCCGGTGAGCTGAATGACAGCCGGTTCGGGCAACGGTTCACCGGGGTGGGTCCCTACGCCGATCTGCTGGCGCAGCGGTTCGGCCGGATGAAGCAGCAATTGGGGTTTCAGGGGCGGGACCGGCTGGACGCGACACAATTTCGCGCACCCCTGGTGCCGCACGCACAGCTTTCATTGCTATAGGCCCATGGTGCGGTGCATCATTTCCGCATGGACGCAGCGCCCCCCTCCCCGACCGCCGCCCACCTCGCCATGCTCCTCGCCCTCGTGGCCCGGCGCATGGCCGAAACGGAGGAGGATCCGTTCGGGAATCCCGTCATGTCCATCGCCCTTGGCATCACCCGCATGGTCGATGAGGGCGAGCTCGATACCCTCGCCCTCGCCGCCATCGTGACCGCGCTGCGGGACCAGGCGTTCGAACACCGCGCCACGCGCCTAGCCGCCTATGTCGGCGGCACCGACCCGGCACAAAACGAGGCAGCGCTCGCCGCCGTCGCACAGACCGTGCTGCGTCCGGACCCGGATGACAGCCCGGTCCGCCTCGCCGAGTTCCGCGCGAGTATCGAGCGGTCACGATATGCCGCGGTGTTCACCGCCCACCCCACGTTCTCATTGGCCCCGGACGCCGCCTTGGCCTTGGCCGAAACCGCCAGCGGCCATCGGCCTACCCACCTGCCCGCCGCCCACCGCCCGCCGCCCATCACCTTGGAACAGGAGTTCGCGCAGGCCGCCGCGGCCATCGCCCATGGCCGTGACGCGCTCGACCGGCTCAGCAGCGCCCTCCTCATCGTAGCCCGCACCGTGTGGCCCGAGCGGTGGACGGACATGACCCCCCGGCCGATCATCCTCACCAGCTGGGTCGGCTACGACACGGACGGGCGCACCGATATCGGCTGGGCCGACACGCTGCGGCTCCGGCTCCGGATGAAAGTGCTGCAACTGGAACGCTTGCACGGTCAGCTCGACATGCCGGAGGCGGCGGCGTTGCGGGCGCGGATCGAGGTCGCGGTGAGCGCGGTGCGGGCGCAGATCGCGGCGGCGACCCCCACCATGGACGCCGCCGCCGCCGCCGCATTGGCGCGCGTGCTGGTCGGACGCCGCGACGACGCGCTGACCACGCCCGGGCCGATATTGGCGCTGCTGGCCACCGCCATCGCCGACACCGAGGGCGACACCCAGCTCCGCCTCTGTGTCGCCAGGGCCGGGCTCGCGGCGCATGGCCTCGGCCTCGCGCACACCCATGTGCGGCTCAATTCCACACAGCTGCACAACGTCGTCCGCCAGCGGCTCGGCATCCGGGACGCGGCGGAGGATCCGTCGCACCGCCGGGCATTGCTGGTGGCGATCAACGCGGCGCTCGACACCGTGGAGCCGACGCCGGTCGATCTCGGCGGGCTGCTGGCGGAACAAGCCTCGGCCGCCCGGCTCATGATGACGGTGGCGCAGATTACCAAACACATCGATCAGACGACCCCGGTCCGCTTCCTGATCGCCGAGACCGAGGGCGGCTACACCCTGCTCGCCGCCCTCTGGCTCGCGCGGCTGTTCGGCGTCGAAAAACAGATCGAAATCAGCCCGTTATTCGAAACCGCCGAGGCACTGGAAAGCGGGCAGCGCGTGCTGGAGGAGGCGCTGCGAAGTCCGCATTGGCGCGCCTATCTCGAACAAACCGGCCGGCTCTGCCTCCAATTCGGCTATTCCGACTCCGGACGCTATGTCGGCCAAGTCGCGGCCAGCTACCTCATTGAGCGGTTGCGCTTCAAGATCGCCGAAATGTTGACCCGGTTCGGAGTCAAGAACGTCGAAATCGTGCTGTTCGACACCCACGGGGAGAGCATCGGACGCGGCGCCCACCCGGGATCGCTGGCGGACCGGCTGCGCTATCTGTCGCCCTCCGGCAGCCGTCACGCGCTCGGCACCCTCCCGGTTCGGGAGGAAAGCGCGTTCCAGGGTGGCGACGGCTATTTGTTTTTCCGCACACCGGAAATGGCGCTGGCGACCATCGCCCGCATCGCCGAACACACCTTCCACGTGGCCACCGCGGGCGGCGTGGACCCGATCTATGCCGACCCGGATTTCGCCGCCGATTTCTTCGCCACCGTCCGCACCACCATGGCGGCCCTGGTCGAGGACCCGGGCTACACCGCCCTCCTCGGCGCATTCGGCCCGGCCCTGATCGACCGCACCGGATCCCGCCCCGCCGCGCGTCAGGCGGACGGCATGGCGCAGGCCGTCAGCATCCGCCATCCGCGCGAACTCCGCGCCATCCCAAACAACGCCATCCTGCAGCAGCTCGGCTGGATGGCGAACACGCTGCAGGGCATCGGCGCCGGGGCCGCGCGCCACCCGGAGCTGTTTGCGCAAATGCGGGAAACCAGCCGCCGCTTCCGGCGTGCCATGGACCTGCCCCAACACGCGCTGCTGCACTCCGATATCGACGTGCTGCGCGCGGTGGTGGCGACGCTCGACCCCGGCTCATGGCTCGATCGCGCGAGCCACACGAAGCGGCCCGGACGCGGTGCGGCGCTAGTCTCGGTCGCGAAAGCCTTGCAGCGGCTGGATTTGTGGGCACCGACCCAGGCCATGTTCCGCCGGGTCCAAGCCGACCACCTGGCGTTACGCGCCGCCTGGCCGGACGCGCCCCGCATGCAACAGCGCGAGGTGTTGCTGCATGCGATTCGCCTGGCGTTGATCCAGCGCATCTGGCTGCTCGGCACCGAAATTCCGGACTTCTCCGCCCGCCACGGTGTCACCCGGCAAGGCATGGAGCTGGCGCTACTCCGCCTCGAAGTGCCCGCCGCACTCGACCTGCTGGCCGCGATCTTCCCGGTGGGCGACGACCCGGCGGCCGGCCAGGATTACGGCGAACCGGCCTCCCCCCGCACGGCCGGCTCCTACGCGCGCGAACAGACCGAAATCATCGCGCCCATCCGCGCGCTGTTCGCCCTCGTCCGAGAAATCTCCATCGCGGTGTCACACGAGGTGGGGTTCTTCGGTTAAAAACGCCCGCAACAGGCCGTTCACCGCCTCCGGCGCGTCCTGCTGCACCCAATGGGACACGCCGGGCAGCCGCTTGATCGTGAGGTCGCGGACGTAGCGCTCGGTGCCGTCCAGGCAGATCAAATCGAGCGCCACATCGGCCTCACCCCAGATCACCAGGGTCGGCACCTCGATCACGCGGGACAAATCCGGCGTGCCGGGGGACGGGTTCCGTAACGCCCGATACCAATTCACCATCGCCGTCGCGGCCCCCGGTGCCACGATCTGCTGCACGTAGGTCTCCAGCACATCGGGCGGCAGCGTGATGCCGCGGAACATACGCCGGATCGCCGCACCCCCGCCCGCGGTCAGCATCATCTCCGGCAACACCGGCAGCTGAAAGAACCCGATATACCAAGACTTGAGCCGCTGCCGCCAATACTTCCGGGCCCGGCGAAAGCACAGCGGATGCGGCACGTTCATGATCACGAGCCGCTTGATCGGCCGGATTTGCCCGGCGGCGAAGCACCACGCCACCATCGCCCCCCAATCATGCCCGATCAGCGTCACCGTCCGCGCCCCCGACGCGTCGATGAGGGCGGCAATATCGGCCAGCAAATGCGGCAAGGCATACTCCGCAACGGCACCGGGCCGGCTCGTCTGCCCATAGCCGCGTTGATTGACCGCCCAAACCCGATACCCCATCCCCGCCAACACGGGCATCTGATGCCGCCACGACACGGCGTGTTCCGGAAACCCGTGCAGGCACAGCGCGAGCCGGTCCCCGCCGCCCTCCTCGAGCACCTCAAAACTCAAGCCGTTAGCTTCGACAAACCTAATGACCATCCCATCCTCAATTCAGCAGCCGATCTACGCCCCGTCCGGACCAACAAAAAGATTTCTGACGAGACTTTCGTAAGATCCAAGCGTCATGTCGACTTCTATCGATTACTGCTTCATCTCCACCTTGAGTGGCTGCTGTCCCGAAAGTATTTTCAACAAGGATTCTTGAATCCTCTTGCTGTCTTGTGAGTGCATTTTCCGAAATAGGTAAGCTTACCACAGCCATGGGTATGGGTTGTGAGCCCGAAAGAACTCTCACAAGACCATCTCGAATAGAGGCTCGTGCATTAAATTCGTTAGCATGACCTTGAGGATAATAGCCCCCTCGTTTCAAACGCACCTTATCAAACTTGAAACCGAGTGAAGAGGACATGGCTTCAAGTAGTTCGACAAGTTTATCCACACCCCGGTCATTCCAGCTTGCATACTCACTTTCTTGAGCTCCCGGCAGGAGTGGATTAGATAGAAAGTCAAGATATACATGCCAAGAATCGACAACTAACTCATCATTTCTTGTATTTTTGTTATAGAACACTTCGATCAGATTTAGGGCTTGAACATGCTCGAATGACCCAGCTCTGACCGCTCTCGTTGCCATCAGCGTCTGGAATATCCATGTCCTTCTGTTATGAGACTCCGTCTTACGTTCTATAAATTTTTGTACTTGGACAGCTATCACTGGTCCAGACAGTGTTACGAATATAAGCAGTGTATCTGTTATGGTTATCATAGCGATGATTATTCCTTATTTTTATCTAAACCGCCCCCAGTTTTAATAAACACCCAATGCCACCTCGTGAAACAGCCGGGCCGGCAGCCCGCTCCCGCTCACATTCTTCATCGGTCGGCCGTCATCATTGCCCATCCACACCCCGATCACCACCGCGCCAGGTCCGCTGCCATAGGCCCCCACAAACCAAGCATCGCGGAAATCCTGGGTCGTCCCGGTCTTGCCCGCCACGAACCGGCCCGGCACATCGGCCGCGTGGCCGCTGCCGTGTGACACGACGCCGGCCAGCATGCGGGTCATGTTCGCAGCGATCTCCGGCTCCAGCACGCGTTCGCCGCCGTAATGGGCAAACGGGACCCGCTTGCCGTCCGCGTCTAGGCTGTCGATGCCCATGGGGGTGACCAGGTGGCCGCCGTTGAATACCGTGGCGTAGGCCGCCGATAGCTCCAGCAGGCCGACCTCGCCGGTGCCGAGCGCCAGCGACAAATCTGCCGGGAGCGTGTCCGCGATCCCGAGCCGCTTGGCCAGCGACGCCACGCCGCGGGGGCCGCCGGATTGTTGCATGAGGCGGATGCTGGCGGTGTTGAGGGATTGGGCCAAGGCCTCTTCTAGCGTGACGTCACCGCGGAACCGGCCGTCGAAATTGGCCGGAGACCAGGTGCCGATGCGGATCGGGGCGTCCAGCACCGTGTCCTCGGGCCGCATCCCCGACTCCAGCGCGGCCAGCCAGACGAATAGCTTGAATGCGGAGCCGGGCTGGCGCCGGGCGGCCACGGCACGGTTATACGGGCTGGTCCGCCAGTCCCGCCCGCCGGCCATCGCGCGGACGGCACCGGTATTGGCGTCCAGCACGATCACCGCCCCCTGCGCGGCTCCGGCCGCCGCCCCCGGGCCGTCCAGCGTCGCCGCCAGCCGCGCCTCCACCGCCGCCTGCAGCCGGGAATCGAGCGTCGTATGCAATACCGCGTCGGCACCGGGCGGCACCATCGGCGCGGAATTCTCGGCCGCCCAATCCGCGAACCAGCCGCCGGTCGCCGGGCGCGGGGCGAAGATGATTTGGGCCGCGGCCTGGTCCGCCTCCGCCTTCGTGATCGCGCCGGTTTCGGCCATCACCGCCAAAACCTCGCGCCCGCGGGCGGCGGCGGCGGCAGGGTCGGTGCGCGGATTGAACCGGGATGGGGCGCGCGGGATGCCTGCAATCACGGCGCTCTGCCACACATTCAACTTCCGCGCCGACAGGCCGAAATACATCCGCGACGCCGCGTCCACCCCCCACGCGCCGCTGCCGAGATAGACCCGGTTCAGCCAGATTTCGAGGATCTCCGTCTTGCTGAAACTCTGCTCCAGCCACAGCGTCAGCAGCACCTCCTGCACCTTGCGCCGGAACGTCCGGGCGTTGGTCAGGAACAGGTTTTTGGCGACCTGCTGCGTAAGCGTCGATCCCCCCTGCACCAGCCGGCCGGCGCTGACGTTGATATACGCGGCGCGTAAAATGCCGATGAGGTCGAGCCCGTGGTGGCGATAAAACCGCCGGTCCTCCACCGCGACCGCCGCCTCCGGCAGCCAATGCGGCATGTCCCGCAGGCGGAGCGGGTCCCCGACCACGTCGCCGAACGTCGCAAACACCTGCCCGCCGCGGTCCTGCAGCGTCAATCCAGGGCGCCGCGCCGCATCCAGCGCCGCCTCTGGCCGCGGCAGGTCCTGCGCGAACCACAGCAGCATCAGCGCCCCGATGACCGCGCCCCAGATGCCCAGGATCAGGGTCCATTTCGCGAGCCACCATTTCCGCCGCCTGC
This sequence comes from Rhodospirillales bacterium, assembly GCA_043758105.1. Taxonomy (GTDB): domain Bacteria; phylum Pseudomonadota; class Alphaproteobacteria; order Acetobacterales; family Acetobacteraceae; genus JANPPS01. The sequence goes on along the minus strand of JAYVOF010000248.1, from coordinate 49,025 downwards.
GCCGCACCGGAAGTTCATACGCCAGCGTTTCGCCCATCAACTCAGCGATAGCACTGGATATAGACGGTGGACGGAAACGCCACGTCGCCGATTTCCGGCGGCCGCTTGTCCGGCCCGGCGCTGGCACTCGTCTTCGGCTGCACGCCGTGCTCGCGCAGAAACGCCAGCGCCTCGGCCCCCTTTATCGCGAAATTGACGTTTTGCGGGATGTCGCCCCCGGTCATCTCGGCCGTGCGCATGGCGTTTAATTTCGACACTACAACGCCGATGACGTTCGCTTGGCTATCCAACAACGGCCCGCCGGAATTGCCCGGGTTGACCGGCGCGGTGATCTGGAAATTGACCGGATTATCACGCAGGCCCGATAGCGCGCTCAGATCCCCGGTGGTGAGACTCGGCCCCGACGACAATAGCCCGGACAGCGGAAAGCCATAGGTCACCACGCTCTCCCCCCGCCGGACCTCCGGCCGGTCCCGGAACGTGAGCGGCGGGCCGACGCTGGGCGCCACCGTCAGCAAGGCCAAATCCCGCTGCCGGTCCGTCGCCACCACGCGCGCTGGCAGCCGCTGCCCGGCGGAAGTGCGGATCGCCAACCGCCCGCACTCGTTGATCACATGATTATTCGTCAGCACCCGGCCATCCGCCACCACGAACCCGGTCCCGCTCGAATTCGGCCGCTCGGTATCCGAAGGGGCGCCCGGTGCGGTGCCCTCGGGCATCCCCAACGGCGGCGGCTTACCCGGTAGCGCCGGCTCATTCGGACGCGCCCGCAGCTGCGCCTGGGCCATGCCGGGCCACAGCGCGACATTGATCGCCAGCGCGCACGCCGCCATCATCGGCCACGCAGCTAGGCTATAGGCTGAGTGGAGAGACCGCATGACGACCCTGTTCCTCGATGCTAGTGACGCCTTGGCGGACGTGTTCCACGCGGTCAAGCGGGACACCGACCCGCCGGTCACCATCCACGCCGTCTCCCATGTGGACCCGTCCGAGCTGCCCGCCAAGCTCGCGGGGGTCACCGTCGTGCTGAATGACCACACGTTCCTCCCCACGGACGCGATGCGCCAGTGCACGAGCGTGCGGCACGTGGTGTTTCTGGGCACCGGTGCCCGCAGTTACATGGACCCGGACGCGCTGGCCACGCTCGGCATCACCGTCCACACCATCAAGGGGTATGGCGATACGGCGGTGGCGGAGCACGCGGTGGCGCTGATGTGGGCCGCGGCCCGGGGCCTTACGCTGATGGACCGGGAGATGCGGGCCGGGCGGTGGCTGCGGCGCGAGGGGATGCAGCTCGGCGGGAAGACGCTGGGGCTGATCGGCTATGGCGGCATCGGCGCCGAGATGGCGCGGCTCGGCCGGGGGATCGGCATGCGCGTGCTGGCGTGGAACCGCACGGCCCGGCAGGCGGAGGGCGTGGAATTCGTGCCGGTCGAGCGGCTGCTGGCGGACAGCCACGTCGTGTCGCTCCATCTATTATTGACGGACGAGACCCGGCATTTCTTGAACGCGGAGCGGCTTGCGCTGTTGCGGCCCGGCGCCATCCTGGTCAACACCGCCCGCGCGGCACTGGTGGATACGGACGCGATGATCGCCGCCTTGCGCGCTGGCACGCTCGGTCACGCGGCGCTCGACGTGTATGACGAGGAGCCGGTGCCGCCGCGTCATCCGTTGACGACGCTGGAAAATGTGACGCTCTCCGCCCACAGCGCCTTCCGCACGCCGGAGGCCAGCGAGACGTTGATCCGCCGGGCGCTGGACATCGCCGCCGAGATTGCTAATCAGGGGGCACGTCCGTGACCAAACACGTATGCTGGCCCGCCTGGCGGAATGGTAGACGCAGCGGACTTAAAATCCGAGGCCGTAACAGGCGTGCCGGTTCGAGTCCGGCGGCGGGCAGGGGAATGTCATTCCCCGCCGGATTTACGGATCGGAAAACCGTCATCGCGAGCCGCTTGGCAGGCGGGTTTGTTGCCCCTGGATTGCTTCGCCACCAAGCGGTGGATGGCAGTGACGGGTCAATTAGGATCAACCAAAACCGCCACCAGGCCGACCAATCCCCTGGTCCGCAACGGCCAGTCCAGGCACTGCAGCGCCTCCTGCCAGAGCCGCGCGTCACAGCGCTCCCGCGGTAGCGCCGGGTCGGGGGCGCGGCCGCGCCAGCCCCAATCCTTTAGGATCCGGACATGCAGCAGCTCGATCCGCCGGTGCCGGTAGAGGCGGTCCAGGCACTTGATCACATCTTCCACCCGGCATGGCCCCGGCGGCGGCACCCGTCCCGCCTCTTTCATGCGCAAAACGTCGCAAGTCCAAAACCAGGCCGAAGCGGCCGATTCGAACTGTGGGACGGGGTTGATAACGGGACGGGGAATGGGACGGGTAACGGGGCAAAAACAGGACACGATGCGCATCTCCGGCTGAGAACATCATAGGAACATTTTCCGTGTCTAGGATCAAGTTATTTCAGGCGCAAATTCCTAGTTGCATTGGTGTCAATTCCTAGCCAAGATGCGATTCGTGACACGTTTTCAGCCGCCCAACGGGGACATCCCTGATGAAACATGACGATATCTGGCGCGCCCTCGACACGCTCGCCGCAGAATATGGACTATCGGCCTCCGGCCTGGCCAAGCGGTCGGGTTTGGACGCCACCACGTTCAATCCCAGCAAGCGCCGCATGCCTGACGGGCGCGCCCGCTGGCCGAGCACGGAGAGCCTGGCCAAGGTCCTGGACGCGACCGGGGCCAGCCTCGAAAACTTTACGGCGCTGGTCACCGGTATCCGCGCCACGCCCGCCAGCCGCCCCCCGCGCCGGATCCCGCTGCTGGGCCTGGCCCAGGCCGGTGGTGAGGGATTTTTCGACGATGGCGGCTTCCCGGTCGGCGGCAGCTGGGACGAGGTGAGCCTGCCCGAGGTCGGTGACCTGCACGCCTACGCGCTGGAAATCTCCGGCGACAGTATGGAGCCGGTGTTCCGCGATGGCGACATGGTCGTCGTCTCCCCCGCCGCCCCGATCCGCCGCGGCGACCGCGTGGTGGCCCGGACCATGGAGGGCGAGGTCATGGCCAAACAGCTGGCCCGGCGGTCGGCCAAGCGGATCGAGCTCAAAAGCCTCAATCCCGCGCACCGGGACCGCAGCTTCGACCTGACGGAGGTTGCCTGGATGCACCGTATCATCTGGGCCAGCCAATAATTTGCTTGAGGCGGGGCGCTGCCTTGGATCAGCATGAGGCATGCGCATCGCACTCCTCCTGCTCCTACTATCCGGCGTGGCCCATTTCGGCACGGCCCATGCGGCCGAGGCGGTGGATCTGACCCTCGTGCTGGTCTCCGACGTCTCCCGCAGCGTGGACGAGGCCGAATTCACGATGCAAAAACAGGGATATGCCGCCGCATTCAACGACCCGCGCGTGCTGGCGGCCATCCGCACCGGCGCGGCCGGCAGGATCGCCGTGTCCTATGTCGAGTTCGCGGGTGCCTACGAGGTGCAAACCGTGCTGGACTGGCAGATCGTGCGCGACGCCGCCACCGCCCGCGCCTTCACCGATCAACTCACGGCCGCGCCGCGGTCGTTCTGGGGCCGCACCAGTATCAGCGCCGGCATCGACCACGCCATGCAGATGCTGGCCGAAAGCGGCTATGATGCCACCCGCCGGGTCATCGACGTGGCCGGGGACGGCACCAACAATGCCGGCCGTGACGTGACGGCGGCCCGGGATGACGCGGTCACGTCCGGGGTCACCATCAACGGCCTGGCGATCATCAACGAGCACCCAGTCAGCTACACCTTCGCCCACGTGCAACCGCCGGGCGGGCTGCCGGAATGGTATCGCCAGAACGTCATCGGCGGCCCCGGCGCGTTCGTGATCGAGGTGCGGGAGTTCGCCGACTTTGGCGACGCCATGACCCGCAAGCTCATTAACGAAATCGCGTCCGCCGAACCTTAAATTTTCCGTCACTGGATGAACTTCTAGGCCGCCCGCCCGTCATAGTGTTTACACCGGCCTGCCGGAGCGTAGTCTTTCCCCGGAGGAAGAATCCATGACCGATAAATCGCGGGCCGACATTTCGGGTTACGCCCAGGCGGGCCATGATACGCAACGCGGTGATCCCAAACTCAAGGACAATCCGCTCATCGCGCTCTATGACAGCGTGGCGCACGCCCATGCGGCGGAAAACGCGCTGCTAGCGGCCGGCGTGGATCAGGCGGCGGTCCAGGTGATCGATCGGAACTCCCCTCCCCCCACCCCCACCATTACAGTGCCGGTGACCGCGGCCGATCCACCCGATAGGGGAATTTTGGGCGACATCGCCAGCCTGTTCGCGCCTCACAAAGACAATCGAGCCTACGCTCACGCATTGGCGCAGGGACATGCCATCGTGGTGGTGAACCCGGCCCAGACCGCCAACCGCGCACGCATCATTGGCGTGCTGCAAAATACCCATCCGATCGATTTCGACGCCAAACTCGAGCAGTGGCGTCAGGCGGGCTATGACTACACCAGCGCCAACGCGCTCCACCCCGAAACCTCGGCCGGTGCCGCGACCGCCACCAGGACCGTCCCCGGCATGGTCACGGATGCTTCTGGGGATAAATCCGGACCGACGTCCTAGGCCGGCCCCTTCGTCAGCACGCGGGGTGCCCGACCTGGTGCCGGGCAGTTTACAATGCTGGCTCCCCCGGTGAAAAGACCCGCTAGGCTTACGTTGTGGAACGGCTCGAATCGGGGACAATGATGCGGTGGGCACTACCTCTCGTTCTGCTGGTGGCAGGATGTTCTGAACCCTTGCCTTTAGATTCTTTCGGCGGACCCGCGTTCGACCCGGTGCGGTTCTTCACCGGACACGTGACGTCATGGGGGGTCATGGAAAACCCGTTCGGCGCGCCCACCCACATCGTCACAACCGATTGCGCCGGGCAGGCCGAGGGTTCGGACGGCCTCCGCATGACCCAAACGCTGCATATCGGCACCGACCCGGCGCAAACGCGCACCTGGCACATGCGCCGCACGAGCCCCGGCAGGTTCGAAGCGACGGCCAACGACATGGTTGGCACTGCCACCGGGGAGGCTTCCGGACGGGCATTTCACTGGCGCTGGACCCTAGCACTGCAGCCCGGCAATGCGCTGAAGAACGTCACGATGGAGCAATGGTGGTATCTGCAGGACGACGGCTCGATGCTAAACCGGACGATCATCACCAAGGCGGGCGTGGTCGCGGCCGAAGTGAGCGAGCATTTCGTTCCCCAGCACTGACGCCACGTGGCCGGTGTTCGATGTCGATCCGGCCCTTCGGCTCCTGATTACCCGCCCGATGCCGCCCTTGTCTCCGGCGCTGGAGGCCAGGGTCGGCGTGCATTGGGAGCGGGCATTGCAGGCGCGGCCGCTGTTCAACGGCCAGGTGTTTTGCGCCGATCGCATCACGTCCAGGGTCATCGAGGGGCACTGGACCGAATACCGCCGTCTGCTGGCGCAAATCACTGAACCGGCGCTGTTCCCGTTGCTGCAGGTCCGGGCGCTCGCGGTCTGCGGCGCGCTGTGCAGCCCGGATGGCGTCGTCGCGGCACGGCGGGAGCCTGGGTCGGTGTATCAGCCGGGCTTGTGGCAGTTGCCGCCAGCGGGCAGCGTCGATGCGGGGGCCGCGACGGCGGACGGGGCGGATTGGCGGTTGGCGCTGCTGGCGGAACTCGGTGAGGAACTCGGCCTGTCCGCGGCCGATGTGCATCGCCTCCGCCCACTCTGCCTGGTGCAGCATCCGAGCGGCGTGCTGGATTTAGGGGTGCAGATGGACACGCGGCGAGGTGCCGAGGCCATCCACGCCGCGCACCGGATGGCCCGGCACGGCGAATACGACCGGCTGCTGATCGCCCCGGCCGCGGATTTACCGGGTGAGGTGGCGCGCGCGGGCGGGGTGCTCGTGCCCTCGGCCGCCCATTTTCTGCGCCGGCTCGACCTTGGGAAGTGGTAGATGGCCTACAGGCCGAGTGCGTGCTTGGCGGCTCCAAAGTTGGGCCAAAACTCCATCCCGAGCGCGATGAATTCGGCTTTCAGTGGTGCGCGCAGGGTGAGGCTGCCTTCTTCGCAATAGTCCTCGCGGTTTGAAGAAAGGAACACCACCTTCGCGTCATCACCCGCCTCGCGTAGTTGGCGAACGTGATCGAAGTAGGTTTCAATCACCACGCAATCCTTGATGGACTGCTTACCTTTGGTTGACGGAGCAGCATTGGCGCGGACTCGCGCAACAGCCCGACCGGCGACATCGTGGCTTGCAGACACGCGAGTGGCGAGCCGCATCAAGGTTTCAGCCACGCCGCGCGTCCTGACTGCGTGGCCATCAAAGTGGTCCAACGGCACCTGGCTTGGCGGACCGAATAGCCCGACGATTTCGTTGGCAATGACCAACTGCTTCCGCAGCCGAGCCAGACCTTGTTCAGTCTCGGCCAGGACGGCGGCAACATTTTCGTAAAACTCATGCTCCACTCGATCGGCCATGCAACCCACGAGCCGACCAACCTTCATGGCGTCGATCAGCTCGAGCGCCCGCCTACGATCCGTAGCATTCGCAACTTTCCGGTTAATGTCGCGCATGATGTCGAGGATGGAGCAAGTATCGATGCAGAGATGTGGGCGCTCTATCAAGACTTAGCTCTGCCCGCGTTAGGCGAATCAGTGATCAGCTGTACTATAGTGCTGCAGGAGACCGCGCCCAAATTCGAATTCAGTGGTGAGGTCGTGAAGGCTGTCCTCAGGCCAGCCTAACATCAGTAACCAGCGCCCGAGGGTATCCGTGTCGATGTGCCGATCGCGCGAAGAGATGATAAAATCATACCAGCGATGACGATCGAGCGGGTATAACGAGCCTGTCGCCTTATTGGCATTGGCCGAGAATTGCCGGAGCGCCCGCGCAACCTCAAGCCCCAGGCTTTCCTCCATGGTCTTGGTCTGCGGTGACTTTTTAACGCTGACACCCGTCTCTATGGCCACGGGTTCAGCGATATTGGAGATGAAGTCTTGCAAGATGGCATTGTAACGCGAACGGCCCAACCGCCCCGTTTTCAATGGCACGATGTTAGTCAAATCGTAGCGGTTGCCGCGCCGCATCATGAAAAGGCTCGCGGCCTCAGCCACGTCGTCGCCGGCTCGTTCCAGAGCGATCACGTCATCGACGGACCTGATTCGGCGCAGCTGATCATCTAGGGCAACCGACCATCCTGCCGCAGACCCGTTGCGGGCGGCCGAAAGGATTGCTGACTTTGTCGCGTCCAGCTGTTCCGGCGCGCCGAAGATCGTCAGGTCCTGGAAAAGTTCGAGCTCATTGTGGTTTTGGTCCATGCGGTCCTCACCTTATCAAAAAGCTTGTCATGATGGGAAGCCGTCGTCATCGGTTCGCTGGTTCATATCAATGCGCCCCACCACCCCCACCCACCCGGGCCGGGGCCAGAAAAGCAACGCCGAGTATGCTCAGCAACAACCCGGCGCCGATCAGCAGGAAGCAGTCGGCATAGCCCATCACCACCGCCTGCCGCCGCACCTGCTTCGCGATGGTGGCCACTGCCTGGTCATGGCTCATCGCGTGGCCGAGCGTGGCCAGCCGCTCTGCCAGCAGGAGTGAATTCTGCGTAATCCGCTCGGCAATGGCGGAAAAATGCCAGTGTTCGCGATGTTCGGCCGCCGTCGCCAGCAGCGCGATGCCGCAGGAGCCGCCGAGGTTGCGCATCATGTTGAACAGCGCGCTCGCCGCACCCGCCTGCGCTGGTAGGATTCCCACCGTCGCCATCTGCGACAGCGGTGAGATGATGAAGGGCTGCCCCAGCGCGCGCACCAGCTGCGGCCATTTCAGCTGATCGATCCCGGTATCGGCGTTCATGTCGAACCCGTTCATCAGGCAGCTTACGGCAAACAGGCTAATGCCGAAGCCAAGCACCAGGCGGCTATCCACCCGCTTCAAAATGAACGGCAAAAACGGCAGCAGCGCCAATTGCGGCAGGCCGAGCCACATCTGCACCGCGCCGATCTGCGACGCGTCATACCCCTGCACCCGCGACAGATAGAGCGGCAAAATATAGACCGAGCCATACAGTCCGAAACCAGTCGCAAAGTTGATCAAACAGGCAATGCTGAGCGAGCGCTTGCGCAGCAGCCGCAGATCGATGAACGGCTCCCGCCTTGTCAGCTCGATGACCAAGAACGCAGTGAGGAATACGCCGGCCAGCGCGGCGCATAGCACGATCCGGTTGTCACCGAACCAGTCCTGCCGCTGACCCTCCTCCAGCACATACTCCAGGCTGCCGAGGCCAATGGCCATGCAGGCGATGCCGCCCCAATCGCCGCGGGCCAGCCGCTCGAGCTTCATGGGTGCCGCGTCCAGCCCATACCAAATCATGGCCAGCAATGCCGCACCCGGCAGCAGGTTGATGTAAAATATCCAGTGCCAGGAATACGTATCGGTCAGCCACCCGCCAATGGTGGGGCCGATGGCCGGCGCAAAGGTGACCGTCAGGCCGAACACCGCGCTGGCGATCGCCCGCTGCGTGCCCGGAATACGCAGCAGCATGATGGTGAACGCGGTCGGGATCAGCACGCCACCGGTGAAGCCCTGGCCGATCCGGAACAGGATCATCTGATTGAGGTTCGTGGCCATGCCGCACAACACGGAGAACACCAGGAACAACGCCGCGTTCACCATGAGGTAACGCCGCAATCCGAACACGCCGGAGAGCCAGCCGGTCATGGGGATGACGATGATCTCGGCGATCAAATACCCCGTGCTGATCCAGCTGCCTTCATCGAGGCTGGCGCCCAGCGTGCCTTGGATGTCCGCCAGGCTGCTATTGGTGATCTGGATGTCCAGCACCGCCATGAACGCCCCGAGCGATCCGCCGAGGAAGGCGATCCAGTCCCGGAACGAGGCCTTGGTAAGCGGCGCCAGGGTGGCGCTCATGGCGCGTGCGGCGTGGTCCGGGAATCGACGGACGCCGTGACCGACAGGCCCGGGCGCAACCGCACCAGCCGCGGGTCGGGCAATAGCCGGATCCGCACGGCGAAGCGCTGCACGATCTTGGTGAAGTTGCCGGTCGCGTTCTCGGGCGGCAACAGCGCGAAGGTCGAACCGCTGCCCGGCGGCAGGCTATCGACCACACCGCGGAACGGCGCGCCGCCCAGCATGTCGAGGTCGAGCGTCGCGGCCTGCCCCACGGCGATGCGGCCGAGCTGGGTTTCCTTGAAATTGGCCGTGACATAAAGGCTCTCGCCCATCGGCACGACATCCAGCAGACGGGTGCCGGGCTGCACGAACTGGCCGGCGCGGACGGTGCGGTCGCCGACCGATCCGGCCACCGGTGCCACGATGGTGCCATAGGACAAATTGAGCCGCGCCTGATCCAGCGCCGCCCGCGCCCGCAGCAGCGCCGCCTGTGCCCGCCCCGTCTGCGCGGCCAGGACGGCCGTTTGCTGCCGGGCGGTTTGGGCCGCCGCCCGGGCGCGCGCCGCCGTCGCGTCCCGCCCCTTTGCGTCCGCATCCGCCTGCTGCGACCGCTGCACGGATCCGGTGCCGGAGCGGACGAGGTCCGAGTAGCGGGAGGCATCGGCCCGGGCAAACCCGGTGGCGGCGTCGGCGACCGACACGTCGGCGTTGGCCGCAGCGATGACACTGCCCTGCGCCTGCACCTGCGCCTGGAGTGCGCTCACATCCGCCTGGGCCGACGCCACATCGGCCGCGGCCTGCGCCACGGCCACCTGCAAATCCCGGTCATCGAGTGTCACCAGCACGTCCCCGGCCTGCACGACCTGATTATCCGCCACGTTCACCGCGCCCACCTGGCCGCCGACGCGGGCGGAGACGGCCACCATGTCGGCCTGAATGTAGGAATCGTCGGTCGTTTCCATAAATCGGCCCTGGGTCCACCAGCCATAGCCATAGAAGCCCAGCACGCCCAACACGGCCACGGCCCCGGCGAGCAGCAACAGCCGCGAGCGTGAGATCCCCGCTTGGGAGGCGGGGCTTGCCTGCGGACGGACGGCGACGGCCGGTTGCGAACCATCCATCAGGACACCTCCAGTAATTGGTCGAGCATGGCGCTGAACGCGGCCTTGCCGTCGGGGCCGAGCCGGCCGAAAAACCGTTCTTGCTCGGCCAAGACGAGCCCGGCCGCGTCGGCGAGCAGCGCGGCACCGGCGTCCGTCAGCGCCACGCGGTTGGCGCGCGGGTCATCGGGATGCACGCCGCGGTGGACCAGGCCCTTGCCCTCCAGGGTGCGCAGCACGGTGCTGACCGTCATGCGGTCGATCAGCAGCGCGTCCGCCAGGTGGGTTTGCGAGGGAATGACGCCATCCGCCGCGGCCTGTTCCAACGCGCGCATGACGAAGAATTGCATGTGGGTCAGCCCGCTACCCTGGATCGCCGCTTCGAGCCGGCGGGTCCAGGCATGGCGCAGCATCCAAAGCCGGTAACCGAAACTGCGCCGGGGTGAGAGCTCAGTTCCTTGTTTGGTTTCGGGCGGCATCGAATGATCCATTCCTTTATAATAAGTGTCTTTACGATCCTTTCAAGGCAAGGGGCAGGTCGGTTAGACGGTTTTAGAAGACGGGAAGCTCCGGCAGCGGAGTGCCGAACCATTTCTGATGAAGGGCCGCCAGTTCGCCGTTATTCTTGATGTAATAGACGAACGTGTTGACCCAACGATGCAGGTTGAATTGGTTCTGCCGCATGGTGATGCCGTTCGGCTGCCGCAGCAGGACGAATTTCTTTTCGATCGGCGCGCCGGGGTTGGCCTTCATCACACCGTCGAAGGTAAGCCCGGTTTCCGCCATGGCATCCACCTGACCGGTTAGCAGCGCCTGGTAGGTGCTGGGCGTGTCGTCGAAGCGCATCATGCGGGCACTGGTGCCGAGCGAGGAGCTGAGGATCTGGTCTTGCACGGTGCCGCGCGGCACGCCGATGCGCAGACCTTTTAGGTCGTCGATCTTAGTGATTTCTTTACCCTTTGGGCCGTACACTGTGTTTTCGATGGCGGAATAGGGGATGGAGAACATGACCTGCTTGGCCCGGTCCGGGGTGATGCCGAACGTCGCGACGATCAGATCGACCTTATTGGTCACCAGGAACGGGATTCGGTTGGACGCCGTCACCTGCACCAGGTTCGCCTTCACGCCCAAATACTTCGCCAGCAGCTGGGCTACATCGATGTCATACCCCGCCAGCTCCTGCTTCTCGTTCAGCGATGCATAGGGCGGCAGGTCCCCCAGCACGCCGATGTTGACGGTGCCGCGGCTCACGATCTCATCGATCGTCTGCGCCCGCACCCGCCCACTGCCGAGCAGCACGCCCAGGGTCAATGCCGCCAAAGCCACCGCGAGGTGATGTAGTTTGAACCGCATCTTTCTCTCCCCGTCATCCCGCTTTTGCGGGCTTATCGTTGATAGGCACTCGCCAACCGGCGCTCCAGCCGGCGGCTCAACATCGTCAGCGGCCAGCACAACAGAAAATAGATCAGCGCGACAGTGCCGAATACGGGAAAAGGACGAAACGTCGCATTATTGAGCAATTGTCCAGCCCGCGTCAGCTCGACAAACCCGATCACAGCCGCCAGTGAGGTGCTTTTGACCAGGTTCACCAGAAATCCAACTGTCGGTGCCGTCGCCACCCGCAGCGCCTGTGGTGCCACCACCCGTAGCATTACCGGCAGGTAATGCAGGCCCAGCGCCCGCGCCGCCTCCGTCTGGCCGCGGTCCACGGATTGCAGCGCACCGCGCCAAATCTCGCCCAAGAAGGCCCCGGCATTCAGGCTGAGGCCCAGTGTCGCCGCAGCAAACGGACCGATGGCCAACCCCAGCATGTCACTGCCAAAGAACACCAGAAACAGCTGCAACAGCAGCGGCGTACCCTGGAACACCCTTATATAGCCGATCGCCCCCGCCCGGGCCCACCCGTTGCCCGACACCCGCAACAGCGCGATGCCAAGCCCGATCAGCCCGCCCCCTACAAAAGCGGCGATCGACAGCAGCACCGTCCAGCGCGCGGCATACGGCAGGAACAGCAGGTCATCGACACTCAGCGTGCGCATCTACCGGCCCACCGGGCGCGCGAATGCCAGGCGCGAAATCCCGGCGAACAGGGCGCTAAACGCGGTGGACAGCACAAGATAGATCGACGCCGCCACGATATAGGCCTCGAAGCTGCGGAACGTCCGGCCCTGGATATCCTGCGCCGCCGCCGTTAGCTCATCGGCCGAGATCACCGACACGATCGAGCTGTTGAGTAGCAACAAAATGAACTGACTGCCGAGCGGCGGCAGCACCGCCCGCAGCGCCTGCGGCAGCACCACGAGCCGGAAATTCTGCAGCGGATGCAGTCCCAGCGCCCGCCCGGCCTCGATCTGGCCATGGCCGATGCTCTCGATCCCGGCCCGCACGATCTCGATCGCATAGGCACTGCCGTTGAGCGTGAGCGCGATCACGGCGCAGACATCCGTCTCGAGCCGAACCCCTAAGGCCGGCAGACCGAAGAAGATGAAGAACACCTGCACCAAAAACGGCGTATTGCGGACCAACTCGACATAGGCCCCGACCCCCATACCCAGCCAGCGTGATCCACCCGTCCGCGCCCATGCCCCGAGGACGGCCAGTATCACGCTCAAGACCATCGACACGCCCGACAGCTCAACCGTCAGCACCGTACCCCGGATCAGCTCGTCCCGGGCCGCCCAGATGTCGCCGAAATGAAAGGTATATTCCAGCCTGTTTCACTCCCAAACCGGAGCTAATCAGGCCAGATCGGCCCCGTCAAAGCCGTGCACGAACCGCTCGAGCCCCGTCTGGCGGGACGTGGCCGACCGGGCGGCGTGCAGCACGCTCCGCACCGCGGCGATAGCCACGTCCAGCTCATGGTTGACGACCACATGGTCGAATTCCGACCAATGCGCCATCTCACTCCGCGCGGCCGTCATCCGGCGTCCGATCTCCGCCTCCGCATCACTGGCCCGTCCGCGCAGCCGCACCTCCAACGCCTCAAGCGACGGCGGCATCACGAATACGCCGACCACGTCCGCCGGCAGCGCCCGGCGCAGCTGCCGGTGACCCTGCCAATCGATGTCGAACACGACGTCCCGCCCGGCCTCCAGCGCCCGCAACACCGGGCCGCGCGGCGTGCCATAGCGGCGCCCGAACACCTCCGCCCACTCCAGCATCTCGTCCGCCACCACCATGGCATCGAACCCGGCCGCGTCCTTGAAATGGTAATGCACCCCGTCCTGCTCCCGCGGGCGCGGCGGGCGGGTGGTCGCGCTGATCGACAGCGACAGCGCCGGCTCGCTGGCCAACAGCGCGCGCGTGATGGTGCTCTTACCGGCACCCGACGGGGCCGCGACCACAAGGCATACGCCGCGCCGGCCCATTCCCCCACCCGTTGTCCCAGCGGGGTTATTCGACATTCTGCACCTGCTCGCGCATCTGCTCGATCACGGCCTTGAGCCGCAGCCCGGTCGTGGTCAGCGCCACGCTCGCGGATTTGCTGCACAGCGTATTCACCTCGCGCACGAATTCCTGCACCAGGAAATCGAACCGGCGCCCGACCGCCACGCCCTCGGCCAACAGCGCCCGCGCCGCCACGACATGGCTCCGAAGCCGGTCCAGCTCTTCGCGCACATCCGACCGGATAGCGAGGATCGCGACCTCCTGCGCGATCCGTTCCTCCGGCAACGCGCGGTCCTGCAACAGCGCCGCCACGGCCTCGAGCATGCGGGCCCTTTGCAGCGCCGGCTGGTCGGCGGCCTCAGCCGTCGCATCCGCGTGCAGCCCTGCCACCTCATCCAGCTGAGCCGTGAGTAACGTATGGAGGCGGCCGCCCTCGTCCTGCCGGGCCAGAACGAGGCCGGCGAGTGCGTCCGCGAACCCGTCCCGGACCGCCTCCGTCTGGGCCGCGGTCACGCCATTCTCGTCGGCCGCCGCGGGCCGCAACACGCCGGGCAGGGCCAGCAGCGCCTCCGGACGGGGCGGGGGTGCCCCGGGGATGCGCGCCGCGATCTCGAGCGCCAGACGCAGCCAATCCTCCAGCACCACGGGATCGAGGCTGAGGCGGGAGCGTTCTTCCCGCTTGACCGTCAAATTGGCCGTAACGTTACCGCGCTTGAGGGCCACCCCGGCCCTCTCGCGCAGCGCCGGCTCCAGCCCCTCGAACCCCGGCGTCAAGCGCATGCGCACATCGAGGCCGCGCCCATTCACGCTGCGCAGTTCCCAGGCCCAGACCAGCCCGGACGCGGTGCCGTCCGTTCGGGCAAATCCCGTCATCGAAGCGAGTGGCATCGAAGCGAGTGGCATCGAGGCGAGCGGCATCAATGCGCGACCAGCCGGGCGCGCTCGACCTCGCGCCAATGCGCCACGTTCTTCACATGCTCCTCCTGCGTGCGGGCGAACACGTGGCCGCCGATGCCGTCGGCGACGAAGAACAAATCCTCGCTCTCCGCCGGCTGCGTCACCGCCTTCAGCGACGCCAGGCCCGGCATGCTGATGGGCCCGGACGGCAGGCCCGGGATCCGGTAGGTGTTATAAGGGTCTTCCCGGTCCAGTTCCGCCCGGGTCAGGCCATGGTCCAGCGTGCCCAGGCCGCCGCTGGCGCCATAAATGACCGTCGGGTCCGATTGCAGCTTCATGCCGCGCCGCAGCCGGTTGAGGAACACCGCCGCCACGTGCGGACGCTCGTCGGCCTTGCCAGTTTCACGTTCGACGATGCTGGCCAGCGTCAACGCGGCCGCGGACGAGGCGAGCGGCAGATCGAGCTTGCGGCCTTGCCACACCCGGTCCAGCGCGCGGTCCATCGCATCCCGCCCGCGCTCGGCAATCACCGAGCGGCTGGTGCCGCGCTCGAACAGATAGGTTTCCGGCAGGAACATGCCCTCGCCCGGCAGCACGGTCTCCCCGTCCAACGCCGGGGCGCGGTCCAGCAACAGCGCGACCTGCGCCGCGGTCAGACCCTCCGGCACCGTGAGCTTGTGCACGACCGGATGCCCGGTGCGCAGGATCGTCAATACCTGCCGGAGGCTGACATACGCGGGGAATTCCAGTTCACCGGCATGAAGCATGCCCTGTCCGCGCGACAGCATTGACGCCGCTGTCAGCGCTGCGGCGCTGTGCACCACCCCGGCCCGGGCCAGTGCGGCCGAGACTTCATCCATCCGGCCGCGCGGCACGATCACGGCCTGGGTCGTGGGCAAGGGCCCCGCCCCATCGAATTGATAGAGCGCGTAGATCGCCACGCCGATGAGAAGCACCGCCAATGAGACCAGCGCGACGAGGCCCGTGCGCATGGCCCGAACGCCGCGTCAGGCCGCGCGTTTAAACAGGATGGAGGCGTTGGTTCCGCCAAAGCCGAAGCTGTTGGACAGCACCACGTCCACCCGCCGCTCCTGCGACTGTAACGCAACCCGGTCGATCAGGCTCTCCCGGCTGGGGTTTTCGAGGTTCAGCGTGGGCGGCACGACGCCGTCCCGGATCGCCAGCAGCGAGAAGATCGCCTCGATCGCGCCGGCCGCACCCAGCAGATGGCCGGTCGCAGATTTCGTGCTGGACATCGCCAGACCCCGCATGTTGTCACCGAAGAACCGCTCGACCGCCTCCAACTCCAGGTCGTCGCCCATCGGCGTGCTGGTGCCGTGCGCGTTGACATAGCTGACGTCTTCCGGCGTCACGCTGCCGTTCTTGAACGCCGCCCGCATCGCGCGATAGGCGCCTTCGTGCCCGGCGGCGGGTGCCGTGATGTGGTGCGCGTCGCCCGACATGCCGTAGCCGGCGATCTCACCATAGATCTTGGCGCCGCGGGCCTTCGCATGCTCGAGCTCCTCCAGCACGACGATCCCCGCACCCTCGCCCATCACGAACCCGTCCCGGTCCCGGTCCCACGGGCGGGAGGCTGCGGTCGGGCGGTCGTTGAAATTGGTGCTGAGCGCGCGGCTGGCGCAGAAGCCCGCCATGCCGAGTTCGTTCACCGTGCCCTCGGCGCCGCCGGCCACCATCACGTCGGCGTCACCCCACATGATGAGCCGGGACGCGTCGCCGATGGCGTGCACGCCGGTCGCGCACGCCGTCACGACCGCATGATTCGGGCCCTTGAACCCATACCGGATCGAAACGTGGCCCGAGGCGAGGTTGATCAGCGCGGAGGGGATAAAGAACGGCGACAGCCGCCGGCTCCGCCCCTCATGCACCATCACCGACGCCTCGAAAATAGTACCGAGTCCGCCGATGCCCGAGCCGATCATGACCCCGGTGGCGCAGCGTGCATCCTCGTCCGGTGGCACCCAGCCGCTATCCTCGACCGCTTCCACGGCGGCCACGACCGCCATGTGGATGAAGCGGTCCATTTTCTTCTGGTCTTTGACCGGGATCCATTCGCCGAGGTCGAGACCCCCCGTCGCCCGCGACCCGGACGGAACCTGCCCGGCGATCTTGGCCGGCAGGTCCTTGGTGTCGAAGCTCTGAATGGCGCCGATGCCGCTTTCACCGGCGATCAACCGGCGCCATACATGCTCGACACCCACACCCAGCGGGCAGGCGATGCCCATCCCGGTCACCACCACCCGCCGGCCGGACATGTTGTTCATGGATTGGCTCAGGCTGCCTTTTGCTTCTCGATGAAGTCGATCGCGTCCTTGACGGTGGCGATCTTCTCGGCCGCGTCCTCGGGGATTTCGACGCTGAACGCCTCTTCGAACGCCATCACGAGCTCGACCGTATCCAGGCTGTCGGCGCCGAGGTCATCGATGAACGACGCCTCCGGCGTCACCTTCGCCTCTTCGACGCCCAAATGCTCCACTACGATCTTCTTAACCTTGTCGGCGATCTCGCTCATTGTGTCCTCGGTTTCCAGTCGGCAGGCCCGGATGGCCTGTCTTGAATATGTGTCCGTCACTCGATCGTAGAGGCGCCGCGCTTAGCACGCTTTCTTCCGGATCGCCAAGACAGGCGTTCCCGGGTCGGTCATGCCAGCGCCGATCGAATATCGGTTCTGGTAAAGTCGTTCCCTTTGAAGAGCAAGGCATGCCCTGTGGCGCTGGCAAGTGCGTACGAGAAGCAGTCTCCAATGTTCAATCCGGCGGGATGCCGGCCTTTGCCGAAGCTCCGAAACGCGCCGATCGCTAGAGTTGCATGCTGCGGGGTCACAGTCACGATTTCTGCCGCGGTCAGGGCGATAAACCGCTCGATCCGCTCCCGTCCAGCCTCACCCTTTCGCCCCTCCACGACGAAAGACAGCTCCACCCGTGTAACAGCCGATATCAGACGGATGGCGGACCGTTGGATCGAGCGGGAGTAAATTTCATAATCGTCTTCCTCAAACAGGATGGCGACAACGGCTGAGGTATCGATGACCATGGCTCACCACATACCGGTCTCATCATATCCGACGATCTCGTCTGGACTGCGGGTGTCAAAATCCGGAAGGGCCGCGCATTCCCGTCCAAGCGCCATCAATTGCTCGGCGAGCGCCGTGGACTCGCCCCGCCTCAGCCGTTCACGCTCCAGACGTTCGGTTAACGCGATGCGGATTGCATCCGTCAACGTCTCGCCGGTTAACGATACCACTTCCCGAGCCAGGCGATCCGTCTCGGGATCCTTTAAACTGAGCGCCATAACAGACCCTCGATATATAAACCGGCCTCTAATATAGAACCGGACAGTGATATTATCAACGTTTCCGACGGGTTCTCACAGCATCGCCATCCCGCCATTCACATGCAGCGTGGCCCCCGTCACCCACGCCGCCTCGTCCGACGCCAGATAAACCACTGCCGCCGCTACATCGCCAGGCTGGCCCAGGCGACCCAACGGGATGTTAGCC
Organism: Rhodospirillales bacterium; assembly: GCA_043758105.1. GTDB lineage: Bacteria > Pseudomonadota > Alphaproteobacteria > Acetobacterales > Acetobacteraceae > JANPPS01. The sequence goes on along the minus strand of JAYVOF010000248.1, from coordinate 31,199 downwards.
GCCAGCTTCGCCTTCTGTTCCGCGGTCAGCGCCTCCGTCATCGGCGTCTCGATATAACCCGGGGCCACCACGTTCACCGTAATGCCACGGCCGCCCAGCTCCTGCGCCAGCGCCTTGCTCATACCCACCAGCCCCGCCTTCGCCGCCGCGTAATTCGCCTGGCCGGCATTGCCCACCGCGCCCACGATGGAGCTGATGGCGATGATCCGGCCCGACCGCCGCTTGATCATGCCGCGCATCGCCGCCCGCGCCAGGCGGAACGGCGCCGTCAAATCCACGTCCAGCACCATCTGCCAATCCGCATCCTTCATCCGCATCGCCAGCCCATCCCGCGTCAGCCCGGCGTTGTTGACCAGGATATCGAGCGGTCCGCACGCCGCCTCCGCCGCCGCGATCAACGGGTCGGTCGCCGCCGGGTCGGACAAATCGGCCGGACACACATGCGCGCCCTCGCCCAACGACGCGGCCAGCGCCTCCAGCGCGTCCCGCCGCGTGCCGGACAATGCGACCCGGCAGCCCTGGCCGTGCAGCGCCCGGGCGATCGCGTTACCCAGCCCGCCCGATGCGCCGGTCACCAGCGCGCTCTTGCCATCCAAACGAAACATCACAGCAGCTTCAACATGGCTTCGATCTCGCCGGGCGTCCCCGCGACGGCCGAGGCCAGCTCCGGGTCGATCCGCCGGGTGAGGCCAGACAGCACCTTGCCCGCGCCCAGCTCCATAAAGCTGGTCACACCCATGTCGCGGCAGGCCAGGATGCACTCCCGCCAGCGCACCGTGCCGGTCACCTGGCGCACGAGCAAATCCCGGATTTCGTCCGGCGCCGTCACCCGGTCCGCGCTCACGTTCGCCACCACCGGCACCACGGGGCTCCGCACATCCGCCCGGCCTAGCGCGTCGCGCATCACATCCGCGGCCGGCGCCATCAGCGCGCAGTGAAACGGCGCCGATACCGGCAGCAGCATGGCCCGGCGGATACCCCGCTCCTTCGCCACCGCCAGCGCCCGCTCCACCGCGGCCTTGTGGCCGGAAATCACCACCTGGCCGCCGCCATTGTCGTTGGCGGCTTCTACCACCTGCTGTTCGGTGCGCCCATCCTCATGCGTAAGCGTCGCGGCCTCCCGGCAAATATCCTGCGCCACGTCCAGCTCCACACCCAGGATGGCGGCCATCGCCCCCTCACCAGGTGCCACCGCCGCCTGCATCGCCAGGCCACGCTCCCGCAACAGCCGCGCCGTGTCCGCCAGCGTGAACGCCCCCGCCGCCGCCAGCGCGCTGTATTCACCGAGCGAGTGCCCGGCCACCAGCACCGCCTTATCCTCGAGTTTGAACCCACCCTCATGCTCCAGCACGCGGAGCACCGCGAGTGACATGGCCATCAGCGCCGGCTGGGTGTTTTCCGTCAGCGTGAGTTCCTCGGCCGGGCCTTCGAACATCAGCTTGGACAGTTTTTGCTTCAAAACCTCGTCCACTTCGCCGAACACCTCACGCGCGGGGGCGAAGGCCGCGGCGAGGTCGCGGCCCATGCCGACGGATTGGCTGCCTTGGCCGGGAAAAATGAACGCGTGGACGGGCATCAAGGGTGACTTTCTTGTGGCAGCGCGGATATCGCGTCCAGCAAGGGCCAAGTCAAATCAGGTGAATGGATCCGGGTCGTATGACACGTGCATGAGCGTGAGGCCCGCCGCCGGGGCGGTTGGCCCGGCGGCGCCCCGGTCCCGGGCGGCCAGCGCGGTCCCAACCCGCGCGGGCGTCCACTTGCCCTCCCCCACCAGTTTAAGCGTGCCGATCAGGTTGCGGACCTGGTGGTGCAGGAAGCTCCGCGCCTGTGCCACCATCACCACGTGCTCCCCCTGCCGGGTCACGCGCAGCAAATCCAGCGTGCGGAAGGGGCTTTTGGCCTGGCAGCCGGTGGCGCGGAACGAGGTAAAGTCATGCCGGCCAATTAACAGCTGTGCGGCCGCATGCATCGCGTCTGCGTCAAGCCGCCGGTCCACGTGCCAAGCCCGGTCCCGCTCCAGCGCCGGGCGGGCGCGGCGGTTGAGGATGCGGTATTCATAGGCCCGGCTGGTGGCGGAGAAGCGCGGGCTCCAGTTCGGCGGCGCGGGGGCGGCCTGCAGGATCACCACCGGGTGCGGCCGCATGTGGAAATTGAGCGCGTCCCGGACCTGATCGGCGCGCAGGTTTTCCGGCAAGGCCAGCAGCGCCACCTGCGCGGCCGCGTGTACCCCGGCATCCGTGCGCCCGGCGGCCACGCTCGGCACCGGCTCCCCACCATTCAGGCGCGCGGCGGCGTCTTCCAGCACTTCCTGCACGGACGACCCGTTATTCTGCCGCTGCCAGCCCTGAAACCCGGTGCCGTCATATTCGATGCGAAGCGCCCATGCCTTCCGTGGCTCCGTCATCGCGAGCCCGCCTGGATCAGGCCTACGCAATAACTCATATTAAGACGGTGCCAGGCGGGATGGGTGTGCCGCGGAGCAGGGCGGCGGCGTCCATGGCGGGGCGGCCCGCGCGCTGTAGCCGGCGGAGGCGGAGGGCGCCATCGCCGGTGGCGACCAGCAAGGCCGTGTCCAGCACCGTGCCGGGCGGACCCGCGCCGGGTTCGGGGGTCGCGGCCAGCACCTTCACCACCTCCTCCCCCCAGCGAAACCAGGCGCCGGGCCAGGGGAATAGGCCGCGCACCTGGCGGTCCAGGGTGGCGGCGGGGCGGGTCCAGTCCAGGATTCCGTCCTCCCGGGTCAGTTTCGGGGCATACGTGGCCCCGTCCGGCTGCGGCACGGGCGATGGCGGGTCCCGCAGCACGTCCAGCATCAGCCGGGCACCGAGTTCGGCCAGCACCGGAAAGAGCCCGCCGGCCGTCGTGTCCGGCCCGATCGGCACCCGCGCGCAGGCCAGCATTGGCCCGGTGTCGAGCCCGGCCTCCATTTGCATGATCGTGACCCCCGTCTCCGCATCGCCCGCCAGCACCGCCGCCTGGATCGGCGCCGCCCCCCGCCAGCGCGGCAGCAGGCTGGCGTGGATATTGAGGCAGCCCCGGCGGGGGGCATCCAGCATGATTTGCGGCAGGATTTGGCCATAGGCCGCGACGATGGCGGCATCGAGGTGGAGGGCGGCAAACACCGCGTGCTCGTCTGCGTCCCGCCGCAGCCGGTCGGGCGTGCGGACCGGAAGCGCCAGCGCCAGCGCCGCCTGATGCACGGCGCAGGGGGTGAGCGCTTGGCCCCGGCCCGCCGGGCGGGGCGGCTGGGCATAGACCGCGGCAATGTCATATCCCGCCGCATGCAAGGCCCGCAGCGCCGGGACCGCGAAGTCCGGGCTGCCCATGAAGGCCAGCCTCATTCCGCCGCCCGGAGCTTCTGTTCCTTGGCCAATTTACGCAAAATCATATTGCGTTTGAGGGGGCTCAGGTGATCGACGAACAGCACGCCGTCCAAATGATCGATTTCATGCTGGAGGCAGGCCGCGAATAGGCCATCCGCGGCAATCTCGTGGTGGAGACCCGCCGCGTCCGCATAGCGCACCCGCACCTCGGCCGGGCGGCTCACATCGGCGTAGTGGCCGGGCAGGGACAGGCAGCCCTCTTCCCGCACCGCCCATTGTTCGGACACCGCGATGATCTCGGGATTGATCAGCACGATCGGCGTGGGCTTGTCGTCCTTTTGCAGATCGACGATCGCCAGCCGCAGTGCCACGCCGATTTGCGGCGCGGCGAGGCCGATGCCGGGGGCGGCATACATCGTCTCGAACATTTGTGGAATCAGCGTGTGCAGCTGTTCGGCGTGTTCCGGGCCGACCCGGCGCGTCTTGGCGCGAAGCGCGGGGTGGGGCGGTCGTAAAATGGGGAGCATCGCGCCGATGTAACGCGAGCGACGACCGCATTCAATGTATCTTGAAGCTGGTGCTGCGATGGCCAACATAGGGTGCGAAGGCGTGCCGATCTTGGGCGCCATCTCCGCTTCGCTCTAAGGAGGAGGCCCGATGTCCACCACGCGTATGTTCACCTCGCCCATGTTCCTCGGCTTCGATCACCTCGAGCAAATGCTCGAGCGTGCATCCAAAACGACGGCTGACGGGTATCCCCCCTATAATATCGAACAGACCGGGCCAAGCGGTCTGCGGATTACTCTGGCGGTCGCCGGTTTCACGATGGACGACCTCCAGATCACGCAAGAGGACAACCAACTCGTCATCCGGGGGCGTCAAAACGATGCTGATTCAGACAAGGTCTACCTGCATCGCGGCATCGCCGCCCGGCAGTTCCAGCGCGCGTTCGTCCTGGCGGAAAGCATCGAGGTCAAGGGGGCTTGGCTCGATAACGGCCTCCTGCATATCGATCTGGCGCGGCCACAACCAGAAGTGCGCGTGAAGACGATCGAAATAACGAAGCGTGTTCGCACTCCGGTTGTAGACGGCAATACCGAATAACCTCCTTCAATGGTGGAAACGATCACGCTTGCATTATGGGGCGTGAACTTAACGGATCTCCGCTCGTTACCTGAGGGCGACCCGTATTAACGAAGGTCAATCAGCATGGACATGAATGATTCGAGCTTTATGGACCCCGTTTTGGGCGACCCAGCCATGACCGATAGCCTCCCGGCCATCGTGGACATCCGAAAGGTAACGCAGGCGCAGCTCATGGCGCTGGGCATGGCAGAGCTGGCGTATGTCAAGCCAGTGTGGATGGACGGCACGACCGCGTTTGCGATCTTCGCCGCCGACGGCTCCCCCATGGCCGTCGCCGCAGACCGCGATCTCGCCCTCCAAGCCATCGTCCAGCACGAGATGATCCCCTCACTCGTGCACTAGGTCGTCAGCCGGCGCGGCCGTTTCCCCCACCGGCGTCGATCCAGCCGATGTGGCCGTCCGTGCGTCGATAAACGACGTTGAGTTCGGTCGTCGAGCTGTTGCGGAACATAAGGATCTGCTGATCTGCTAGATCCATGCGCATCACCGCTTCGCCCACCGTTAATGTGTTGATATCGGCAGTACTCTCGGCGATCACCGTGGCATACGCGGGGGATTGGTCGGTGGGAGCCCGCGTCGCATCCTCCTCCTGACGAAGCACATATTGCCGCCCGGTTTCAGGACGGGCGCGATGCACCAGGTCGCGGGCGTGGTCGTTTACCCGGCGGCGGTACCGCCGGAGCCGCTTGGCGATGTGTTCGGCGGCGTCATCGAACGCACCATGCGCGTCCGCCGCCTCCCCTTCGCCGCGCAATGTCAGGCCCCGCCCAGCGTGGACATTGATATCGCATGTAAAAAAGCTCCGTGCCCGGCTAAATGTGACGCTCGCCTCCAGCGCGTGGTCGAAATACTTACCAGCAATCACGTCGAGTTGCTGCGACACCCGATCCCGCAGGGCATCGGAAAGTTCGACCTGCTTGCCCGAAACGGTGAGTTGCATGAACACGCTCCCTGGTGGTGGGATTAGGCCGACATCGCCTTTTCCCGTTTGCGCTGCACCGATGACGGAATGCGCAACGCGTCCCGGTATTTGGCCACCGTTCTACGCGCGATGTCCACGCCTTCCCGTCTTAAAGCAGTAACAATCGCATCGTCGGACAGCACATCCCCGGCATTTTCGGCCCCGATCATGGCACGTATCCGGTGCCGCACCGCCTCCGCGCTATGGCTTTCGCCCCCCGCCACGGCGTTGATGGAGGCGGTAAAGAAGTATTTCAATTCAAACACGCCGCGTGGCGTCGCGATATACTTATTCGCGGTCACTCGGCTGACGGTGCTCTCATGCATCTCCACCGCACCCGCGACATCGCGTAAGATCAGCGGACGCAAATAACCGACGCCCTGCCTAAAGAACCCATCCTGCTGCTTTACAACTTCTGCTGCGACTTTCAAAATCGTGTTCGCGCGCTGCTGCAGCGACTTCACGAGCCAATTTGCACTCGACAGGTTTTCGCCGAGGAAGGTCCGGCTTTCCCGGTCGGCGCGCGCCGAGATTCGGGCGTGATAGGCCTGATTAACCAACACGCGCGGCATGGTGTCCGGATTGAGCTCCAGCAACCAACTGCCATCCGGGGCTGCACGCATCAGCACGTCCGGAATCACCTGCTGCGGCGGCAACACGTCGAATCCCGCGGCCGGCTTGGGATTGAGCGCGCGTATTTCACCGATCATCTCGGCCAAATCCTCGGAATCGACCTCGCAGACCTGCATCAACCCGCGCAAATCGCGCCGGGCCAGCATCTCGAGGTTATCGAGCAACCGGTCCATCGCAGGATCGAGTCGATTGAGGTCTGCCAGTTGCGCCGCCAAGCACTCCCGCAAATTCTGCGCAAACAGGCCCGGCGGATCGAAGCGCTGCATCGCCGTGCGAATACGCGCCACCCGCGCCTCCTCGACGCCCAGGGCCCGCGCCAGCTCCGCATTGCCGATTTCGACCCGCCCGGCCCCGTCCATCAGCCCCAAGAATTGCCCGCAAATCATCCGGTCGCCGGCATCGGGAAAACCAAGCCGGATCTGCTCGCTCAGATGCGTCCGCAACGACCGGGGGGCCGCCGCCAGATCATCAATGCCGCGCTCATCGCCCTCGCCCCGGGACCCGCGCGACGCTTGGGCATACCCATCGGCGCTGCCGCCCGTGTCGAAGCTGTTGCCCTCGAAGCTGCTATTCGCCTCCGCACCGACGGCGTCCGGCAGCTTCTCGCCCTGAATCAACGCCGCGGCGTCCATCCCGTCCAGCCGCTCCAGCCGTTGATCCGGTGCGGGCTGTTCGGGAATCACATCGGAACGCTCATCCCGCTCCAGCAAGGGATTGCGCTCCAGCTCGTCTTCGACGAACGCGGCCGCCTCGAGGTTGGTAAATTGCAGCAGCTTGATCGCCTGACGCAGCTGCGGCGTCATGACCAGTGATTGCGTCTGCCTGAATTCGAGCCGTGGACCGATCCCCATGACAAACAGACTACATCAAAAGTCTAAAGGCTAAACCTCTCACCGAGATACACCCGCCGCACGTCCTCATGCGCCACCACTTCATCGGGACGGCCCTCCATCAGCACCTGCCCGTCATGCATGATATAGGCGCGGTCGATAATCTCCAGCGTTTCCCGGACGTTATGATCGGTGATCAGCACCCCGATGCCGCGGTCCTTCAGATGGCCGACCAGGTCACGGATCTCACCGACCGCAATCGGGTCGATGCCGGCCAGCGGCTCGTCCAACAGAATATAACCGGGTTGGGACGCCAGCGCCCGGGCGATCTCCACCCGGCGCCGCTCCCCGCCCGACAGCGCCAGCGACGGCGTGCGGCGCAAATGGCCGATGCCGAACTCCGTCAGCAACTCATCCACCATCATCGCCCGGCGGCCATGGTCCGGCTCCACCACCTCGAGCGCCGCCATGATGTTCTGCTCGACATTGAGGCCGCGGAACACGCTGGCCTCCTGCGGCAGATAGCCGATCCCCAGCCGCGCCCGCCGGTACATCGGCAGCCCGGTGATATCATGGCCATCGAGGCTGATGGCGCCCGTATCGGGCCGGACCAGGCCCACGATCATGTAGAACGTCGTCGTCTTGCCGGCACCATTCGGGCCGAGCAACCCCACCGCCTCCCCGCGGCGGACGTGGATCGTGACGTTGCGCACCACCGGCCGTTTTTTATAGGTCTTACCGACCGCCGTCGCCACCAATCCGGCCGCCCCCGGCACCACCCGCAACGGGTCCGTCATCTGGGGCTGGCCGGCTTGGATTTATCGCTGTTCATCGACGTGTCGTTCGGCACGACCAGACCCTCTACCCGCCCGCCGGGCGCGCGGCTCAGCGTATAGATGCCCGTCTTCATGTTGATCAGCGCCTCATCGCCATTCAGCTGGTTCTGTCCGCGCGTCACGTGCACGTCCCCGGCCAGCCGTGCGATTTGCGTATCCGCCACATACACGCCGCGCTGACCGCGGAACGTCTCGGTTGCGGTCCGCACCTCCACGTGTCCGAACGCCTCGACCCGCTGCAGCTTACCCGAAGATTGCAGCGGGTCCGCGCCGGGCTTGGCCGCCGCTTTCACCGGTTTCGGTTCCGCAGGTTTCGCGCCGGGCGCATCGGGCACCGTATAGCCCACGAGCGTATCGCCGGAGAGCCGGCGGCCATCCGCCGTCGTCACCGTGGCCAGGCCGCGGCCGACCGACATGTGCTTCTGCGAATAATACTCCATGCTGTCCCGCGCCGTCAAAATCTGCTGCGGCGTGGTGATCTTGAGACCCGTCCCCGTCATCAGCAGCAGCGCCTGGTCAATGTCGTAGATGGCGCGGTCACCCACGGCGAGGTCGGTCGCGGTGAAGATGTGAACGTGCCCCATCGCTTCCAGCCGATAGATTTCATTGCTGCCGGTGTCCGCCCCCGCCGTAGCGGGGATCGAGGTGGGGGCGGGAGCGGCAGCCGGCGCGCCAGCTGCCGCGGCCTTGCGCCGGTAATGCGCAATCAGCCGGTCGGCCGTCACCGTCACGTCGCCACGGACAGCGCGCGCGTCGCCATTGGCGATCACCACCTGTTCGTTCTGCCGCCATTCCATCCCGTCGCGCGCGGTCACATCGACCGAACCGCCCTTCGACATGTCGATGCCCTGCGCCGACGCGTGGGAAAGCCCGGGCGCACCGGCGAGCACCACGCCAACATAAAGCCAATATTTCATTTCTGCTGATTTACCACGAGATGGGCGGGACCGTAGAACTGGATCGCGGCGCCCTTGTCCACCAAGGTGAACCCCTGCGAATCGAGCGTGCCGAACGGACCCTCCGCATGGGTGCGCTCCTCGGTCGCGGCGGCCGCGTTCTTCACGTCGATGGCCACCGCCTGCGTCCGCATCACCGTGCCGTCATCGCGGTACAGCACGACGTCATGCGACAAATCAAGCTGCCCGGCGTGCTGGATAAACACGCCATCATGCGCCTGAATCATGACCCAGCCGCCACTATCCTGTAGCAGATCGCCCTTCGGCTCAGACAAATTGACCCGCTGCGGCCCGGCCTGCACCGCCCAGTCCGCGGTGACCGTATAGGGGCGGCCGCGCTCGTCGACGCCACGATACCGCGCCTCCCGCATCTTGCCGCTATCGGCCTCGAAATTGAAGGCGCGGCGGAACGAGACCCGGCCCTGGTCCCGCAACCGCGCGAATTCGGGCCACAGCGCCACGGACGCCAACAACAGCAACGCTAACGCAGGCAGCGCCCATTTCGTCCCCGTCACCACGACCCGGCGCCGGGCGATGCCAGCGCTGCTGGGCCCCCGGCGGAGGCTGCCGCCCTTGGTGGTCAAGCCCGTCCGCTCGATCCGGGGCGGACGAACCAGGGGCGCCACGCTCATGCAACACCCGCGCGGAGCAGGTCATGGACATGCAGCAGGCCGACGGGCCGGCCGGCCTCGGTGACAAACAGGCTCGTGACCGGGCGGGGTGCGGCGTTCATGGCGCGGAGCGCGTCCACCGCCAACGCGTCCGGGCCGATGGTGCGGGGATGGATATTCATCACGTCCTGCACATTACGCGTCAGCAGGTCCGGCCCCATGGCCCGGCGCAAATCTCCGTCCGTGAGCACCCCCGCCAGCCGGCCATCGGCCTCGAGCGCGCCGACGCAGCCAAAGCCCTTGCCGGTCATGATCAACAGCGCCTGATCCATCCGGAGCGTGCGGGGCGCGAGCGGCACCGCATCACCCCGATGCATCAGGTCCCGCACCATGCGCAATTGGGCGCCCAGTTTGCCCCCGGGGTGGTTCACCGAGAAATCGGTCGCCGTGAACCCACGCCGGGTCAGCAGGGCGACGGCCAGCGCATCGCCCAGCGCCAGTTGCATGGTGGTGCTGGTGGTCGGCGCGAGCCCCATGGGACACGCCTCCGGTGATGGCGGCAGCAGCAACAGAACGTCGGCGGCGCGCGCCAGGGCCGAGTCCGCCCGTCCGGTGATGGCGATCAGCGGCAGGCCGAACCGGCGGGCATGCGCCACGATATCCGCAAGCTCCGCCGTCTCCCCACTATTAGAGAGGGCCAGCACCGCGTCACCCGGCAGCACCATGCCGAGATCACCATGCGAGGCCTCGGCCGGATGGACGAACAGCGCGGGCGTGCCGGTGGAGGCGAAGGTGGCGGCGATCTTGCGCCCGACATGGCCGGACTTGCCGATGCCGGACACCACGACCCGCCCGGCGCAGTCCGCGAGGCACTGGACGGCGGACGAAAACGGGGCACCGAGGGTGGTGCCGAGTGCCCGCAAGCCCGCAGCCTCGGCCGCTAGGACCGCACGGCCGACCTCGGCATCGGTGTGGGCCATGTCAGGAATGGCGAAGGGGGACAGGGCAGCCATGACGCCCTTGTATGAGCGGGTGCACGGGGAGGGTCAACCAAGGCGGGGTGACCGATTGTAACAAAACTAATGTGCGAAGATGTCTGGCGTCTCATAGCCGAGCAAGTCCAGCCGGCAGCGCGTGGGCAGGAAATCGAAGCAGGCTTGGGCCAATTCCAGCCGCTGTTCGCGGATAAGCAGCGCCTCGAGCTTGGCCCAAAGGGCGTGCAGATACAGCACGTCGGACGCGGCGTAGGCGAGCTGTTCCGGGGTGAGGTCGGCGGCACCCCAATCACTGGTTTGCTGTTGCTTCGACACTTCGACCCCGATCAGCTCGCGGCAGAGGTCCTTGAGGCCATGCCGGTCGGTGAAGGTGCGGACGAGTTTGGCCGCGATCTTGGTGCATTTGGTGGGGCCGACGGTAACGCCGAGCGCGTGTTGCAGCACGGCCACGTCGAACCGGGCGAAATGCATGAGCTTGGTGACTGCCGGGTCGGCCATGAGGCGGGCGAGGTTGGGCGCCGCCACGCCGCCGAACCGTTTCGGCACGATTTGCACAAGATGCGCCACGCCATTACCGGCCGAAAGCTGCACGAGACAGAGGCGGTCCCGATGCGGGTTGAGGCCCATGGTCTCGGTATCGACCGCCACGACCGGACCGAGCGAGAGCCCGTCCGGCAGATCATGCTGATGCAAGTGAATGGCGCCCGCCGGGCTGAATTGCGTTGTCAATTTGGCCCGTCAGGAGAGGGGTGGTGCCCAGGAAAAGACTCGAACTTTCACAACCTTGCGGTTACAGGTACCTGAAACCTGCGCGTCTACCAATTCCGCCACCTGGGCAACCGTGCGGTGGAGCGGCTGGGTAGCGCCGTGGGCTGTGGGCGTCAAGGGCCGACCATCGAAGTCGGCGAGCGGCGCGGCAGTTCACCAAAAAAGAGCGCGGCCCCCTTGCTGCAGCAGCCGTATCGGCAAGCGTCGACGAAGACTGTCTGTCTCAGCGTCGACTTCGATCCTCTTTCGCTCGGCGTCCTGCCAGCGAAGCGCCTGTCGCTCGCGGAATGGATGAAAAGCGACCCTGATGACCTCCGCAGGCTTCATGTGAACCGCTCATGTCTTGATTACGAAACGATTGTAATTGGCTCGGTGATTCCGCGCAATGAGAAATCTGGCTGAATCTCGGCTGCTACTTCGCCGCCATAATGCCAAACGCTTCTTACGCGAAGGTGCGCTCTGGCATAGGCGGTGCCGGAAAGCGGCCCATTTTGTTGTTCCAAAAGGCCCAGGACCGCGGATCGATAATACCTGGCGGCGCTTTGTCCAGCACTTCGCAAAGATCCGCATCGAATACATAGCGGCGCAGCGCCTGCATGTCGTCATGGGTAGCGTGCTTCATCGCGTAAGCCATGAAGCGGATCGGGTCGCGCAGCGCCTCGGCGGGATCTTCAAACCAGATCACCCGGCGCGCGACGGCCTCCGTCTCGGGGTTGAAGGGGATCGCCTTCATTGGGAAAGGCGGCGTAGAGGGGCGGGAGGTTCGATCGTTGGCAAGCGGTCGAGGTCCACCTCGCGAACTGCCTGTGCGAGACGGTCCCTGGTCGCCTTCGTCAGGCGGCGCAGGTTGCCGTCATCGAAGAATGACAGCGCCTTCAGCGCATTCTGCGGATTGAAGTGCTGGCCGTAACGGGCTTGCGCGCCAGCCAGAGCGGTCGGCAGGTCGATCCGACCGTCTTCAATCAGGGCGTCGATGTCTTGGTAGTCTTTTGCCTCGGCTCGGAGCTGCACCACGTTTGCCTTGGTTCCCGCAAGGTCCAGCAGGGATGCGATCTGCACTCCATTGTCCGGCGCGATATGAGGTGGCGCAAGGCGCGGCAGGCGCGGCACTCCGAAAAAAAGACAGCTTCACCGGGCCACCTCGATCGATCGAGGCGGGGCACGAATTCGTCAGCCATGCTCAGTAATATAGCATGCCTGATGAGTGGGAAACGACCGGTGTCGCCCGGCCCCCTTGAGGCCCCCGGTTTCGACGCATAGTAGGAGGCGACGATACGGAGAGCACCCATGGCCACGCGCAGTGTAGCAACAGTCTTTGGCGGCAGCGGATTTATCGGCCGTTACGTCGTGAAACGGCTCGCGGCGCAGGGCCATGTCGTGCGGGTCGCGGGGCGGAATACCGAGGCGGTGAAGGGGCTGATGGTCACCGGGCGGGTGGGTCAGGTCGTGCCGCTCTATGTTTCATTGGGCAACGAGGCGACGGTCGCGCGCGCGGTGGAGGGCGCCGATGTGGTGGTGAACCTCGTCGGCATCCTCACCGAACAGCGCGCCGGCGATTTTATGCGCGTGCAGGGTGAAGGGGCGGGGCGGATCGCGCGGGCGGCGGCGGCGGCGGCGGTGAAGCGGGTGGTGCACGTGTCCGCCATCGGGGCCAGTGCCGATAGCCCGAGCCTGTATGCGCGCGGCAAGGCGGAGGGGGAGGCGCAGATGCGCGCGGCCCTGCCCGGCGTTACGATCCTTCGTCCCTCGCTGGTGTTCGGCGCCGAGGATCAGTTTTTCAATCGGTTCGGGGCCATGGCGATGTATTCGCCGGTGATGCCGGTGATCGCGGGGGATACCAAGTTTCAGCCGGTCTATGTGGGCGATGTGGCGGACGCCGTGATGGCGGTGCTGGCGCGCCCTGAGTGCGCGGGACACCTATATGAGCTAGGCGGGCCGCGAGTTTGGAGTTTCCGGGACATCCTGGTCTGGATTTTGCAAGAAACCCGGCGAAAGCGGTTCTTGCTGGAGATGCCGATGGGCCTGGCCCGGATTCAGGCGCGCATCGGCGAGTTGGTGCCGGGCAAGCCATTCACGCGGGATCAGCTGTCGTTGCTGCAGCAAGATAACGTGGTGGCACCTGGCGCGCTGGGGTTGGCGGATCTCGGGATTACCGCCACGCCGGTCGAGCTGATCGTGCCGGACTATCTGGACCGTTACCGCCAGGGAGGCGGCAAGCGGGAGGAGATTCCCGCTTGATAGGACCGATACGGATATATTATGCCGCCTAGGTCCGGTCTCTTTATGCAATGGTGTATGTTGGCGTCTATATTATGGCAGAATAGCTGACTGATCAGTGTTTTTGGGACTCGCCAAACCGAGGAAAAGACCTTATGTGTCGCGCATCAACGCGGGACCGCATCCGGAGGGCGAAGCTATGGCCGACAAAATGCTGCAATTCGTCCGGTTGCCGCAGCAATCGCCGCCGAAACGGGCCATTTCCATGCGGCGCGAGGATTTCGCCGAGATCTACCAGGATTTCGACCCGGCGCTCGCCGGTTCGCAGGCGAGCCGCTGCAGCCAATGCGGCGTGCCGTTCTGCCAAGTGCATTGCCCGCTCGGCAACAACATCCCGGACTGGCTGAAGCTTACGGCCGAAAATCGCCTGCAAGAAGCGTACGAGGTCAGCAGCGCCACCAACACCTTCCCCGAGATTTGTGGACGCATCTGCCCGCAAGACCGGCTGTGTGAGGGCAATTGCGTGATCGAAAAGGACTTCGAAAGCGTCACCATCGGTGCCGTCGAGCGGTTCATCACGGATCACGCCTGGGAGCAGGGCTGGGTAAAGCCCCCTGCCCCGCGGCAGGAGCGCCCGCAATCCGTCGGCATCATCGGGGCCGGCCCCGGCGGCCTCGCGGCGGCCGAGCGGCTGCGGACCCGGGGGTATCAGGTGCATGTCTATGACCGGTATGACCGCGTCGGCGGCCTGATGATCTATGGTATCCCGGGGTTCAAACTCGAAAAAGACATCGTGCTGCGCCGCTGGAAGCTGCTGGAGGAGGGCGGCATCGAGTTCCACCTCGGCGTGGAACTCGGACGGGATCTCAGCTTTGCCGAGCTGCGGGCCCGGCATGATAGCGTGTTGATCGCGACCGGCGTGTATAAGGCGCGCGACATCGGCGGCCCGGGCTCCGGCCTGCCGGGCATCGTGCCGGCGATGAGCTACCTCACCGCCAGCAACCGCCAGGGCTTGGGCGATTCCGTCCCGGAATTCGACAGCGGCGCGCTGAATGCCGAGGGCAAGCGCGTCGTCGTGATCGGCGGCGGCGACACGGCCATGGATTGCGTGCGCACCGCCGTCCGCCAGGGTGCCGCTCAGGTGTCGTGCCTGTATCGCCGGGACAAGGCGAACATGCCGGGCTCGATGCGTGAGGTGAAGAATGCCGAGGAGGAGGGGGTCAATTTCGTCTGGCTCTCGGCGCCCGAGGCGTTCCTCGGTGACGGGCACGTGACCGGGGTGCGCGTTCAACGGATGCGGTTGGGCATGCCCGACAGCTCCGGCCGCCAATCGATCGAACCGGCGGACAGCCATTTCAACCTGGAGGCCGATTTGGTGGTGAAGGCGCTGGGCTTCGACCCGGAAAATTTGCCCCAATTATGGGATCAGCCGGGGCTCGAGGTGAGCCGGTGGGGCACGCTCAAGGTCGATCACCGCACGCAAATGACCGCGATGCCCGGCGTGTTCGCCGCCGGCGACATCGTGCGCGGCGCGAGCCTCGTGGTCTGGGCCATCCGCGACGGACGGGACGCGGCGGCGCGGATGCACACTTATATGCAGGAAACCGCCCTGCAGCATGCTATGGCCGTGGCGGCGGAATAGGTGCGCCTCACCGTCGCCCTCCTGCTGTGCCTGGGCCCCCTCGCCGCGCAGGCGCAGCCGACGCCGGACGCGCTCAATGCCGCGCGGGAACTGACGCAGACCATCGGCGCCAGCAGCCCGTCCGCGCAGATTTTGGAACAGTTACGGTCCCAACTCATCGCATCGATCGAGAAGAACACGCGCAAGCCTGAGGACGAAGCGGCAAAGATCGCCGACGAATTGCTGATGCCGGATCTCAACAGCCATGCGGGTGAGCTCGATGACACGATCCTCACGATCTATGCCACCAGTTATTCGGTCGAAGACTTGCGGGGATTACGGCAGTTTTACATGACCCCGCTGGGTCAGCGCGTGCTGAAAGCCGGCCCCTTGATCGGCGAACAAAGCTTCGCCGCCGGGCGGGCCTGGGGCTCCAAAGCGGCGCGGGAGGCCATCGGCAACCATGCGGATCAGCTGCGGGAACGCGGCGTGGTCCTTTAAGATGACGGAGAGTGACATGAGCAACGAGTCCGGACCCGCCTTCCTCTCCGCCTGGGCCGAGAACGCCAAGCGGCTCGAACACACTTATGACCCGTCGATGGAGCATGACAATTGCGGCGTCGGCATGGTCGCCGCCCTCGATGGCATCGCCCGTCGGGACGTGGTGCAGGCGGGGATCGATGCGCTGAAGGCCGTGTGGCACCGCGGCGCCGTCGATGCGGATGGCAAGACCGGGGACGGCGCGGGCATCCACATTGAAATTCCACAAGATTTCTTTGCCGACGCCATCCGCCGCTCGGGCCATGAACCGTCCGCCGACCGGATTGCCGTCGGCATGGTGTTCCTGCCGAAGACCGACCTCGGCGCGCAGGAGCGGTGCCGCGAGATCGTCGAGACGGAAATCCTGCATTTCGGCTATGCCATCCATGGCTGGCGCCAGGTGCCGATCAACGTCGCCTGCATCGGCGAGAAGGCCAACGCGACCCGGCCCGAGATCGAGCAGATCATGATCCGCGGCCAGGGGGCCGATCCGGAAGCATTCGAGCGCGATTTGTATATCATCCGCCGCCGGATCGAGAAGCAAGTGATCGCGGCGCAAGTGCCCGAGTTCTATATGTGCTCGCTGTCATGCCGGAGCGTCATCTATAAGGGCATGTTCCTCGCCGCGTCCTTGACCGATTTTTATCCGGACTTGCTGGACCCCCGGTTCATCAGCCGTTTTGCCATCTATCACCAGCGTTATTCCACCAACACGTTCCCGACCTGGAAGCTGGCGCAGCCGTTCCGGATGTTGGCGCATAACGGTGAGATCAACACGGTCGCCGGCAACAGCAACTGGATGAAATCGCACGAAACCCGCCTCGCGTCCGGGGATCTCAACCGGTTTATCGAGGATGTGAAGCCGGTGATCCAGGCCGGTGGGTCGGACACCGCGACGCTCGACAACGTGTTCGAGCTGCTATGCCGGGCCGGGCGGGATGCGCCGATGGTGAAGGCGCTGATGATCCCGGCCAGCATCGGCCAGGACAGCACGATGAAGCCGGCGCACCGGGATATGTTCCTGTATTGCAACGCCGTGATGGAGCCGTGGGACGGCCCGGCCGCCATTACCGCCACCGACGGGCGCTGGGTGATCGCGGGGCTCGACCGGAACGGGCTGCGTCCGCTGCGGTTTACCGTGACCGACAACCATTTGCTCGTGGTCGGGTCCGAGGCCGGCATGGTGAAATTCAGCGAAAGCGAGATCATCCAAAAGGGCCGCGTCGGGCCGGGTCAGACCATCGCCGTCGATCTGGACGCCGGGCGGTTCTATCAAGACGAGGAGCTAAAGGACGTTCTATCCGCCCGCCAGCCGTTCGGGGACTGGGCCAAGCGCATCACCAAGATCGACAGCGTGGTGAAGACGGACTGCCCGGAGCCGGCGATCTACGAGCTGGCCGAGCTGCGCCGCCGTCAGCTGGCGGTGGGCGTCACCATGGAGGAGCTGGAGATGATCCTGCACCCGATGGTCGAAGACAGCGCCGAGGCCATCGGCTCCATGGGCGACGATACGCCGGTGGCGGTGCTGAGCGAGCGCTACCGCGGCCTACATCATTATTTCCGCCAGAGCTTCGCCCAGGTCACCAACCCGCCGATCGACAGCCTGCGGGAGACGCGGGTGATGACGTTGAAGACCCGGCTCGGCAACCTCGGGAACGTGCTGGACGAGGATAGCAGCCAGTGTGACCTATTGCAGCTCGAAAGCCCGGTGCTGTCCAACGCCGAGTTCGCGGCCATGGCTGCGACCATGGGGGCCGGTGCGTGCCACGTGGATTGCACGTTCGCGGCCGCCGACGGTGAGGCCGGGCTGCGCGCCGCACTCGAGCGGGTGCGGCAGCAGGCAGAGGAGAACGTGCGGGCCGGTTGCGCCCATGTGATCCTGTCCGATGAGGCGCAAAGTGCCGAGCGCGCGCCGATCCCGATGATTTTGGCGACCGCGGCGGTGCATACCCACCTCGTTCGCTCCTCGCTCCGCACCTTTGCCAGCGTGAACGTGCGCAGTGCGGAGTGCATGGATACGCATTATTTCGCGGTGCTGATCGGTGTGGGGGCGACCACGATCAACGCGTATTTGGCGCAGGAGGCGATTGCGGATCGCCAGCGGCGCGGGCTGTTCGGGACGCTCAGCACCAAGGAGGCGGTGCAGCGGTATAAAAAGGCCGTCGATAAGGGCCTGCTCAAGATCATGTCCAAGATGGGCATCTCGGTCGTGAGCTCGTATCGCGGCGGCTATAATTTCGAGGCGATCGGGCTGTCCCGGGCGCTGGTGGCGGAGTTCTTTCCGGGCATGCAGTCACGCATTTCCGGCATCGGCCTCACCGGTATCGCGCGCAAGGTCTTGGCGCTGCACGAGGCGGCGTGGGACGGTGAGGACACGGCGCTTTCGGTCGGTGGCGTCTATAAATTGCGCCGGAAGGGTGAGGTGCATGCGTTCGATGGCGGTCTGATCCATACGCTGCAAACCGCGTGCGCGACCGATAGCTTCGAGACCTATCGCCGCTATGCCGATGGCGTCCGGCGGCAAAAGCCGGTGGCGCTGCGGGACCTGCTGGACTTCCGCATGGATGGCGTGGTGCCGGTGCCCGTCGATGAGGTGGAAAGCATCACCGAGATCCGCAAGCGGCTATTGGCGCCGGGCATCTCGTTGGGCGCGCTGAGTCCGGAGGCGCATGAGACGCTGTCGATCGCCATGAACCGCATCGGCGCCCGGTCCGATAGCGGCGAGGGCGGTGAGGACCCGGCGCGCGCGACGCCGCGCCCGAATGGCGACAACGCGAACTCGGCCATCAAGCAGATCGCGTCGGGCCGGTTCGGGGTGACGGCGGAGTACCTGAACGCCTGCCGCGAGATCGAGATCAAGGTGGCCCAAGGCGCCAAGCCCGGCGAGGGCGGGCAGTTGCCGGGCTTTAAGGTCACCGGTTTGATCGCCAAGCTCCGGCATTCGACGCCGGGGGTGACGCTGATCAGCCCGCCGCCGCATCATGACATCTACTCGATCGAAGATTTGGCGCAGCTCATCTATGATCTGAAGCAGATCAACCCGATCGCCACCGTGTGCGTGAAGCTGGTGGCGCGGTCGGGCATCGGCACGATCGCCGCGGGCGTGGCGAAGGCAATGGCGGATGCGATCCTCATCAGCGGGCATTCCGGCGGCACCGGGGCGAGCCCGCAGACCTCGGTGAAATACGCCGGCCTACCGTGGGAGATGGGGCTCAGCGAGGCGCATCAGGTGCTGATGCTGAACCGGCTGCGGCACCGGGTGAAGCTGCGCACCGATGGCGGGATCAAAACCGGGCGGGACGTGGTGATCGCGGCGATGCTGGGCGCGGAGGAGTTCGGCATCGGCACCGCGAGCCTGGTGGCGATGGGGTGCATCATGGTGCGGCAATGCCATTCCAATACGTGTCCGGTGGGGGTCTGCACGCAGGATGAGGAGCTCCGTAAGAAGTTCGACGGCAGCCCGGAGAAGGTCATCAACCTGTTCAGCTTCATCGCCGAGGACGTGCGCGGCATCTTGGCTTCGCTGGGGGTGCGGAAGATCACCGACGTGATCGGGCGGACGGACATGCTGCAGCAGGTGAGCCGCGGGTCGGATTATTTGGACGATTTGGACCTCAACCCGTTGCTGGCGCAGGCCGATCCGGGGCCACATGCGCGCTATTGCACGCAAGAGGGCCGGAACGAGGTGCCGGAGACGTTGGACGCGCAGATGATCGAGGACGCAGCGGCGCTGTTCACCCACGGTGAGAAGATGCAACTGCAATACAACATCCGGAACACGCACCGGGCAATCGGGACGAAGATTTCGTCCAAGATGGTACGGAAATACGGCATGTTCGGGCTGGCACCGGGTCATCTGTCGGTGCGGCTGCGGGGCTCGGCGGGGCAATCCTTGGGGGCGTTTGCGGTTCAGGGGCTGAAGCTCGAGGTGCTGGGTGACGCCAATGATTACGTGGGCAAGGGTCTGTCCGGTGCCACCATCGTGGTGCGTCCGGCACCGAGTTCGCTGTTGGTTAGCCAATCCAACACCATCATCGGCAACACGGTGCTGTATGGCGCGACGGCGGGTGAGCTGTTTGCGGCGGGCCAGGCCGGGGAGCGGTTCGCGGTGCGAAACTCGGGCGCCACGGCGGTGATCGAGGGCTGCGGCAGCAATTGTTGCGAGTATATGACGGGTGGGACGGTCGTGGTGCTGGGCACGGTGGGTGACAATTTTGGCGCAGGGTTCACCGGCGGCATGGCGTTCGTCTATGACCCGGACGATATGTTCGCACACCGGGTCAATCCGGACACGCTGACCTGGCAGCGCGTCGCGTCCCGGCATTGGGACGGCGTTCTGCGCGGCTTAGTCGAACGCCACGCGGCGGAGACGAGCAGCAAGTATGCGGCGATGATGCTGCATGATTGGGAGCGGGAGGCACCGCGATTCTGGCAGGTGGTGCCCAAGGAATACGTGAAGTACTTGCCGCAGCCGCTCACGGATACTGTGGAGGCGCTTCGAGCCTGAACGAAGCCGGGTGGGTCCGTCAGGAACGGCGGGCCCACAACATGCCGAACGGTCCCTTATCCACCGTGATCTCTATCCGGTAGCCGAACGCCTCCAGCCGCTGCACGCACCAATCGCGTCCGCCCTCCCCCGCGTCGTCCACCCCGTGCCACTCCATCACCAGGGCACCCACATCCAGGCTATCGAAGCGGGGATCGGCCAGCAGACCGGTCTCGCTGCCCTCGATGTCGATCTTGAGGATATCGTGGTGGCGGCCTGAGAGCCACGTGAACAGATCCATGATTTTAGCCTCGAATCCGTCGCGCCGGTTGGACAGGGTGGAAGCGGTACCCTGATCCGAAATCCAAGCCGACGCGTCGCGCGGCCCGGCCCCGGCCTCATGGAGGGTGAACCGGGATGTAAAACCGTTCAGCCCGACGTTGCGGTGCGCCTGGGCGGCATGGACGGGATGCGGCTCGAACGCCGTGACATGCGCGTGCGGATAGACCGTAAGCCACCAGATGGACGACAGGCCCACATTGGCGCCGAGATCGACGATGTCCCGAACGGCACCGGGCTCGATGGCGAAGGGCGGCACCAGGTATCGGTGGACGAAAACCTCATAAGCCACGCCCACATCGTTGTTGCCGACCGAGGGCGGGCGAAGCTGGAAGCGCGGCCGGTGCGGGCCGGGGACGGACCGGGTCCCCATCCTCACGTCGATCGTGCGTGTGCGTCCGCCGAGTTGCCACATCAAATAGGCCGGGACATCGGCCCGGGCCAGGCAGCGGGCAAAGAGCAGCGGAAAGCGGTCATCGAGTGCGGGCGAAGGGGCGGTCTGCGGCGGCAGCGCATCGGGCATAGAAATCGTCTCCACTTTCCCGGAGTTCTATTGAAACAGCTGCCACCCGCCAAGGACCGGTTGGCCTGGTCGGGGGACGGTGGCATAAGCCCCTGGATGCGCGTCCTCTATCATCTGCCATTGTCGCCGTTTTCGAGGAAGGTTCGCCTCGTGCTGACGGAGAAGCGGCTGCCGTTCGAGCTGCTGGCGGAGAAGGTCTGGGAACGGCGGCCTGAGTACCTCGAGCTCAACCCGGCCAACACCGTGCCCACGCTGCGGGAGCCGAACGGACTGGTGATCGCCGATTCCGGGGTGATTTGCGAATATTTGGACGAAGCCTATCCGGATCTGCCCCTGATGGGCCGTTCTTTAGCGGACCGGGTGGAGGTGCGGCGGCTGGCGGCCTGGTTCGACGGTAAGTTCGCGCAGGAGGTGACGGCAAACCTGCTCGGTGAAAAATTCATGAAGCGGTTGACGGGTCGCGGCAATCCGGATGGCGGCGCGATCCGGACGGGCTATGCCAATTTGCGGAGCCACATGGCGTATATCGGCTGGTTGGCGGAAACGCGGAAATGGCTGGCGGGCAACACCCTATCGGTCGCGGATTTCGCCTGTGCATCGCATCTGTCGGCGCTGGATTTTGCGAGCGACGTGGACTGGTCCCTCTCGGCCCCCGCCCGGGAATGGTATGCCCGCATGAAGTCGCGGCCGAGCTTCCGTGCCATCTTGGCCGATCGCGTCGCCGGCGTGACGCCGCCAGCCCATTACGCAGACCTCGATTTCTAATATAAATTGCTCATACTGAGGCGATTCCATCAATGGTGGTGGAATGACCTTTGCATTCCACCACCGCACGCTTCATTAGATACGAGGCGTGGGCAATACCGCTCTAATGCAACTGCATCCGGTTGGCCCGCAGCCGTTCATCGACCGTTTTCAGCATACTCGGCCAGTCGTCACCGTCGTCCGGATAGCAGGCCGAGCCGGCGTGAACCGTCAGGGTAAAGGTCTGAGTGGAACCCGCCAGACGGAACGGGGGCGCGAGACGGGCGCGAAGGTCGTTGGCAAGGTTCTCGATCTCTTGCGCGTTATGCACGACCGGCACCAGGATCGCGAATTCATGTTCGCGCACGCGGCCCACCGTCTCCGTCTCATTGGTGGCGGCCTGTAGCCGTTCGGCGACGCCGACCAGCAGCTTGTCCGCCATGTCACGGCCCTGGCGGTCCGCCCAATGCTCGAAATCCGTAAGTTGCAGCACGATGACGCCGAACATGATCCCCTCGCTCCGGGCGAAAGCAAGAGTGAGCTGGAACCGCTCCACCACGACATGACGGACCAACAGCCCCGTGACCGCGTCAGTATTCGAGAGCAACGCCACCCGCGTCTTGGCCTGCTCAAGCCGGTTATTGGCACCATCAAGCGCCAATTGAAGCTGCGACAGTTGTTCTTTAAGGACGAGAACCCTTTGTGCGCTGAAATACAGCGCAGCACCCGCCGCGGCCGCGCAAATCATCACAAAAATTAGAGCAAGAATCCAACTCATCTGCCACACTCTACGGCGCGCTCCGTTTACTGGATGCAGCGTACACGCCTAATGCTAAATCTTCTTTAAGTTTCTGCACGTTCAACCGGCTCCTAACCGAGGCGTGACAACGAGCGTCGTCCCCTCCAATCCCACGACCAGCATCACCGTGCCCTCCGCCGGATACGGTAACGCGCCATTGGCGAGCCGCGCGGGCCAGGCCCCGTCACCCAATAAGACCCGGCCCTGCCCGCCCGCGAACGTCACCGCCCGGCACGTGGCCCCTATCAGCCCCGCATCGGGCCCATTGAGCCGATCCATGACCCGCCCCGGCACCCTGGCCGCGCGCCGCATCCGCCAGGCGGCCAAACTCACCAACACCACCATACCGGCGCTGAACCACAGCCACTGCGCCGTCCATCCGAGATCGAACGCCCACGCCGCGACCCCGGTCAGCACCGCGGCCACGCCGATCGGCAGCAGGAACACGCCCGGCACCACCATCTCGGCACCGCAGCCGATCAGCCCGGCGATGATCCACAGCGTGCCCGATGCCATCACGGCGCGTGACCCAGCCGCATCGCCTCGATCGCCTGAGTGATGCCGCCCGCGAGCGCACCGGTCTCGATCGGGATCACAAGCGTCCGGCCGTTGGGGTTCGCTGCCAGCAAGCCGATCGCGTCCACGTATTTCTGCGCGATGAAATACCGCAGCGCCTCTGCCCCATCCCCGGCCGCCGCGGCCGCCACGGAGCGGGTGGCGTTGGCTTCGGCCTCAGCCAGGCGTTCGCGGGCGGCGGCGTCCTTCATCGCGGCTTCGAGCCGGGCCTCCGCCTCCAGCACGGTGGCCTGCTTCTGGCCCTCCGCCCGCGCGACCGCCGCCTCCCGCTCGCCCATCGCCCGCGCCACCGTCGCCCGGCGCTCCCGCTCGGCCGTCATCTGCAGGTTCATGGCGCGGACCAGGTTCTCCGGCGGCTCGATCTTGCGCAGTTCCACCCGGCTCACCTTCACGCCCCACGGCGCGGTCGCGTGGTCGAGGGTCACCAGCAGCTTGGCGTTGATCTCCTCCCGGCCCGACAGCGCGCCGTCCAAATCCATCGCGCCGATCACGGAGCGGATGTTGGTCATGGCCATGCTGGTCAGCGCCTGGACCAAGTTCTGTGCGCCATAAGCGGCCTTCGCCGGGTCGAGCACGCGGTAATACATGATGCCATCGACCACCACGGCGGCGTTGTCCCGGGTGATCACCGCCTGCTCCGGGATCTCGTTCACGATCTCCTGCACGTTCATCTTATGCCCGACCCGCTCCATGAGCGGCACCATAAGATTGAGGCCGGGTTGCAACAGCCGGGTAAAGGCGCCGAAGCGTTCCACGGTCCAGACCTGCCCCTGCGGCACGGTGCGGACGCCCATCGCAAGGCCGATGATGACCACGACGGCCAGGAGGATGAATACCGGAAGCATGGCGGAGCCTTCCATCAGATCATGAACGCAATCGCGGCGGCGCAATTCGGGTTACGCGGACAACCACACGCGGTCACAATGTCGAAATGGTGGCGGCTGGAGAGACCGCATCCCCGATCCATCGCCGCCTGAGTGAACTCAATCCAAATCCGCATAAACCTTTGTAGCATGCCGCTTCCGGACCGTCATCCCATCGCATTAATCACGATATCGGAATTAGAGCGCGGTCTCCCGCAGCGGCGCCCCCGTCGCCACGTCCTCCGCCTGGCGCAGCAGACGCAAGAAATTCCCGCCCCATAACGCGGCGATCTGGGCCGGGCCATAGCCGCGGCGCAGTAATTCCGCGGTCAAATTGCCGCTCTCTGATGCATCCCGCCAGCCCGAGAAACCGCCGCCGCCGTCGAAATCCGAGCTGATGCCGCAATGCGCCAGGCCGATCCGCTGCACGACATAATCGATGTGGTCGCAATAATCCGCCACCGTCACAACGTCCGCCTTCGATTTCCATTTCACGAAGGACGGTACGGCGGTGATGTTCACCATGCCACCCGTGTCGCGCAGCGCGTCCAGCGTCTGATCATCGATGTTGCGCGGCACGTCGCACAGCGCACGGATGCAGGAATGGGTGGCGACGACCGGCACCTTGGACAGCATCGCCGCCTGGATCGCCGTCTGTTTCGAGACGTGGCTGATATCGACCAGCATGCCGATCCGGTTCATCTCCTGCACCGCCTCCCGTCCCAACGGGCTCAGCCCGCCATGCAGCGCCTCCGCATCACCGAGATCGGCGCGGGGATTGCTGCTATCGGCCAGCGCATTATGGCCGTTATGCGTGAGCGTCATGTAACGCGCCCCGCGGGCACGGAAAACGCCCAGCATACCCAGGTCCTGGCCGATCGCATGGCCATTCTCCACCACGGGAATGATGGCGATTGCACCCGCCGCGTGCGCCGCGGTCACATCATCGGCCCGGGGCGTGATGCGGACGGCGATCCCGTGCGCGGTCCGGCCATAGGCGTTGATGGCGTCCAGCATCGCAAGCGCCCTCTCTCCGGCGGCCGCCCAGCTTTCGGGCGTGCGCGGCCCCTGCGGCACATACGCCGCGATGCAGGCGGCACCGAGCCCGCCCCGGACCATCTTCGGAAACTCGATCAACCGGTCGGACGGCTCGAACGGATCGACGGCGGTGGGCCAGGGGATGTCCACATGCGTATCGAGTGTGAGCAGGCTGGCATGAAGGGTGGCAGCGTCGGTCACTCAAATCTCCTAAATGAAGCCCAGCACGACCAGGGCCAGATGACCGATCAGTCCTGCCACCGCCACTGAGTTCAGCATGAACACCTGGCCACGCAAGGGTACGTTATCGGTCCGGGTTTGCACCATCGTATGCAACACCCGGCCCGCCACGAATAGCCAGCCCAGGATCACATCCATCATTCCAGCGGAGCCCAGCTGCATCAGCGCCAGGATCGCGACGTAGAAAAACAGCGGCAGCTCGAACTGATTGGCCAGATTGCGGGTGATGCGCGCGACCTGTGGCGGTTCGTTTCCGGCGAATTGATAGTCGCTGTATCGCGCTTGGCCGGTTTTGACCGCGCGGGCGCGGGCGAAGGTGAGCCAGGCGTAGAGCGCCAGGGTGAGGGCCATGTGGGCGAGCGCGGGGAGAAGGAGGCTGTGGATCATGATCGATTGCGCCAGGGATGCCGGAACGGTATAGGGGTTTGTGATGTCCGCGTAGCTCAGCAGGATAGAGTACAGGATTCCTAGTTGTTGAAATTGGGCGCGGCGGTTGGAAACAGCGCCGTGGATCCGCTCAAAGTCGGGGAACGCTGCGGTGCGCCGTGCACCATGCCGATCCCGAGCCAAGCCGGGCCGAAAGGTGCGGACGGTGTAGAGACTGGACGGGCGGCGCCTAACGGCCTGAGGGTCTATGGCGAAGGGACAGTCCAGACCACGAACGCCCCTCCCGGTCGCACGGGGCGGGCGGCGGCGAAAGCCGAAGTGGGATGAATCCTGGGGCCGCGGGTTCGAATCCCGCCGCGGACACCATTACTCGCCGTTGAAGCGCATGCCGGCCAGGGTCGCGCCGCCCGCCCGGACGTGCCATGACCGCCCCCGATGACACGCGCCATGCCCCTTTGCTTCGTCGCCATCTGGGCAACCGGATTCCTCACCGCGCGGCTGGTCGCGTCCCACGTCGATCCGCTCAGTTTCCTCGCCTGGCGCTTTATATTGAGTGGGATGGTATTCACCGCCATCGCATTCGCCATCCGGGCCCCCTGGCCGCGCGACCGGCTAGGCTGGCGCAACGCGCTGGTGGCGGGCGTGTTGATGCAGGGCCTGTATCTCAGCGCCGTGTTTTGGTCGGTGAACCACGGTCTGCCTGCCGGGATCGCGGCGCTGGTGACAGGGCTGCAGCCGTTGTTGACGGCGATCCTGGCCGGGCCGTTGCTCGGGGAGCCGGTGCTGCCGCGGCGGTGGACCGGCATTATGCTGGGCTTTGCCGGGGCGTTGCTGGTCCTCACGCCGCAACTGCGCGCCGCGAACGGCGTGTTGCTAATCCCGTTGCTGAGCTGCACGGCTGGCATGGTTGGGATCACGCTCGGCACGATTTGGCAAAAACGTCATGGCGGCACCGCCGACCTTCGCACCGGGGCAGCGATCCAGTTCCTGGGTGCGGCCGTGATCGGTATCCCGCTGGCGCTGCTGACGGAGCAGGGCCGGTTCGATGGCAGTTGGCAGGCGATCGCCGGGCTGAGCTGGGCCGTGCTGGGCCTATCGGTCGGCGCCACCACGCTGCTGCTGTTGCTGATCCGCCGCGGGGCGGTCGCGGGGGTCGCCTCGTTATTCTACCTCGTGCCCCCAGTCGTCGCCCTGGCGGCATTCGTCATGTTTGGCGAGCAGCTGAATGCGATCCAGATCCTCGGTATGGCCATCGCGGCGGCCGGTGTCGCCCTCGCCAGCCGCGAGTAGCGATAGTCCCTGCCTTGGTGGGATGCGAAGGGCATTCGACCCTACGAAGAACGAACTGTAGGGTGGAATGCCCTTTGAAGGCGCGTTCCACCCCTCATGGCTACAGAAACTCATGTGAGAAAGGGGGGCGGCGGCGTAACGTAGCGATGCGGGGTTAACACGCCGGCTATGAGGGCGGCGTAAACGGAGCCACCGATGAGTGAAGCGCACAAGCGAACCATGTTACCTGAGGAGTTCCTGGCGTCGGAGGCCCGGCAGGAGCAGAAGTGGGAGTTCGACGGCTTTCGCCCAGTGGCAATGGTCAGCTCAAGCGACGCTCATGCCGCCATCCAAGGGAACACCATCACCAGTCTAAACAACAGGCTCCGTGCCACGCCGTGCCGTGTCCGCGGCCCAGAAACCAAGGTCCAAACCGGACAGAGTTATCGTTATCCTGACGCACTGGTATCCTGCACTCCGGTCGCTCCCCGCAGCATGGTTGCTATAGGTCCGATTGTAATATTCGACGTGCTTTCCGATAGTACGGCGGAAACTGACCGCACCGATAAGTTGCGTGAATACACAGCCCTGCCGTCTGTTCAGCACTACGTTATGCTCGAACAAAACCGCGCCTATGTTACGGTCATCACCCGTATGGTAACCGGATGGGTGTTAGAAGTCTTGGACCAAACCGGGACAATATCGCTCCCGCAGATCGAGATATCGATCCCCGTCTCCGAAATTTACGAGGGTCTCGCTTTTCCATCCGACACTTAGGCTATGCCGGGTCGATCGGCGCCCGCGGTACGCCCCCCGCCTCGATCGCCTCGCCCGCGTCTAGCAGCGCCGCCTCCTGATACCGCCCTGCGATCAGCTGCACGCCCACCGGTGCCGTGCCCACCATCCCGGTCGACACCACCAGCCCCGGCAACCCCATCAGCGGCAGCCCGGTCTGCGTGAGTTGGGCGGCGCAGACCGCCTCGAAATCGGTCATATCGGCGTCGTTGGCAAACGGCAGCTCGGCCGAAACCGGCAGCAGCAGGACCGGGTGCCGCTCCAGGAACAGCAGCCACTCCCGGGTCAAGGTTTGCCGGCGGACCAGCGCCTTGGTGATCGCATCCGGCGGAAACGCGGCCACCATGGATTGGAACGGGCGGATGCAGGCGAGCGCCCCCGCATCCCCCTCCCGCTCGGCCGCCGCCAGCAGCGCGGGATAGCCGTCCCCCAGCCAGAGTTGCAGCTGTAATTGGGTGGCCTCGTGCAGCGAGGGCACCTCCTCGATCTGGTCCACCACCCAACCCGCCCGCGTGAGCCGCGACGCCGCGTCCAGCAGCGCCGCCTCCACCGCGGGCACGATCCGCATGCCCCCGGGGCGCAGGCACAGCGTGGCGCGCCTTGTATGCGGGATGTCCAGGGGCGCCGGGCTCCACCACGGGTCCCGCGCGTCCGGCGCCGACATCGCCGCCAGACCCAGCCGTAAATCGGCGATGGTCCGCGCGATCGGACCCGACACGGCCATCAGCTGCGGGCCGATACCGCGCTCCGGGCTCGACGCATTCCAGGCCGCGACCCGCCCCAAGCTCGGACGAATGCCATGCACGCCACAGGCATAGGCCGGATACCGGATCGAGCCGCCGATATCCGTCCCATGCCCGATATGCCCGATGCCCGCCGCCACCCCCGCCGCCGCACCGCCCGATGAGCCGCCCGGCGTAAGCCCCCGGTCGCGCGGATTATAGGTGGTTCCGTGCGTCTGGTTGCTGGTGAACCAGCGAATGGAAAACGCCGGCGTATTGGTCCGCCCCAAAATCACCGCCCCAGCCCGGCGCAGATTGTCCACCACCGGGCTGTTGGTCTGCGCGATCAGATCCTTCTGCGCCGCCAAGCCATTGGTGGTGGCGTAGCCCGCCATGTCGGTATTGACCTTGATCGTGACCGGCACGCCCGCCAGCGGCCCCGCATCCTCGCCGGCCGCGATCTTCGCGTCGATCGCATCCGCCTCCGCCAGCACCGCCTCCGGACGATGCGCCACCACGGCGTTGATCCGCGGATTGACCGAGTCCAGCCGGGCCAGCGACGCCACCGCCGCCTCCCGCGCGGAGACGCTCCTGGCGCGGATGCGGGCGGCGAGATCGGTGGCCGAGAGGCGCCAGAGGTCGGTCATGCCGTAAGCCTCTCACGAACCGCCGAGCACGCCAACCCGGGCTCGGACATTCGGCCTAGGCTGCGATGCAGGCCATGATACGCTGCTGCGTCATCCGAGTCGAAGGAGGTTGCCCTGCCAGCCTTGAAACCATCCGCCCCCACAGCCCGCCCCAAAGTCGGCCGCTCCAAAGCCGCCCGCTCCAAAGCCACCCGGCGCAAGCCAACGATCGACGTTCAGGAGTTGCTCGAAGCCTTGCTGACGGCGATGAGCGATACGGAACTTGCCGCGATGCCCAGGCCTTCGTTTGCGCCGTCCGCGGATGATCTCATGGAACTGGCCGGGCGGGCGACATCGCTCGCCAGGCGGCGCGCCCTATTCACCCAGGGCATGACGGCCGGGCGGCGCGAGATCGGCAAGCAGAACTTCAAACAACTGCAAGGGGAGTTCTGGGGATGGCTCGAAACCCGACCCTACATGCGCGCCCGCTCTGGGCTGGCCCATACGTTGATGCAGATGGGCGAGGTGGACGCGGCGATCGGACATTTCCGGGAAATGCTGCGGCTCAATCCCAACGACAACCAGGGGGTTCGCTGGACCCTGCTCGGCTGCTTGATGCGCCAGGGTGCGACCGGTCCGGTGGAAGAGTTGCTGGCGGCGTATGAGGATGATGACAGCGTTCACTGGGTCTATGGCCGCGTGCTGCTCGCGTTCCAGGCGGGGGCGCAAGACAGCAGGCGGATGGCGATGGTGCTAAAGAACGCGCTCCGGGTCAACGCGCACGTCCCCGCAATCCTCGCCGGCACGACGCCGCCCGTGAGGTCGCCCGGCGGCTACATTACCGTGGGCGGGGCGGATGAAGCGACGTGTTATGCCGGAGAGTGTGGCGATTTACTGCGCGCGACGCCGGGCGCGGTCGAATGGCTGGTCCAGGTGTCGGCCGGGCTACGAACCTCCAAATCACCCAAACTTCGATTGCCCCCTTGACCTGACCCTACAGAATATGTTCCTATCATCCTCACATGAACCGAACCTCCACCCCTCCCCAATCCCAACCCGCCTCACACGAGGATGATGACGCCTACTACCGCGCCATCCTCCACGACCTCATCGACCGCGGCGCAGATCTCGCCCGCCAACTCCACGAACGTGCGGCCAAACAGCCCGAATCCGACCTAACCATCCCCTTCGACCGCATCGCCCGCACCATCCGCCGCACCATCGCCCTCGCCCGGCACATCGCAACCAACCCCCCCAAAACCGCACGCCCCGCCATCGAACGCACCCAAGCCCGCGAGAAAATAATCCGCGGCGTGGAAGACGCCATCGCAGCCAAGCGCGGCCCCCCCACCGACACCGACACCGACACCGACACCGGAATCCTCTACAACGAGCTGCACGAACGCCTCGATGACGCCGATTTCGAGCGCGACCTCCACACCCGCCCCATCGACGACATCATCGAAGAACTCGCCCGCGACCTGGGCGTCGCCTACCAATCCCGCTCCTACATCTGGAAGCGCCGCACCCCCGCCGACATCGCCACCCTCCGCGCCCGCGCCGCCATACCCCCCGACCCTGAAAAAAGGTGGGTGGGCTTCAGCCCACCACCGCAACGAAACAATTATTGGGCCAAAGAACCGTAGGATGGGTGAAACCCATCGCTTTCCGGCAAAAAGCGATGGGTCGCCGCCATCAATCCTCCTCGGAAAACGCCATGGCCGGCGCCGGGGCCGGCAGCAGGTCGGACGCCGCCGGGTAGTTCACCTTGCCGCTCGCCAAAACCGGGATCGCCGGCACGACGCGGACCACCCGCGGCACCTGGATCTCCGGGATGCCCTGATTCCGCGCGGCCGCCAGCAGGGCCCGCGACTCTGCGCCTGGTTCGGTCGTGAGCAGCACCAGCTGTTCGCCCTTACGCGGGTCCGGCTGGCTCAGCACGGCGTGCTGGGCGTTCGGCCATACGGTGGTGGCAAACGCCTCGGCCGCGGCCATCGACACCATTTCGCCGGCGATCTTGGCGAAGCGCTTGGCGCGGCCCTTGATGGTCACCCAGCGGGCGGCGTCCACGGTCACGATGTCGCCGGTACCATACCAGCCCTCCACCGGCGGATCGATTACACCAGCGGGCACGCCGGGCGCCGCCTCCCGCAAATAGCCCAGCATGACGTTGGGGCCGCGGACGAACAGCTCGCCGCCATCGGTGATGCCGGGCACGATCTCGGTGCGCCATTCGATGCCGGGCAACAGGCGGCCGACGGTGCCGGGGCGGTTGTGCATGGCGGTGTTGAGCGCCAGCACCGGGCCGGTCTCGGTCGCGCCATACCCCTCCAACAGCCGCACGCCGAACCGCTC
>JAYVOF010000247.1:0-7766 GCA_043758105.1 Rhodospirillales bacterium | reverse complement strand
ATTCCACTCACCACACGCGTCGCATTTCCCCGCCCATTTGGGGTGCACGGCGCCGCAGGATTGGCAGACGTAGCGGGCGGCCGGTTTAGCCACGGCGGCGGCCTTGGAGGTAGAGGGTCGTCAGAAAAGCTGCACCTTCGGGGGCCGTCTCAACCGAAATCCACATCCTTACGCATTTTAGCGCGATCTCGAGCATATCGACGGCTTCGACGCGTGAAACGGTTTTCATCAAATCATAGTCGGCATCTTCTCTGGCAGCGATGAGGCTGATGAAACCATCGCAAATTTGCCGCAGCTGTTCTTCCGCCGTTGTCATGGCTATTCTGCTAGAAGTTTGCTTTGAGAGGTGCATGCGGCAAACTTTTAGGAGTTCGCTGTGCCCAAAGGTGCGCCGGAGCGCATGGCGAAGGGCTTCAGGCACATCGGCACCAACCCGGTTTGCAGCAGACAGGGTAATCGCGTTGAAGAGCGCATAGTAGGAAGCCGACACCGCCCGGCGGCGGTCTGCATTACTGGCGCTCAGCGATCCAAGCAGCCCAGCTGAGTGGCCAATCAAGTCGAGAGGTTCTAACAAACAGCTTTAGCCAGATTTGGCATCAAGAAGGCCAAAATAGACGTTTATCTCGGGCGATATCGATCGAACTTCTTCCGCAACTTCGAATTTTAGTTTGTTGAGCTCGCGAAGCTGTGTCCAACCGCTGTCTTGGTCATCCAACAAATCCTTCGGCAACGCGATTGCCGATTTTAATTGATATACAATCCGCACGGCGGGATCTCCCAACACCTCTTCAAACAGGATGGCAAAACCCTCGACATAGTCCGGCCACCCATGCCGCTTCACCACCGCCCGCACTTCATCGAGCAACTTGCTGTCCCAGTCGATGCGCCTGATCTCGTTCATGCCAGCACCATAGCAGAACCTACCGCCGCAACTCCATCTGGATCGGCCCCTCCCGCCGCCCATGCGTGAACTGATCCACCATCGCGTTGCCGCTCTCCAACAACGCAGACGCCGCCCCCTGCCAGACCAGCTTACCGCGGAACAGCATCGCCGCCCGGTCGCCGATCCGGGTGGCGCTGGCCATGTCGTGGGTGATGGCGATCGCGGTGCTGCCCAGGCGTTTGACGCAATCCACGATCAGCCCGTCGATCACGGCGCCCATGATGGGATCGAGGCCCGTGGTCGGCTCATCGAAGAACAGAATGCTCGGCTGCGCGGCGATCGCGCGGGCCAGGCCCACCCGCTTTTGCATGCCGCCCGACAATTCGGCCGGCGACAGGTCGCCCACACTCGGGTCCAAGCCGACCTGCTTCAAGATCTCCCCAGCGCGGGCGCGGGCGTCGCCGCTTGTGGCCTTATGCTGCGCCATCAGGCCGAATGCCACGTTCTCCCACACGCTCAAACTGTCGAACAGCGCACCGGCTTGGAACAACATGCCGATGCGTGACCGCAGCGCCTCACGCGCCGCCGGGTCGAGCGTCAGCAGGTCCTGGCCGTCGATCGAGATGGTCCCGGCATCCGGCTCGATCAGGCCCAGGATGCATTTCAACAGCACCGACTTACCGCTGCCCGAGCCGCCGATCACCACCATCGACGTCCCCGTCTCGACATCGAGGTCGATGCCGTCCAGCACGACTTTATCGCCAAAGCTCTTGCACAGGCCGCGTACGGCGATCATGACGCTCATCGGGCGAAGAACAGTTCGGTCAACACGTAGTCGAACGCGAGTATCAGGATACTAGCACTTACCACAGCGCTCGTGGTGGCGGCACCCACACCTTGCGCCCCGCCCCGGCTAGTATACCCGTGATAGCAGCCCATGAGCGCGATCAGGAAACCAAACACCCCCGCCTTCGCCAGCCCGGCCACCACGTCCTCCTGCGTCAGCGTCGTCAGCGTGTTCGTCAAATAGCCGTTGGCGCTGAAGCCGAGCTTGGCGGTGGCGACGATGAAGCCGCCCATCACCCCCAGCACGTCCGCCACGATTACCAGCAGCGGCAGCGCCATCAGGCCTGCCAGCAGCCGGGGCGTCACAAGGTATTTCATCGGATTGGTGCTGAGCGTGCTGAGCGCATCGATTTGGTCCGTCACCCGCATCGTGCCGATCTCGGCCGCCATCGCCGCCCCCACGCGCCCGGCCACCATCAACCCGGCCAGGACCGGACCCAATTCCCGCACCACGGACAGCACGACCACGCCCGCGATCGCGCTCTCCGCGCTGAAACGGGAAAATCCGGTATAGGATTGCAGCGCGATCACCATGCCGGAGAAAACGGCGGTCATCGCCACGACCGGCAGGCTGAAATAACTGAACTCGATAAACGCCCGCCATAATTGCCGGCCATAGAACGGCGGCCGCACCACATGCGACAGCCCGGCGGCCCCGAACAGCGTGACCGCCCCGGTGCTGCGCACAATGCCGATCGCGCCGCGCCCGATGGCGGCGACCGCGTCCAACGGGTTGATCATGCTCCGTTATAAATCCGGCTGTAGCGACGTCCGAGCTGGGTGAGGATTTCATAGCCGTTGGTGCCCGCCCGCCGGGCCACCTCATCCACCGGCATGTGCGGGCCGATCAGCTCGAGCCAATGGCCGGCGGCGGCGGTCGTGTCGGTCACGTCGAACGTCGTAAGGTCCATGGACACACGCCCTACCAGCGGCACGACCCTGCCGTCAAAACTCGCTGCCCCGTGATTGCTAAGTGCCCGGGGATAGCCATCCGCGTACCCGACCGAAACCGTCGCGATCCGCCGCGTGTCCGGTGCCTCCCACGTGCCGTTATACCCCACCGTCTCTCCCACCCGCACCACCCGCAGTTGCACGATGCGGGCACGGAGAGTCACCACCGGGCGCAGCGGGTTGGGCCGCCCCGGGGTGGGGTTCACGCCCCATAACGCCGCACCGGGCCGGGCGAGGGCGGAGGCGAAATCGGGGCCGAGGAAGATGCCGGACGAATTGGCGAGGCTACGTGGCGCAGGCGGGAGCTGGACGCAGGCGGCAGCAAACCGCGCGGCCTGCGCCAGGCTGACGGCCTGATCCGGGGTTTCCGCCGAGACCAGATGCGTCATGATATACCGCCAAGACCCGTGCCGGCGCGCCGGGGTCATTTCCGCCAGCTCCGCCCGGCCAAGGCCCAAGCGGTTCATGCCGGTATCCACGTGCAGAATGGCCGGCGCCCGCCCGGCCCAGCTGTCGATTTCCGCGATCGAGCCCAGCACGGGGGTGATGTCGTGCTCGACGTAGGTTTCGGCGTCACCAGGCCAAAGGCCGTTCAGCACGGCAAGCATCGAGTCCGGAAGGTGTTCGCGGAGGAGGAGGGCTTCGGCCAAATGCGCCACGAAGAAATGCCTGCAGCCTTGGGCATGCAGGTACGGCGCCACCCGCGCGGCACCCAGGCCATAGGCATCGGCCTTGACCACCGCCGCGACCGGGCCGCCCGGGTGCCGCGCCGAGAGGTCACGCCAGTTCTGGCCAATGGCGCCGAGGTCGATGAAAAGCTCCACGCTCACGTCCCCCTCTCCCCTCGGGAGAGGGCCGGGGCGAGGGAAATAACCGGCGCAGGCCTCCATCGGGCAAGACCGGTCCCGAAGATGCAGAATTCAGTCGATGTGGCTTCCCTCACCCCGGCCCTCTCCCGGAGGGTGAGGGGGAAGGAAAATTAGTCGTGGCCGTCATGCACCACGTCCAGATCGGCAAACCGTGTGTATTCACCCTCGAATAGCACATCAATCTTACCCGTCGGACCATGCCGTTGCTTCTCAATCAGGATCTCCGCCTTGTTATGCACCAGCTCCATATCCCGCTGCCACTTATCCAACGCGGACTGGAACTTGTCTTCGCTGTCGAATGCCATCTGCTTCGGCGCGCGTTGCTGTAGATAATACTCGTCACGATACACGAATAGCACCATGTCCGCGTCCTGCTCGATCGTGCCCGACTCGCGCAGATCCGAGAGCTGCGGCCGCTTATCCTCCCGGCTTTCCACCGCGCGGCTCAGCTGCGATAGCGCCAGCACCGGCACCTGCATCTCCTTGGCGATCGCCTTCAATCCCTGGGTGATCTGGCTGATTTCCAGCACGCGACTCTCGGGCTTGGTGCCCACCGAGGGCCGCATCAGCTGCAGATAATCCACCACCACCAGGCTCAAGCCCTGCGTGCGCTTCAACCGCCGGCATCGGGTGCGCAAGGCGGACAGCGTAATGGCGGGCGTGTCGTCGATGTGCAGCGGCAGCCCGGCGATCTCGCGGCTCACTTGCACGAATCGATCAAAGTCGCGCTGGCCGATATCGCCGCGGCGGATGCGGTCGCTGGACACCCGCGCCTCCTCCGCCAGCAAGCGCGTCGCCAATTGCTCGGCGCTCATTTCCAACGAGAAGATCGCGACCGAACCCTTTGGCAGCGCATTCGGATCGTCGCTCTTCGCCTCTCGCATCAGGGCGTGGGCGGCGCCGAACGCGATCTTGGTCGCCAGCGCCGTCTTCCCCATGCCCGGACGCCCGGCGAGAATCATGAGGTCGCTCGGATGCATGCCGCCGGTCTTTTTATCCAAATCCCGCAGACCGCTAGACAGCCCGCTCACATGCCCGGCCCGGCGGAACGCGCGTTCGGCGCCGAGAATGGCCTCCGTCAGCGCCTTTTCGAACGTCACGAACCCGCCATCGCTGCCGCCCTTGGTGGCCAGCTTGAACAGCTCGCTCTCGGCCAGCTCGATCTGCTGGCGGCCGTCCAGCTCCGCCTCGGCGCCGAACGCGTTATTGACCACCACCTCGCCGATATCGATCAGCTGGCGGCGGATCCACGCGTCATGCACCGCCTTGCCATACTCACCGGCGTTGATGATGCCGACCATGGCGGTGAGCAACTGCGCGAAATATTTGGTGCCCCCGACCTCATCCAGCAGGCCGGAATGCTCGAATTCCGCCTTCAACGTGATGGCGTCGGCCAGCTGCCCGGC
Organism: Rhodospirillales bacterium; assembly: GCA_043758105.1. Classification (GTDB taxonomy): domain Bacteria; phylum Pseudomonadota; class Alphaproteobacteria; order Acetobacterales; family Acetobacteraceae; genus JANPPS01. Next base: position 2,811 of record JAYVOF010000247.1, on the reverse strand, counting down.
CTCGACCCGCCGAACAATGGCCTGATAGATGCGGCCATGCACCGGGTCGGTGAAATGCTCCGGCGCCAAGAACTCGCTGACGCGCTCATAGGCCTTATTATTGGCGAGCAGCGCGCCGAGCAACGCCATTTCGGCACGGTCGTTGGAGGGGGGGACCCGCTGTGAGAGGCCCAGCAGGGGATCGGGACGTTGGGGATCTATCGCGTTCATATCGCGGCACTCTAGCCCATCCGGACGGCCCCGGGCAGCGCCATGGCCTGTGGATGGCTGTGGATAAGGGGGATGCTTTCACTCATGTAGCCGCGGGTGAGCGGGGCGGCGTCGATTTGCCGGGTCAGTTGCATCTGCCACACGACATGACCCATGCGCCGGAAGGCGAGCTCCGCCCCAGCCAGGTAGAATTCGAACATCCGGCAGAACCGCGCGTCATACAGCGCCAGGATTTCCGCCCGATGCGCGTCCCCATTGGCCCGCCAGCGGCGCAACGTCTCCGCATAATGCAGACGGAGGATCTCGAGGTCGGACATGATCAGCCCGGATTTCTCCACCGCCGGCAGCACCTCCGACAAACCCGGCGAGTAGCCCCCCGGGAAGATGTATTTGGCGAGCCACGGGTTGGTCGCCGCCGGGCCATGGCTGCGGCCCATCGCGTGCACCAGCGCGATCCCATCCGGCGTCAGCGCCCGGCGGATCGCGGCGAAATACCCGGCGTAATGCGGCAGCCCGACATGCTCGAACATGCCGACGCTCACCACCCGGTCCCAATTGCCCTGTAGCGCCCGGTAGTCCATCAGCTCGAACCGGACCCGGTCCCCCAGCGGCGCGGCCCGGGCGCGGGCAACGGCCAATTGCTCCTCGGACAGGGTGATGCCGGTGACGATGGCACCGTGTTCCTGCGCCAAATGCAGCCCGAGGCCGCCCCAGCCGCAGCCGATATCCAGCACGCGCATACCGGGGCGGAGCGCCAGTTTGGCGGCGATATGGCGTTGTTTCGCACGCTGCGCCTCGGCCAGCGTCTCGTCGCCGTCCTCGAAATAGGCGCAGGAATAGTTCATGTCGGGGTCCAGCAGCAGGCGGTAGAGCCGGGTGTCTAGGTCATAATGATGCGCCACGTTTTGCCGCGAGCGCCGGGCCGGGTTGAACTGCGTCCAGTGTTTGAGGGCGCGGGATAGGAAATTGTGCACCGCCATGACGGGTTGCCGTCCGCCCGCCGCGAGGTTGGTCAGCAGCAGGTCCAGCGCGTCATAGAGGGAGGTGCCGACCGGGACGATCGTGCCGTCCATGTAGCCCTCGCCGAACGCGAGCGCCGGGTCGGTGACCATGCGGCGAATGGCGCGCCAGTCGGACACGTGGAAAATGATATGCGGACCCGGCGCGCCGCGATGCACGCTGGTGCGACCATCCGGATAGCGCACGGTAAGCGTGCCGGTCACCAGGAAGCGTCGGATCAGGGCGTCCAGCAGGGTGCGCATAGGTCTCACAAAACAACGCCGGCCGTCCTTGTGGGACGGCCGGCGGGTTTAGGCATGGAAGATGCGGTTTGGCTACTCGCGGCGCTCGCGGTCGCCGCCGGCCTCGGCCAAAGCGGCACCGAATTCCAGCTCCTCCTCGGGCTCCAGATCCTCTTCGGCGGCCAGGCCGACCTGCTCACCGCGGGCCTGCTTCTCGCCCTCTTCGGGAGAGCGGGCGACGTTGACGGAGACCGACAAATCCACCTCGGGATGCAGCACGAGGCGGACCGGGGTGAGGCCGAGCGTCTTGATCGGCTCCACCAGAATCACCTGATTGCGGTTGACCGTGAGGCCCGCCGCCGTCACCGCATCGGCGATGTCACGGGCGGAGACGGAGCCATACAGGCTGCCGCTCTCGCCGGCCTGACGGATGATGATGACGGACAAGCCGCCCATCCGTTCGGCCGTGCGCTCGGCCTCCTCCCGGCGCTTGAGGTTTTGCGCCTCGAGTTGGGCGCGCTGCCCTTCGAACTGCGCGAGGTTCGCCTTGTTGGCGCGCAACGCTTTTTTCTGCGGCAGCAGGAAGTTACGGGCGAAACCCGGCTTCACGCGCACCACATCGCCCATCTGCCCCAGCTTCTCGACGCGCTGCAACAGGATCAATTCAATCGCGGCCATCTAATTTCTCCTCAGGCCACGACATACGGGAGCAAGGCCAGGAAGCGCGCCCGCTTGATGGCGTTCGCCAGCTCGCGCTGCTTCTTGCCGCTCACGGCCGTGATCCGGCTCGGCACGATCTTGCCGCGCTCGCTCAGGAAGCGGGACAGCAGGCGCACATCCTTATAGTCGATCACCGGCGCACTCGGCCCGCTGAACGGGCAGCTCTTGCGGCGGCGGTGGAACGGACGGCGGGCTCCGGCGTCGGCCCCGGCAGCAGCACCACGATCTCCACCGCGGTCACCCCCACGCTCTCCGCCACGGTCGGAGCGGTCATTACGATCGGACATTGTGCTTACTCCTCACCGGCGTCGGCGCCGAGATCCGGCACCCGGAAACCATCAGCGTCCGACCGCGCCCGGTATTCTTCACGATCGTCGAAACCACGCTTCCGCCCGCTCTCGAACCGCCCGGCGGGCTTCGGCCCCCGGAACCCACGCTCCCGCTCATCGGACTTACGGGATAGGATGGCGGACGGCTCCTCGGTGATTTCTTCGACCCGTATGGTCATGAAGCGCAGCACGTCTTCATTAAGCCGCAACAGCCGCTCCATCTCGGTGATGAACGCAGGCTTGGCGTCGAGGCCGAGCAGCATGTAATGGCCCTTCCGGTTCTTCTTGACCCGGTAGGCCAGGCTGCGCAG
>JAYVOF010000246.1:0-7810 GCA_043758105.1 Rhodospirillales bacterium | reverse complement strand
CCGGGCTGTGATCCGTTTTGCGCGTCGTCTCGAACCCGCGGGCGCGCACGGCGAGAATCACGGCCCCGGCCCGGCGGGCAAGGTCGGCGGCGAGGGTGAGAAGGGCGGAGTCGTCCATCACACGACCAAACCACAGGCGCGTGGGTCTTCATAGTCGCCACAGTCTCTCTTCCAAGGCTTTGGCATAGGGGGCCGAACGGCTCCCTCTCCCGCTGGCGGGAGAGGGCTGGGGTGAGGGTGGAGTGACAGAACAGGCCGTTGTGCGTGTGGTTTCCACCCTCACCCAACCCTCTCCCGCCAGCGGAGAGGGCTTTCCAGCCTGTCCTCGGCCCGATGAATCGCCCTAGTCTAGCTTTGGGACGGTCTGCTCCGAGGTGAACTGCCAAGGCACCCAAAAGGACACCAAGGTCCCTTGCCGGTTTGGGTCCGGCTTGCGTCCTCCCGCCTAAACAGGGATAGCCCGGCGGCGGAGGGATTTTGATGTCAGAGGATATTTTTGGCCGGGTGCGGGAGACCGTGGTGGCCGCGCTGCGAGCCGTGGTGCCGGATGTGACGGAGGCGGTGCTGGCGCGGGTCGAGGTGTCGCCGGCCCGCGAGGCGGCACACGGCGATATGGCGACCAACGCGGCCATGGTGAGCGCCAAGGCGGCGCGGCGGAAACCAGCCGACATCGCGGCGGCGCTCGCGGCGGCGCTGGCGAACGGGGTGGATGTATTGCAGGCAGAGCCGGCGGGCCCGGGGTTCGTCAATTTGCACCTGCGTCCGGAATCCTTGCGCGCCATCCTGCCGGCCATTTTGCGGGCGCGGGAGCATTTCGGTGACGCGGCGTCCAAAGGCATCCGGGTCAACGTCGAGTATGTGAGCGCCAACCCCACTGGCCCCATGCATATCGGGCATTGCCGGGGCGCGGTGGTGGGGGATGCGCTGGCGAACTTGCTCGGTAAGGCCGGGTTTGCGGTGACCAAGGAGTATTACATCAACGACGCCGGGGCGCAGGTCGCGGCGTTGGCGTGGGCCGCGTATTGGCGGTATTTGCAGGCCGCAGGCACGACCCTGACGGAAGACGAATACGCCGCACTCGCCCCGACCGGCCTGCAATATAAAGGGGATTATTTGCTGCCGGTGGGCGACGCGCTGCGGGCCGCGCACGGGGCGGCGTTGGCCGGGCCGGGTGGCACGGTGGCGGATCCGGCGCTGTGGTTCGACCTCGTGCGGGAATTCACGGTGGCGGCCATGATGGACGCGATCCGGCTGGACCTGGCCGCCCTCGGCGTGGTGCCGGACGTGTTCACCTCCGAGCGCGCGTTGGTGGAACAGGGCGAGGCCGATGCGGTGATCGCCCGCCTCGAGGAACAAGGCCTGATCTATGAGGGCGTGCTGGAACCGCCCAAGGGCAAGCTGCCGGACGATTGGGAGCCGCGCGAGCAGACGCTGTTCCGCAGCACGCAATTCGGCGACGATGTGGACCGTCCGCTCCGTAAATCGGACGGCAGCAACACGTATTTCGCCAATGACATCGCCTATCACGCGGACAAGATGGCGCGGGGTGCGGAGCTTATGATCGACGTGTGGGGCGCCGATCACGGCGGCTACGTGTCCCGGATGAAGGCGGCAACCAAGGCGCTGGCGGGCAATGGCGGCCAGTGGCTGGAGGTGGTGCTGTGCCAGATCGTGCACGTTCTGCGCGGCGGCGAGCAGGTCAAGATGTCCAAGCGCGCCGGCACCTATGTCACGCTGTCCGATTTGCTGGAGTGGGTCGGGCGGGACGCGGTGCGGTTCACCATGCTGATGCGCAAAAGCGACGCGCAGATGGATTTCGACCTGGACGCGGTGCTGGCGCAGACGCGGGAGAACCCGGTGTTCTACGTGCAATACGCCCATGCCCGCTGCCGCTCCGTGCTGCGCGCGGCGGCCGAAACCTATGGCGCGGCGCTGGACGGCTTGGCGGACACGGCGCTCGACAGCCTCGATGACCCGGCGGAACTCGGCCTGATCCGCCGGCTCGCGTCCTGGCCGCGGACGGTGGAGGCGGCGGCGCTGGCGCATGAGCCGCACCGGATTGCGTTTTATCTCTATGAGCTGGCGGGTGATTTTCATATGCTGTGGAACCGCGGGCGGGACGACTCGACGCTGCGCTTCCTGCAAGCGGACCACCTGGCGGAGACGATGGCGCGGTTGGCGCTGGTGACCGCCACGGCGATCGTGATCCGCTCAGGGCTCGCGGTGTTGGGTGTGGCGCCGGTTGAGGAGATGCGGTGACGTGAACCAGTCCTTTAAGGAGTATCGCGCCGGACGGTCCGAGGGCGAGGGCGGCACCCGCATCATGCTGCTCGCGGCGTGCGGGCTGGGCGGCGTGCTGGTGCTGGGGATGGCCGGCTGGGCGATCATGGGACGGCAGGCGGCGGTGGTGCCAGTGATCGAGGCGGATGCGCGCCCGGTCCGGATCAAGCCGGAGAACCCGGGCGGGATGCAGGTCGCGGGGGCCGATGATGGTGCCAATGACGGGCGGTCCGTGCAGGGCATGGCCCCGGTGGCGGAGGCCCCGGCGCCACAAGCGCTGCGGGCGCAATTCGCTCCCGCGCCCCGGCCTCCGATGGCCGCCCCGGTTGCGGTTGTGGTTGCGGTTCCGGCCCCAATCGTTGCGGCACCCGTCGCCGCCGCGCCGGTTGCACCCGCCGCGACGCCGGCGCATCCGGTGGCGAAGGCCGTCGTGCAATTGGCGGCGTTGGAGACCGAGGCGGCAGGCCGGGCGGAGTGGGCGCGGCTGGCGCAGAAGATGCCGGATTTGCTCGGAAATCGGTCGCCGATGCTGGTGCAAGCGGCGCGGGACGGGAAGCCGGTGTGGCGGGTGCGCACCGGCGGTTTCACCGATGTGGCGGAGGCGACGGGGTTCTGCGCCCAGGTCCACGCCAAGGGCGGGGCGTGCACGCTCGCGTTCTAAACGCGGCCATCATCGGTCTGGCTGGGCCGGAGCTCGCGGCGGACGAGGCCGCGCTGTTGGAACGCCTGCCCCCGGTGGGCGTGATCTTGTTCGCGCGTAACGTGGCCGATCCGGCGCAGCTCCGGGCGCTCACGGGCGCGGTCCGGGCGGTGGTGCCGGATGCGCATGTCTTGGTCGATCAGGAGGGCGGGCGGGTCGCCCGGCTGCGTCCGCCGCACTGGCGCGTGCATCCCGCGGCCGGGGAGGTGCTGGATGCCCGCGCGGCGTGGCTGACGGGGGCGATCATCGGGATGGAGTGTGCCGCGGCGGGGATCGATGTGGTGTGCGCGCCGGTGCTGGATATCGGAGTGCCGGGGGCCGATGCGGTGGTGGGGGACCGGTCATATGGCGATGCCGCGCGGGTGGTGGCGCTCGGGCGGGCGATGGCGGACGGGCTGCTGGCCGCCGGGGTGCAGCCGGTGGGGAAGCACGCGCCGGGTCACGGCCGGGCCGGGGTGGATAGCCATCGGGCGCTGCCGGTGGTGACCGGCGATGTCGAGGCCGACCTCGAACCGTTCCGCGCCCTGGCCAGCCTCCCCTGGATGATGACCGCGCATGTGCTGTATCCGGATATCGACGCGACGCGGCCGGGCACGCTATCGCCGTTGGTGGTGGAGGGTGTGATTCGCCGGCGGATCGGCTTTCAGGGGGTGCTGGTGTCGGATGATCTGGTGATGGGGGCCTTGACCGGCACCATGGCGGAGCGGGCGGCGGGGGCGATCGCGGCGGGGTGCGACCTGGCGCTGCATTGCAACGGCGTGCTGGCCGAGAGTGAGGCGGTGCTGCGGAGTGCGGGTCCGGTGAGGCCGCGGACCGCGGCGCGGTTGCAGGCCGGGCGGGCGCTGGCGGCGGCCCGGCGGCAGGATTTGGACATCGGCGCGCTCGAATCCGAGCGCGATGGGCCCCGGCTATGAACCACATGGTGGCGGAGTTCCTGCTGGCGGCGGTTCCGGCGATCGTGGCGATCACGTTGCATGAGGCGGCGCACGGCTATGCGGCGCTGGCGCTGGGCGACGATACGGCCCGGGAGCAGGGGCGGCTGTCGCTCAATCCGTTGAAGCATGTGGATGACGTGGGCACGTTGATCGTGCCGGGTGCCTTGATGCTGATCCAGATCGCGACCATCGGGCGGGTCGCGTTCCTGTTTGGCTGGGCCAAGCCGGTGCCGGTCTCGGCCTGGCGGTTCCGCGATCCGCGCCGCGGCATGATGCTGGTGGCCGCCGCCGGGCCGCTGATGAATTTCGGCCTGGCCTGGCTGGGGGCCATCGCGTTGTATGCCGCGGATTGGGTGCCGGCCGCGGTCGGCACGTATGTGGCCCAGTTCTTCGAGTTCTTTATCTTGGCCAATTTGGTGCTGGGATTGTTCAACCTTTTGCCGATCCCCCCGCTCGATGGCGGGCGGATCGTGGTCGGCCTGTTGCCGGAGCGGGCGGCGGAGATCTGGGGGCGACTCGAGCGGGCGGGCATCGTGATCGTCGTGCTGACGGTGTTCGTGCTGCCGCGGGTGCTGAAGATCTATGACGTGGATTGGGATCCGGTGGGGCATGCGTTGGGCGAGGTGATTCCCTGGGCCTACGACCTCGTGTTGACGTTGGCGGGTCACAATGTCTGAGCGGCTGCAGTTGCAGTTGGACGGGTTCGAGGGGCCAATGGACCTGCTGCTGGACCTGGCGCAAAAGCAAAAGGTCGATCTGTCGCGCATCTCGATCCTGGCAATCGTCGAGCAATACTTGGCGATCGTGCAGGGGGCGGTGCAGATCCGGATCGAGCTGGCGGCGGACTGGCTCGTGATGGCGGCATGGCTGACGTGGTTGAAATCCCGGCTGCTGCTGCCGCCCGACGCGGCGGCCGCGGAAGAGGGAGAGCTCGCAGCGGACGTGCTGGCGCACCGGATCCAGGCGCTCCAGGAGATGCGGGCGGCGGCATCCTGGCTCGATCGGCGGATGCAGCTGGGGCGAGACGTGTTCGGGCGGGGGGCGCCGGAGGATCATGTGGCCGTGGACCGGTCGAGCCTTGCGGCCAAATTGCCGGGCCTGATCCGCGCCTATGTCACGGCCCGCCGCGGTGCTGCCTCCGCCTATCAGCCGGCGCGCCCGGTGCTATGGACGGTGCAGGACGCGCTAACCCGGCTCACGGCCATGCTCGGCTCGCCGGCGCTCCGCGGCTGGATGGCGCTGGCGCAGTTCCTGCCGGCCGAGGCGACGGCGATCCGCCACCGCGCCGCCCTGGCGAGCACGCTGCTGGCCGGGCTCGAGCTTGCGCGGGATGGGCGGATGGAGCTGCGTCAGGAGCATGCGTTCGGGGATATCTTATGCCGGGCGCGATGACGGCACCGGGTATCACGCTCGCGTGCCGCCTGCTGGAGGCCCTGCTATTCGCGAGCGCCGAACCCGTGACCCTGGCCGCCATGGCGCGGCTGCTCCCGGATGACATCGAGCCGGAGGCCGCGTTGGACGCCGTGCGGGCCCGGTATCAGGGCGGCGGCGTTGAGTTGATCGAGGTCGCCGGCGGCTGGCAATTCCGCACCGCGCCCGACCTCGCGCCGCATTTGACCCGCGTGGTGGTGCAGCCTCGCCGCCTGCCGCGCGCGGCCATGGAGGCGCTGTCCATCATCGCCTATCACCAGCCCGCCACCCGCACCGAGATCGAGGCGGTGCGCGGCGTAAGCCTGGGTCAATCCACCATGGACGCGCTGCTGGAGGCCGGGCTGATCGAGCCGCGGGGCCGGCGGGAGGTCCCGGGCCGTCCGACGCTGTGGGGCACCACGGCGGCGTTCCTCACGCAATTCGGGCTGAAATCGTTGAAGGATTTGCCGCGGCGGGAGGATCTGGTGCGGGACGGCTCGCTGCCGGTGGGGGACGCCCCCGTTTCCCCCCCCGTTTCCCCGACTGGGGACGCGTGCTAGGTCCTCCGGCGGAGGCACCATGTTCGACTTCGCCTGGACCGAAATAGGCCTGATTGCCGTCGTGGCCCTGATCCTGATCGGCCCGAAGGACATGCCGGTTGCGATCAAGACCGTCTCGGCCATGCTGAAGAAGGCCCGGCGCATGGCGTCCGAGTTTCAGGTGCACGTCGATGAGATGGTGCGCGAGGCCAATCTGCATGAGGTCCGGGACGGCATCCAGGGCATCCGCAACCTGGACATCAAGGGTAAGATCTTGAGCGCGGTGGACGGCGACGGCACGATCCGCCAGAGCATGACGACGCCGTTCGCATCCGCACCGGTGCCCCCACCCGTTCCTTCGATCGAGGTCGCCGAGCACGCCACCCACGTGATCACACTGCCGGAGCCGGAGCCCGCCGTCGCGTTCGGTGACCGGGTGCCGGCCACGGCGCCCGCGTTCATTCCGCCGCATATCGCCCATGCCACGGCCCCACCGGCGTTTATCCCGCCCGGCACCGAACGCCGGGTCTGACACGATGGCGGATATGACAGAAGACCCGATCAACGATCAGCCGATGCCGCTGCTGGCCCATCTGACGGAGCTGCGGACCCGGCTGCTGTGGTCCGCGGTGGCGTTCGGCGTCTGTTTTGCGCTGTGCTATTATTTCAGCCGGGATATTTATTCTTTCCTGGTGCAGCCGCTGGCGGATATTTTGGCGAACCGGGGGACCAACCGCCGGCTGATCTATACCGCGCTGTACGAGGCGTTCTTTACCTATCTTCGCGTAGCGTTCTTCGGCGCGGCGTTCTTGTCGTTTCCGGTGGTGGCCACGCAGATCTACATGTTCGTGGCGCCCGGGCTGTATCGGAGCGAGAAGCGGGCGTTCCTCCCGTTCTTGCTTGCGACCCCGGTGTTGTTCATCGGTGGCGCGGCGCTGGCGTATTACTTCGTGTTCCCGGCGGCGTGGAAGTTCTTCCTGAGTTTCGAATCGGCGGACGGCGCGGGCGGGTTGCCGGTGCAGTTGGAGGCGAAGGTCAGCGAGTATTTGAGCCTCGTCATGCGGCTGATTTTCGCGTTTGGTCTGGCGTTCCAGTTGCCGGTGCTGCTGACGTTATTGGCGAAGGTGGGGATTATTTCATCGAAGGGCCTGAAGAAATACCGCCGCTACGCCTATGTCGGCATGTTCATCGTCGCGGCGATCATCACGCCGCCCGACGTGATCACGCAGACCGGGCTCGCGATTCCCATGATCCTGCTCTATGAAATCTCCATCTTCTCCGCAAGTTGGGTCGAGACGAAACGGGTCGAAGAGGATGCATGATATAAGGGCCGTCCGGGCGGACCCGGCGGCGTTCGATGCGAACCTCGCCCGTCGCGGCATCGCGCCCGTCGCTGCCCGAATTTTGGCGATCGATACCGAACGCCGGGCCGCGATGGGGGTGGCACAAGAGAAACAAGCCAGGCGCAACGTCCTGGCCAAGGAAGCCGGACAGGGCCGGCGAACGGGCGCGGATACCAGCGCAGTCGAAGCGGAGGCGACCGGGCTGCGGGACGAGATGACCGCACTGGAGGCCCAGGCCGGAGCGCTCGATGCGGCAATTAAACGGGAGCTGGAGTCGCTTCCTAATTTGCTCGACGCCAGCGTTCCGGACGGGGCGGACGAGACCAGCAATGAATGCTGGAAGACGATCGGTGCGCCGCGTCATATCGAGGGGGCGCGCGAGCATTTCGAGCTGGGCGAAATCCTAGGCCAGATGGATTTCGAGCGTGCGAGCCGGATGGCCGGGGCGCGTTTCACCCTGCTGCGCGGCGGGTTGGCTCGGCTGGAACGGGCGCTTGGTCAGTTTATGCTGGATTTTCATATCAAGTATCATGGCTATACCGAGGTGCAGGTCCCCCTCTTGGTGAACGACGCGGCGGCGTACGGCACGGACAAGCTGCCGAA
>JAYVOF010000245.1:0-7833 GCA_043758105.1 Rhodospirillales bacterium | reverse complement strand
TAAGTCGCCCGTAGAGCCCGAAAAGAGCCAAGAACACCGTTTTTTTCGGGGCCAGTTTGAGGCGAAAAATGAAAATCGAAAGCTTCACAAGCTCTACGATTTGCTGCAGCTCTCGGTGGATCACACGGTCCTCCTGGTATGGCTGGTCTATTCTACCGGCGGCACCAACCAATGACGGTGGGTGTCACCCGGCGGCCGTTCCGAACGCGGCGCGCAATACCAAGAACAACACGCCCCCCGCCAGCGCACCCACCACCGTCCCATTCACCCGGACGAACTGCAAATCTCGCCCCACCCGCAGCTCGAGCTTTTCCGTCAGCGTGTCCGCGTCCCACCCGGCCACGACGTCACCGATGAAGTCCGACAGCTGCACCTGCGCACTCGGCAGCAGCCCGGCGATGATCCCCTCTGCCGCGATCTGTAGCCGCGCGCGGACCGCCGGGTCATCGGCGAGTAACGCGCCTAAATTGCCGAGGGCGGCGGCGATCACCGCCTGGGTCCGGCCCTCCGGACGGGCGGCATCGGCCTCTAACGCCACGCGCATCCGGGACCACACGTCCCATAACCAGGCCTGCACCGTCTCATGCGCCACGACCCGGCGCACGGTGCGTCCGATCTCGGCCGCGCGCGCCGGGTCCTGCTCGATCCGGTCGATCTCGCTCCGCACCCATTCGTCGAATGCCAGGCGGATGCGCCCGCCATCCGGCCCCACCCGCTCCAGCTCGTCACGCACCACGCCCAGCACGCGCTCCGCCACCTGCGCGCCCAGCACCCAGCCGACCAGCCGGCCGCCCGACGCCCGGACCTTGTCCTGAATAAAGCCGTGCAGCGCATCGTGCTTGCTGTCGAGCACCGCCCGCAACTCGCCCAGCAAGAACCCCAGCGCCTCCTGATGCCGCCCACCGTCCACGAGGGTGCGCATCGCCCGCGCCACGATCCGCCCGGCCGCCGCGCCGCCCACCAACCGCGGCACGATCCGCGCCAGGGTCCGCCGCGCCCGCCCATCCTCCACGGTCGCCAGGATGCGCGGCATCATGGTCGCCATCGCGCGCGCTGCCGGTGCGACGGCCACCGGGTCGGTCAGGAAGCGGGACAGGATGGCCGGCAGGTCGATCCGTCCCAGCACGCGTGACACCTCGGCCGGGGTGAACACGTGCCCGGCGACAAACCGCCCGAGGGCGCGGCCCAGGCGCTCCTTTTGCCGGGGGATGATCGCGGTGTGGGGGATCGGCAGGCCGAGCGGATGGCGGAACAGGGCCGTCACGGCGAACCAATCCGCCAGGCCGCCCACCAACCCGGCTTTGGCGCTGGATTGCAGCAAATCGGCCCAGAACCCGGGCGGCAAGGCAAAGCTGGCGCCGGTCAGCACGCCCATCAGCACGAGCAAGCCCGTCGCGAACCGCTTATACCGGCGCAACTCCCGCCGTGCCGCGACGTCGGCGGCGCTGATATTCAGAATATCGGGCATGACCGCCGGCCCACGCGTCAGCTGCGATAGCTGCCGTTGATGTCGATATATCCGTGCGTCAGGTCACAGGTCCACGCGGTGCCGCGGCCTTTACCCAGGCCAAGATCGACCGTGATGCCGATTTCGCGCCCCCGCATATGTGCCACCACCGGGCCCTCGTCATAGCCCGGCACCACGCCGCCATCCCGCGCCATCCAGGTGCCGCCGATGCCGACCGAAAGCCGGTCCCGGTCCGCGGGTTCACCCGATTTACCGACCGCCATGACGATCCGGCCCCAATTTGCGTCTTCCCCGGCGATCGCCGTTTTCACCAGCGGCGAGTTCGCGATCGCCATCGCCACCCGGCGCGCCGACTTGCCGGACGTGGCCCCGGTGACGTCGATCCGCACCAGCTTCTGCGCCCCCTCCCCGTCCCGCACGACCTGCAGCGCCAAGTCCAGCAGGATGGCGTCGAGCGCATCCCTGAACCGGCGCACCAGCTTGGTATCGTCCTTACCCACCTTCGCATGGCCTGCCTGCCCAGTGGCAAACAGCAATACGGTGTCGCTCGTGCTGGTATCGCTATCGACCGTCGTGCAGTTGAAGCTGCGCCGCACCCCCCGCGCGAGCATGTCCTGCAGCATGGCGCGCGGCAGCTTCGCGTCGGTCACGAGGAAGCAGAGCATGGTCGCCATGTCGGGTGCCACCATGCCGCTGCCCTTGGCAAAGCCGCTGATGGTCACCGGGCTGCCCTCGATGAACACGGTGCGGGTGCAGGCCTTGGGGAAGGTATCGGTCGTCATGATGCCCCGCGCCGCCGCCTCCCACCCGTTCTCGGTCAGGGCGGCGAGGAGCCCCGGGAGTGCGGCGATCAACCGTTCGACGGGTAACGGTTCGCCGATCACCCCGGTGCTGGCGACGAAGACCTCGTCCGCATGACAATCCAATAGCTCCGCCGCCGCCTCCGCCGTTTCGCGGACGACCGCAGCACCCGCCTTACCGGTGAAGACGTTGGCGTTTCCGGCATTGACCACCAGCGCCCGGGCATGCCCGCCCCGCAGCGCGTCCCGGCACCAATCGACCGGGGCGCCGGGGCATTTATTGCGGGTGAACACCCCCGCCACCGCGGTGTCGAACGGAAACGCCAGCATCACCAGGTCGGTCCGCCCGGTGTAACGGATGCCCGCCGCGGCCGAGCCGAGCCGCACGCCGGCCATGGGCGGCAGCTCCGGCAGGGCGACCGCGAGCGGGGATGGAGCGAGGCTCATTTGGCTGCTGGATCCATGACCTTGGCCGGTGCCGTGTCCGCCGGGTCCATGGCGGAGCCGTCGGCTTTGAACTTTTCAACCTTCACGCCCTCACGCGCGGCGGTGAGGACCTTGCTCACGCCGTCTTGGATCAGGCCCTGCCGGACTTCGTCGCGGACCTGTTCCAGCGTCACCGGCGGCGCGGCGCGGCGCTCCTCGAGTTTGATGATGTGCCAGCCGAAGCGCGTTTTGACCGGGGTTTGGGTGTATTCGCCGACCTTCAGCGCAAACGTCGCATCGGCGAATTCCGGCAGCATGTCGGATTTTTTAAAGAACCCGAGGTCGCCGCCGGACGCGGCACCGGGGTCCTTGCTGTTCTGCTTGGCCAATTCGGCGAAATCGCCACCGGCCTTCAGTTGCGCGATGATCGCCTTGGCCTGATCCTCGTCCGGGACCAGGATGTGGCGGGCATGCACCTCTTCGTCGCCGGATTTGTTGGCAAAGTCCCGCTCATACCGCGCCTTGATGGCATCGTCGGTGAGGGTGGGCGCGATGTCGCGGCTGAGCAGGGCGTTTTGCATGGCGTTATCGGTCGAGCGCTCGATCTGTTTCTGCACCGCCGGGTCCTTGTCGAGCCCCTGTTTCCGGGCCGCGAGCACGATGATGCGGCGGTCGATCAGCTGATCCAGCAGCATCGGATACAGCGTCGCCGGCGGCATGCCGCGCAGCTCCTCCGGAAGGGTCTGCGCCGCGTCCGCGAGGTCGCTGGCGTGCAGTTCGGTCGGGCCGACCTTCGCCACGACCGGATCGGGGGCTTTTGCCGCAGCCTGGGGCGCGCCCGGCGGCGTTTGCGCAAGGCACAATGCCGTGGAAGCCAACAGGAAGGCACTCGCGAAGCGGAGACGGCGCATGAAGACCTCAATGGCAAGAGCGGCACAAACGGAAGCGGCTTATTGGAAGCGGGCGGACCATGCCCGAACGCCCTCCCGCCGACAAGAAGCGGCTCCCGTTATGGCGGATCGTTGACCCGGCCCGATGGGGGTCTTATCTGACCCGAGCCCCGCGATCTGTGTCGTGATCGCCATCAGGAAGGCTTATGATGTTCGCCACCATCGCCCGCACCCTCTTTGGCTCCGCCAATGACCGATCGCTAAAGGCGTATCAACGCCGGGTCGCGGGAATCAACGCGTATGAGCCGGCCATGGAGGCGCTGACGGATGAGGCGCTGGCGGCCAAAACGACCGAGTTTCGCGAGCGGCTGGCCGGGGGCGCCAAGCTCGGTGACCTGCTGCCGGAGGCGTTCGCGACGGTGCGGGAGGCGGCGCGCCGTGTGCTCGGCCTACGGCATTTCGACGTGCAGATGATCGGCGGCATGGTGCTGCATGACGGCAAGATCGCCGAGATGAAGACCGGCGAGGGCAAAACCCTCGTGGCCACGCTGCCGGTGTATTTGAATGCGCTCCCGGCGGCCGGCGTGCATGTGGTGACGGTGAACGATTATCTGGCCGCGCGTGACGCGGAGTGGATGGGCCGGGTGTATGGGTTTTTGGGCATGACCACTGGCGTCATCGTGCACGGGCTCGAGGATCATGAGCGCCGGGCCGCCTATGCCGCGGACATCACGTATGGCACGAACAATGAGTTCGGCTTCGACTATTTACGCGACAACATGAAATACCGGCTGGAGGACATGACCCAGCGCGATTTCGCCTACGCCATCGTGGACGAGGTGGACAGCATTCTGGTGGACGAGGCGCGGACGCCGTTGATCATCAGCGGCCCGGCGGAGGACAGCAGCGACCTGTATCGCACGGTCAACGTCGTCGTGATCGAGTTGATCAAAGACAAAACCACGTTCGAGAAAGACGAGAAATTCAAGACCGTGACCATGACCGAGCCAGGATCTGAACGGGTCGAAGACATGCTGCGTGAGGCAGGCATCATCACCGAGGGGAACCTCTATGATATGTTCAACGTCTCCGTGATCCATCACGTGCAGCAATCGCTCCGTGCCAATGTATTGTTCTCCCGGGACGTCGATTACATCGTCCGTGACGACAAGGTCATCCTGATCGACGAATTCACCGGACGGATGATGGAGGGCCGGCGGTTTTCCGAAGGCCTGCATCAGGCGCTGGAAGCCAAGGAGCACGTGACGGTCCAGCCGGAAAACCAGACGCTGGCCAGCATCACGTTCCAAAATTATTTCCGCCTGTATCCCAAGCTCGCGGGGATGACCGGCACGGCGTTGACGGAGGCGGATGAGTTCGCCGAGATCTATAAGCTGGAGGTGCTGGAGATCCCGACCAACGTTCCGGTGTCGCGGGAGGATTCGGACGACGAGGTCTATCGGACCGCCGGGGAGAAATACGACGCCGTGGCCGCGCTGATCGCCGAAGCGCGGGAGCGAGGCCAGCCGGTGCTGGTCGGCACCACCAGCATCGAAAAAAGCGAGGTCATTAGCGAATTGTTGACCAAGAAGGGCGTGCCCCACGCGGTGCTGAACGCGCGCTTCCACGAAAAGGAGGCCACGATCGTCGCCCAGGCCGGGGCGCCCGGCGCCATCACCATCGCCACCAACATGGCCGGACGCGGCACCGACATCAAACTCGGCGGCAATGCCGACATGCGCATCAAGCTCGAGACGGTAGATCTGCCCGACGAGGACCGGGCGGCCCGCGCGGCGGAGATCACGAGCCAGGTCGCCGGCTGGCACGACGAGGTGAAGGCCTCGGGCGGGTTGCTGGTGATCGGGACCGAGCGGCATGAGAGCCGGCGGATCGACAACCAGCTGCGCGGCCGCTCCGGCCGGCAGGGTGACCCGGGCGCAAGCCGGTTTTTCCTCAGCCTCGAAGACGACCTCATGCGTATCTTCGGCTCGGACCGGATGGGCGGTATGCTACAGAAGATGGGTCTGAAAGACGGCGAGGCCATTATCCATCCGTGGATCAATAAGGCGCTAGAAAAAGCGCAGAAGAAAGTCGAAGCGCGTAACTTCGATACCCGTAAGAACGTGCTGAAATACGATGACGTCATGAACAACCAGCGTCGCGAAGTCTATGCGCAGCGCCGCGAATTTATGCGCGCCGATGATGTGAGCGAAACCGTCCGCGACATGCGCGATGAGGTCATCAGCGCCCTGGTGAGCCGCAACATCCCCGAAAAAGCCTACGCCGAGCAGTGGAAGACCGCGGAGCTGGCCGACGACATCCGCCGTATCCTGAACCTCGATCTGCCGGTGGTCGAATGGGGCCGCGAGGAGGGCATGGACGAGACGGGCATCCGCGAGCGGATCGAGGCCGCCGGTGCCTCCGCACTCGCCGCCAAGGCCGCCAATCTCGGGCCTGAGCTGATGCGGTTCGTGGAAAAGTCCATGTTGCTGCAGATGCTGGACCAGGTCTGGAAGGAGCACCTGCTGGCACTCGACCATTTGCGCCAGGGCATCAACTTGCGCTCCTATGGTCAGCGCGATCCGCTCAATGAGTATAAAAGCGAAGCGTTCATGCTGTTCAACGCGATGCTGGACGAGCTGAAGGAGCGGGTCACGACCATGCTCGCGCGGGTGGAACTCGGGGCCGAACCGCCGCCGGTGCCTGAATTCCAGGGTGCGGCCCCTCAGACCATGAGCTACAACGACCCGGCCGCGTTCGCGCCCTATGCCGGCGGTGACGTGATGGAGGCCGAACGCCCGCCGGCCCTGGCGTTCGACCCGGCCGATCCGACCACCTGGCGGGATATCGCGCGCAATGCGCCCTGCCCGTGCGGCAGTAGCAAGAAGTTCAAGCACTGTCACGGGCGCGTAACATAGCAAACAAATATTGCGTTCGCTTTTAAACGCTTTTTAAGTTTCCAGCGGTAGAGTAGGGGCTCGGCGGGTGCGGATGCCCTAACCGGCGTTGGAAGGTTGCGTCATGGGTTGGCCTATGTTGACGCTGCAGAGCGGCTCACTCGTCGTGTGGCTCGGGTTCGTTCTGTTTACGATCACGATCGGTTTCTTACTGGTCTCGCGCATAATGGCCGGGCGGACTGCGAACGGTTTAAAGCAGCGTCTCGTGACGGCCGCCGTTCGGCAGTGGAACAAGAAGTGGTGATGGCCAAGCAGCACGACCTCGACCGGAATATAGCGCTGCTGCAGCGGTTGATCCAAGAAAAAGGTGAACCGCGCGTAACGGGGGTGCAGCTGTATTTTGGCGATCATCTGGTCAACGGCAACTATGAGATCGTGGACAAGGTGCGCGATAAGGCCGGGGGTACTGCGACAATTTTCCTTGGAAATCTACGTATTTCTACGAACGTCCGCAAACCCGAGGGCGATCGGGCGGTCGGAACGATGCTGAATTCTTCCTTCGTGCTCTAAACGGTGTTGCGCAAGGGGCTATCGTACCGGGGCGAAGCGGAAATTCTGGGGAGCCCTATCTGGCGGTGTATGAACCGCTGGTGAGCGAGGGTGCGGTTGTCGGCGTGTTGTATGTCGGGGTGCCTCAAGTGGCATTCAGCGGTCGCATCGATGACGTCAATGCGTTGGACACATTGGTTCAGGCCGTCACCACGGCAACGAAAATCGCCCGGGACGCCTCGGCGCAGCGCCGGTCGGCCGATGATGCGCGCCGGCATCAGGATATGCGCCGGGAAATCCGTGCCGCCGATCAGCGCCGGGTGGTGGAGGCGCTTTCCGCGGCGCTGGACCGTCTGGCGGACGCCGATCTCAGCCGTCCGCTCGATATCGAATTTCCGCAGGAAGACGAGAAGCTGCGTGGCGACTTCAACGGCGCTTTGCGGATGCTGGGCAGCATGGTGAAGGATATCTCCGCCAGCGTGACGCTGATCTATGATCGCGGCACTGAAATCAGCACATCCGCGAATAACCTATCGCAGCGCACGGACGTTTAGGCGGCGACGTTGAAGCAGAGCGCCGCCGCTCTGAACGAAGTGACGGCCAGCATTTGCAATATGTCCACCGAGGCCGAAGCAGCGAGGGTCGCCATCAGCGCCTCGAGGACCGATGTAGAGGGCAGCGGCAGAACAATGCAGCGCGCGGTGGATGCCATGGAAATGATCAAGGGCTCTTCGCGCGACATGGCGTCGGTCATCAGCACGATCGACGAGATCACGTTGCAGACCAATTTGCTGGCGCTGAAC
>JAYVOF010000244.1:0-43948 GCA_043758105.1 Rhodospirillales bacterium | reverse complement strand
GGGGACACAACCGGCGGCAGAACCTCTCGGGTAATTTTTGTTCCACCAAACCCCTATTACAGCGTTCACAACAGCACATTAAACAACGCGCTTGTCTTAAATCTCAGAACATTCTGTGATACTGTGATTAGGGCTGTATATGATTGGTGGCCTACGGTATCGGAACAGAACGTCACTAAAAAGAATGCTGATGCTGTTTTGCGATATTACGAACGTGGCCTCGCTCCGTATATCCAGGGCGTTCCAGTGATCGCATGAGGCTCGAACAAGGGAACTCGTTAACAAGTCGAACCTTGAATCCCGTTCTGCCTTGGAAAGTTCAAAACGATGCGCACGGTGTTCAGAGGTAAGTCGAAGCAGTCAGCGAGCCACTCGAAACCCCTGTGCTGGTTTGAAATCATGTCCTCAGGCCGCACTCGGCTTTGCCTTATCAGCGGCGGGCCGGAGAGCTTCCTGGGCATCCCTTCTATGGCTGCGCAAACCGTCCAATCCATAGCCACCTCAGCTAGGCTCCCGCCAAACTAAAGCTAAACAGCCGGTCCTTGGACAATAAGAACGCCCGCCCGCCTCGTGGGAATAAAGAGCGTATCGCTGGGTGGGCCACATCCAGTCCGCCGGTGTAGCTGCCGAGTGATGGCAGCATGAGACGCCGCGCGTCGTTGACGAAGCAGGGCCGGGTTACTCGGCCGGCGCGGGTTTCGATGTGCGCCTTCGGGTGGTGGTGGCCGCAGAGTTCGCCGGTGGTGCCGGGGCGGGCTTCGTGGCGGAAGGTGAAGGGGCCTTCGGTCCATTCGGGGACGGTTTCGCCGCGCAGGCCTTGGGGGGCGGGGTCGTGGTTGCCTAGGACCCAGATGAACTGGGCGGCTTCGGTCATGGCGGTGAGGCGGGTGGCGTCTTGGGTTTGCATTCTGGGTGCGGCGTCGCGGTCGTGGAAGGTGTCGCCCAGGGCCAGCACGCGCGCCGGGCGGTGGCGGCGCATGAGCAGGGCGAGGCGGTCCAGCGTGACCCTGGTGTCCCAGGGGGGAACCAGGCGGCCCTGGACGGCGCAGGCGCTGCCTTTTTCCAGGTGCAGGTCGGCCACGATCAGCATATCCGCGGCGGGCCACCAGACGGCACCCATGGGGTCCAGCATCAGGCGTTCGCCCATGAAATGGAGCGGAGTCACGCTTGGGCGGCCTTTCGATTGCGCGGTTTTCTTTGCAGGATCGCGAGGTTGGCGCGGTGAACCGCGTGGACGCGCATCGGCTTGTCGCTCGGCTCGGCCAGGCCCGTCGCTTCCGCCACCAACGCCTCCGTCTCGGCCAGCAGATCGTCCTCGCCACCCTGGGTGCGCACGCTTTCGCGGCCGATGTCCAGTAGCACCGGGACCGCAAGGGGGGAGACGCGGTCCAGGGCTACGTGGCGGACCTGACCTTTCACACGGCCCAGCATGTCCGCCAGACGGCCCAAATCGGTCATGCCGCCCGCCGCGTCTGCCTTCGTGGCGCGGAGCAGGACGTGGTCGGGCTGGTAGCGGCGCAGCACGTCATAGATCAAATCCGTATTCACAGTGACTTGCCGGCGGTTTTTCTCGGCGCCGGGCTGGTTCCGCTCCACCAGGCCCGAGATCACCGCCACGTTGCGGAAGGTGCGGCGGAGCATGCTGCTCTCGTCCATCCAGGCCTCGAGGTCGTCGCCCAGCATGTCCTGATCGAACAGCGGTGCTACGTCCACCGGCTCATGCGCGGACCAGACAGCGATGACGTAATCGGTCGCGACAAACCCCAGCGGCGCATACCCGGCCCGCTCCATCCGGCGCGTCAGCAGCATGCCCAGCGTCTGATGCGCGTTGCGGCCCTCGAACGTATAGGCCACCAGATACCAGCGGCCGTTGCGGGGAAACGTCTCCACCAGCAGATCGGTCTCACCGGGCAACTCGGACCGGTCTTGCTGCAACGAAAGCCACTCCCGCACCTGTTCCGGGTAGTGTGACCAGGTGGACGGATCGTGCAGCATGCGGCGGACGCGGGCGGCGAGGTTGGTGGTGAGCGGCTGACGGGCGCCGGCATAGGCGGGGACCATCGGCTCCCCGGTGCCGCCCTCCGAGCACTCGACGGTGGTTTCGCGGATGCGGTTGAAGCGCAGCAGACGTCCGGCGAACATGAAGGTGTCACCGGGGGTCATCATGGTGACGAAACTCTCCTCAATCTCACCCAACGCCGCCCCGCCGCGTCCCGACAGCCGCACCTTCAGCACCGGCGCCTCGACGATGGTGCCCATGTTCATCCGGGCCATGCGGGCGATCCGCTCGCTCTTGATATGGATCCGCCCATCGCTGTCCCGGAACAACTTGCGGTATCGGTCATAGGCGGCCAGTGCGTAGCCGCCATCCTCGACAAAGCGCAGCGTGTCTTCGAAATCTTGCTTAATCAGACCCTTGTAGGGCGCGGCTCGCTTGATCTCGGCAAACATGTCCTCCGGCACATACGGCCCGGCGGCGGAGGTCAGCAGTAGGTGTTGCGCTAAAACGTCGAGGCCGCCGGGCAGGGGCGCGGCACCGTCCTGCTCCTGCGCGGCCACGCCCTCGATGGCGGCTTCGCACTCCAGCAGTTCGAACCGGTTGGCCGGTACCAGCAGCGCGTTGCTGGCCTCGTCCATCCGGTGGTTGGCGCGGCCGACCCGCTGCAACAGCCGGGATACCCCCTTCGGCGCGCCCACCTGGATCACCTGGTCCACGCCGCCCCAGTCGATCCCGAGGTCGAGCGAGCTGGTCGCCACCACCGCGCGCAACTGCCCGGCCGCCATCGCCGCCTCCACCTTGCGGCGCTGGGCGATGTCCAGGCTGCCGTGATGCACCGCGATCGGCAGCGTCTCGGTATTGATCTTCCACAGCGCCTGAAACATCAGCTCGCCCTGCGCCCGTGTGTTCACGAACACGATCGTCATGTCCGCTTTTTCGATTTGCGCCAAAATCCGGGACGCGGTGCTGAGGCCCATATGCCCGGACCAGGGCAGGCGCTCTTCCGGCAGCAAGATACTCAGCACGGGGGGGGCGCCCTCCGCCACCTCGATCAGTTCCGGCTCGGTGCCGCAGCCGACATAGTCCAGCAGGGCGCGCGTGTGCGCGACCGTGGCCGAGAGGCCGACCCGGCGGGCCTCGGGCGCCAGCGTGGTCAGCCGGGCCAGGCCCAGCGCCAGTTGGTCGCCGCGCTTGGTGCCGGCCAGCGCGTGCACCTCATCGATCACCACGGTGCGCAAACCGGCGAACAGCGTGGCGGCGTCGGGTAGGGATAGCAGCAGCGCCAGGCTCTCCGGCGTGGTCAGTAGAATATTGGGGGGTGACGCCTTCTGGCGGGCGCGGCGGTTGGCGGGGGTGTCGCCGGTGCGGGTCTCGATGGTGACGGACAGCCCCATTTCTTCGGCCGGCGCCAGCAGGTTGCGGGCGATGTCGGTGGCCAGGGCCTTGAGCGGGCTTACGTACAGCGTGTGCAGCCCGGCGCGGGGCTCGGCCGCGAGGTCGATCAGGCTGGGGAGGAAGCCGGACAGCGTCTTGCCGCCGCCGGTCGGCGCGATCAGCAGCGCGCTCTGGCCGGCCTCGGCGGCGCCGATCATGCGCAGCTGATGCGGGCGGGGGGACCAGCCGCGGCGGGTGAACCAGGCGGCGAAAGGTTCTGGCAATGTTCGCACTCAGGACATGTAGCTTGCCGGCTGCTTGTCTCCAAGGGTGGGCGCGCCGTTAGATGGTTCATGCGCTTCGCGTTTGCCGGGAAGCGATGGGTTGCACCCATCTTACGGTGGTTCAGCCCAGCGCTTATTTTGTTTTGGTGGTGGTGGTGGTTGTGGGCTGAAGCCCACGCTACGATTGTTTTGATGATCAGTAGCGTTCGTGGTCCGGGCGGCGCGGGCGCGGAAGGTGGCGATGTCGACGGGGGTGCGGCGCTTCCAGACCCAGGCGCGGGACTGGCTGGCGACGCCGAGGTCGCGGGCGAGCTCTTCGATGATGTCATCGAGCGGCCGGGTGCGGAGGTCGCGCTCGAAAGCGGCGTCATCGAGGCGTTCGTTGAGTTCGTTGTAGAGGGTGGCGGTTTCGGTGGTTGGGGCGCGCCTGGCTTCGATGGCGTCCTCCACGCCGCGGATTATTTTCTCGCGGGCTTGGGTGCGTTCGACGGTTTGGGTGCGGGTTTTCGGTGGGTTGGTTGCGATGTGGCGGGCGAGGGCGATGTTGCGGCGGATGGTGCGGGCGATGCGATCGAAGGCGATGGTTGGGTCGGGTTCGGGTTCTTTGGCCGCGCGGTCGTGGAGTTGACGGGCAAGGTCTGCGCCGCGGTCGATGAGGCCGTGGAGGATGGCGCGATAGTAGGCGTCATCGTCTTCGAGTGATTGGGGCGGTGATGGGGGAGGGGTGGGGGTGGGGTGCATGTGAGGATGATAGGAACATATTCTGTTGCGGGCAGTCAAGTGTTTCGATAGTGGTGGGATCGTCCGTGGCGGAAAGCGGTGGATTTCGCCCAATCTACGGCGTGAGGCAGGCAGATTTGTGATGCTTTAGGCTTGACTATGGCCATCGATGGGTTTCACCCATCCTACGGTGTCCGAACCCCTCTCACCTGCCTGGCGCACCCTGGCCGACCGGATGCCCTATCTGCGCCGCCGCGCCCGGCTGACTCAGGCGGTGCGGGCGTTCTTCGATGCACGCGGCACCCTTGAGGTGGAGACTCCCTATGCCGTGCCCGCGCCCGGTGAGGAGGTGCATCTGCGCGCATTCCGCACCGAACAGGAGATGCCGGACGGTACGCGCCGGGCGCTGTGGCTGCATACCAGCCCGGAATTCGCCATGAAGCGCCTGCTGGCCGGGGGCGCCGGACCGGTGTTTCAGCTGGCGCGGGTCTGGCGCAACGGTGAGGGCAGTGCGCGGCATGCGGCGGAGTTCACCATGCTGGAATGGTATCGCCCGGGGCTCGATTTCGCCGGGCTGATGGACGAGACGGAGGCCTTGCTGCGCGCGGTGCTGCCGCCTGTCGTGAGCTGCGCCGGCGTTGAGACCAGCCTTGGCGGGTTCGAACGTCTGACCGTCGCGGACGCGTTCACCCGCTATGCTGGCGCCGACGTGCTCGGCACCGCCGGGGACGCGCCGGGCTTGGCCGCCAGCGCCGGGGCGGCTTTGCGGGACGGGGAGGGGTGGGAGGACCTGTTCTTCCGCCTGTTGCTGGAACGGATCGAGCCGCAGCTGGGCCGGGCGCACCCTACCTTCCTTACGCACTGGCCTGCCGCGCAGGCCGCGCTGGCCCGGCGGGACCCGGACGACCCGCGCGTCGCTTTGCGGTTCGAGCTGTTCGTCTGCGGGATGGAACTGGCCAATGCCTTCGAGGAGCTGACGGACGCCGGGGAGCAGCGCGCGCGATTCACCGAGGACCGTGCCCGGCGCCACGCGCTATATGGCGAGGATTGGCCGATGGACGAGGATTTCCTCGCCGCCTTGGAGCACGGCATGCCGGCCGCGTCCGGCATTGCGCTCGGTTTCGACCGGCTGGCGATGATCGCCAGTGGTGCCCCGCGTATCACAGACGTGACATGGCTTCCGCCGCCCAATGATGCATGATGCCGGCATGAAATTCGCAGTCCTGGCCATTCTGATCGGTCTTACCGCCTGCACCGCCGGGCAGGACCGGGAGCGATATTTGACATCCCTGGTCGGTCAGCCGGAGGCGGAGCTGGTGCGGTCAATGGGCGTACCGAATCGGTCCTATGAGACGGGCGGGCGCAAATTCGTGGCCTATGACCGGCGGTCCACGGTGTTTTTTGGCGCGAGTCCGTTCGGCGGCTATGGCTATGGCTATGGGTTTTTTGGCCCCGGTGTTTACACCGGCTTCCCGGCCGAAGCGGTGGAGCGGCGCTGTGAAACCACGTTCGAAATTGGCGCGGGCCGGGTGCTGTCCTGGATCGACCGGGGGAACGCCTGTTGATGTAATCGATTGTAGAGCCGCAGGGCGGATGAGCCCTTGCGCCCTTCGCCTTACAACGGGCGCCTTGGATTAGGCGGATGGCGCAAGAGCTTATCCGCCCTACGACTTTCGATGAGTTGCTTCGATCACGCGGCCAACTCCGCTAATGCCGTCTCCACCCGGTCCAGCATCTGGCCCAGCTCGCTTTCCGTCATGATCAGCGGCGGGCTGAAGGCTAGGCTGTCATTCGGCAGGCCGCGGGCGATCACGCCGTGGGCTTCGCAGAGCTTGGCGAGCCGGGGGCCGGTTTTCAGCGCCGGGTCGAAGTTCTGGTGGGTGTCACGGTCCGCCACCAGCTCGATCGCGCCGATCATGCCGATGCCGCGGACCTCACCCACCATGGGGTGCCCGGCGAAGCGGCGGTGGAGTTCGGATTGGAGGATGGGGCCGATGTGGCGCACGTGATCGACGATGCCGATTTCGTCGTAGATCTTCAGCGTCTCGATCGCGACCGCGGCCGGCACCGGGTGGCCGGAATAGGTGTAGCCATGGCCGAACGTGCCGATGCCGTGGCTTTCGGACGCCAGCGCCTGGAAGACCCGGTCGGTGATCATCACGGCCGAGATCGGGATGAACGCGGCGGATAGGGCCTTGGCGCAGGTGATGATGTCCGGCTGCATGCCGAAGGTTTGCGTGCCCCAGTAATTGCCGGTGCGCCCGAAGCCGCAGATCACTTCGTCGGCGACCAGCAGGACGTCATGCCGGGTGAGCACGGCCTGGATTTTCTCGAAATAGCCGCGCGGCGGCACGATCACGCCGCCGGCGCCCATGATGGGCTCGGCGAAGAACGCGGCGACCGTGTCCGGCCCCTCTGCCAGGATCATCCGCTCGAGCTCATCGGCGCAGCGTGTGGCGAAATCGTCCTCGCTCTCATTCGGCAGGCCTTGGTGATAGAGATGCGGGGTCATGGTGTGCAGGAAGCCGGGTAGCGGCAGGTCGAAGCTGCGGTGATTGTTGGGCAGGCCGGTCAGCGAGGCGGCGGCGATGGTGACGCCGTGATAACCCTTGATGCGGCTAATAATCTTTTTCTTATTGGGGCGTCCCAGGGCGTTGTTGTAATACCAGACCATCTTGATGGCGGTATCGTTCGCCTCCGAGCCGGAGTTGGCGAAGAACACTTTGCTCATCGGCACGGGTGCCCGCTCGATCAACATGTCGCTGAGCTCGATTACCGGGTCGTGCGACTTGCCGGTGAAGGCATGATAGAACGGCAGGCGCTGCATCTGCTCATAGGCGGCGCGCGCCAGGCGCTCATTGCTGAAGCCTAGATTGGCGCACCAGAGGCCGGCGACCCCCTCGATATACTCCCGGCCGCTATCGTCCCACACCCGCACGCCCTCGCCGCGGGATATGATCATGGGGCCCGTTGTCTGGTGCGTGACCAGGTCCGTGTAGGGGTGCAGGGCGTGCGCGATATCCCGGGCCGCGGCGGAGTTGGGGCGGATTTGGTTCATGCCGGGTAGGCTACGCTTTTGCGTGGGGGGAGCAACACACAGTTTGGGGGTACAGGCCTTCAGGTGAGGGAGGGGCTCAGCAGAACAGGCCGTCGTGCCTATTACCCACCCTCAACCCCGGCCCTCTCCCGCCAGCGGGAGAGGGAGAAGTTACGCCCTGGCTTTCCGCTCCGCCGCCTCTTCGGCGGAGGCGACGCCGCCGTGGGCTTTGGACCAGGCGACCGGGTTTTCCAGGAACCGCCGTACTTCGGCCAGCGCAGGCTCGGAAAAATAGGGCTTGTCCCGGCACGCCTCCAGCACGTCCCACCAGGTGCATAAATGATGCAGGGTGACCCCCATCGCCGCCAGCTTTTCGAAGCTACCGGGGAAGACGCCGTAGAAGAACACCACGAAAGTGTGGTTGACGATCGCGCCCGCGTCCCGCAAGGCCTGCGCGAATTGGATTTTCGACCCGCCATCGGTGGTCAAATCCTCGACCAGCAGGGTCTGCAATCCCTCCGGCACGTCACCCTCGATCAACGCATTGCGGCCGAAGCCCTTGGGCTTTTTGCGCACATACGCCATGGGCGTCATCATCCGGTCGGCGATCCAGGCCGCGAACGGGATGCCGGCCGTCTCGCCGCCGGCCACGGCCTCGATGGTTTCATAACCGATATGCCGGCCGATTTTTTCCGCCGCCAGCTCGCAAATCTTGGCGCGGGCGCGAGGGAAATAGATGATTTTGCGGCAGTCGATATAGACCGGGGATTTCCAGCCGGAGGTGAAGGTGTATGGCTCCTCCGGGCGGAAATTCACCGCCTTGATTTCCAACAGGATGCGCGCCGTGGTCAGCGCCGCGTCACGATCCCAGTCGGTGAGGTTCAAGGCGGGCATATGTCCAGTATTCATGACGGTCTTCCTAGACCGGCGCACTCCGCCCGTCCATAATGCCCGGTATGGAACGCATCTATAAAATCGCCGCCATCCCCGGGGACGGCATCGGGAAAGAGACCGTGCCCGAGGGTCTGCGCGTGCTGGAGGCCGCCGCGACGCGATTTGGGTTCGCCCTGAAAACAACGGAATACGACTGGTCTTGCGATCGGTATCAGAAGACCGGCGCCATGATGCCGGCCGACGGGCTGGACCAATTGCGCGATCATGACAGCGTGTTTTTCGGGGCCGTCGGCTGGCCGGGGGTGGCCGATCACATCTCGCTCTGGGGCCTGTTGATTCCGATCCGCCGCGGTTTCGACCAATACGCCAGCGTCCGTCCCTGCCGCCTCATGCCCGGCGCCCGCACGCCCCTGGCCGGACGCACGGAAAAGGATATCGATTTCTACGTCGTCCGAGAAAATACCGAGGGCGAGTATTCCAGCGTCGGCGGTCGCCTGTTCGAAGGCACGGACCGCGAGTTCGCCACCCAATCCACCATTTTCACCCGCACCGGCACCGACCGTATCCTGAAATACGCCTTCGAGCTCGCGATGACCCGGTCCCGCCGGCACGTGACGTCCGCCACCAAGAGCAACGGCATCACCATCACCATGCCCTATTGGGACGAACGCTTTGCCGCCATGGCCGCGCGCTATCCGGACGTCACCACCGACCAATTCCACATCGACATCCTGTGCGCCCAGTTCGTGCAGAATCCGCAATGGTTCGATGTTGTGGTCGGCAGCAATCTGTTCGGCGACATCCTGAGCGACCTCGGCCCCGCGGTCGCCGGCAGCATCGGCATCGCGCCCAGCGCCAATATCAACCCGGAGCGGCTGCATCCCAGCATGTTTGAACCCGTGCACGGATCGGCACCCGACATCGCCGGGCGGCACGTGTGCAATCCGATCGGCCAGGTCTGGTGCGGTGCCATGATGCTGGAGCATTTGGGGGAGACCGCCGCCGCCGCCGCCATCGTCCAGGCGATCGAGACGCTGCTGCGCGACGGCGGCCCGCGCACGCGCGACATGGGCGGTCAGGCCGGCACGGCGGATGTCGGACGCGCCCTGGCGGAGATCATCGCTGCCGGGTGACCGGCTTGCGTGAAGGCCGGGCGCGGACTACATCGAGGGCGTGGAGGAAGCTCGTGGGCCGTGACACCAGCACTATTGGACGCCGGTGCGAACGGGCGGTGGTGACCGCGTATCGCGAGTTACGGCTGCGTGGCAACGCCGACCTCGATGCGTTCCGGGCCTGCACCACGCTCTACCGCATCCATCACCCTGAATCATCGTTGAACGAAGCCCGGCGTCTCGTTGCGGAATGGGTCGATCATCATATCGTTCAAGCCAAGGTCGGTCCGACCAACGGGTGTGATTGCGACTGAGAATGTCGGGCCGGGGTGGCTCAGCCGTGGCAGAACGGCGCGAACGCGCTTTTGCGCTTAGTGCAGACCTAAGAAGGAAGTGCTCACCAGCATCGTGTGACAGCGCCTGCCGTGGTGGGTTGCGAAGGGCAACCCACCCTACGAGCTAAGCTGCGTCGATTTGCCGAATGCGGCTTGCTCCGCTCCCGGTTGGCTCGATCCTACGTCATCGCCCGGGCGGGCTTCTTCATCGGGCGTAAATCGGTGACGCCGGGCTGCTGGCGGGGGTCGGTGCCGGGGGGGAACAGGGTGATTTTCTGTACTTTTTGCGACGTGCCGGTCGGCAGGCTGGGCACGAACAGGAACCAGGCGGGCGCCTTGAAATAGGCCATGCGCGCGGTACACCACGCCATCAGCGTGCGGGCCAGTGCGTCGCTGGCGTCGCCCGGGTCCTGCAGCACGATGCAGGCCATCACCTCTTCCTCCCGGATGTCGTCGGGGACGGCGAGGACGGCGGCTTGTTTCACTTGGGGGTGGGTGCAGAGGCAGGCTTCGACCTCGGCGGCGGCGATGTTTTCGCCGGCGCGGCGGATGATGTTCTTGGTGCGGTCGAGGAAATACAGCATGCCGGTTTCGTCGCGGACGGCCGTATCGCCGGTGTGGAACCAGCCATTGCGCCAGGCCTCTTCCGTCGCGGCTTCGTTCTTGAGATAGCCCGAGAAGAAGCCCAGGCGGGGTGCTGCGGCGCTGTGGCGGATCACGAGTTCGCCGGGCACGGAGACCGGCTGTTCGCGGTCGTCCGCGTCCACGATGCGGGCGTCGAGGCCGGGGGTGGGGCGGCCGAAGGCGCGGGTTTCGATCTGTCGCGGCTCGTGGTTGTCGGTGAGCAGGCGCCCGGTTTCGGACATCGCCCACATTTCCACCACGGGAAAGCCGAATCGCGCCTCGAACGCCGGGTGGTGGGTGGGCTCGATCCCGGCGCATAGGCCGAAGCGCACGCGGTGGGCCGTCTCTTCCGCGCAGGGTGGCAGTTTCAACAGCAAATTGGGGATGATGCCCTGCATGTGTACGGCGGTGACGTCGCATACCGCCAGATCGTGCCACCAGGTGCGCGGATGGAAGCGGTCGGGGAACACCAGGCAGCCGCCGGTGAGCAGCATGGCGGGGGCCGAGATCGACAGGCAATTGGCGTGATGCAGGGGCAGCGGGTTGTACATTCGCTCCATCCCGTCCTGCATCGCCAACCGGCCGCCGCGGTCCAGATACCAGCGGCCGTAGGTATGGAAATAGCGGTTGGTGAGGATGCAGCCTTTCGGCCGTCCGGTCGTGCCGGATGTGTAGAGCAGCGCCGCCTCCGTATCCGCGCCGGGGTGCCCGGCGGCGGCCGGCGTGCGGGCGTCCGGCAGGGTCGGGGGTGGGTCATCGAAGGATACCACCGGAGCGCGGCTGGCCTCACGCATGTCGGCCAGCCGGGTATCGATCGCCAGGACCAGGCAGGCTTCCGAGTGGTTCAGCAGATGGGCGATCTCTTCGACCCGGTAGTCCGGATTGATCGGCACCACGCTGCAGCCGAGCGCGTTCAGGGCGTAATAGTGGAAGAAGAACTCCGGGCGCTGATGAAACAGGATCGCGACGCGGTGGCCCATGCCGTATCCGGCGGCCTGATAGCGGGTGCGCATCGCTGCGACGCCGGCCGCCACCTCGCGCCAGGAATATTGTTTGCCGTCGGGATGGTAGGGGCGCCCGGCCATTGGCGGCACCGCGTAGGCCGCCTGCTCCCCCCATCGAGCGGACGTGCTTAGGAACGTGTCATACAGCGTTCCGTCATCGTTCATGGCCGCCCCCCTCAGCCCGCACGCCGCTTCTTCTCGGCGTCGTCCCATGCCGTAAGGGCCTGGTAGTCCGGCACGAAGCCCAGCCCCTTATTGGCGTCCGACGACGGCACGCCCTGGGACGTCACCACGTCCACCACTGCGGGCGCATGCGCCAGCGCGCGTTGCAGCGCGCCGGGCAGGTCCGCCGCGTGCTCCACCCGCTCGCCATGTGCGCCCAGCGCCCGCGCCATGGCGGCGTAGTCGGAGTGAAGCAGCGTCGTGCCCACGACCCGGCCGCCATAGTTCACCTCCTGGTCATAGCGCTCGATATTCCAGGCGGCGTTGTTGGCGATGATGATCACGAGCTTCGCCCCATGCCGCACCGCCGTGTCCACCTCCATGGCGTTGAAGCCGAACGCCCCGTCACCGCTGACCACGATCACCTGCCGCCCGGGGAACGCCAGGGCGGCCGCGATGCCGTAGGGCACACCCACGCCCAGGCAGCCGAACGTGCCGGAATCCAAGTAGGTGGTGGTGGTTAGGCCGATGCGGGCGAAGCTCAAAATATCGCCGCCATCCGCCACGCCGATCGCGTCGGGCGCGGCCACTTCCTGGATGGCGCCGAAGATCCGGCCCGGGTGGATCTTGCCGTCCGGCCCGGTTTCGGGCACCGGCGCCGCGGCAGATGTCGACCGCTGCTCGTGCTTGCGGCGCAGGCCCGCCGTCCATTCGCGGTCGACCGATGGCGCGCGGTTACCCGCATTCTCCAGCATCGCCTCCACCGCTAACAGCGGCGTCGCCAGGAGCTCCGGCTGGCCCCGGCGGTTGTCGATCAGCTCCCCGGCATTGTCGGCGATCCGCACGAAGCGGGCTTGGGGGAACACGGCGGGCGAGCCATAGCCGAGCTGGTAGTCGAGCTTTCGCCCGATCAGCAGGACCAAATCGGCCTGCGCCATCGCCGCCGCCCGCATCGCGCCGACCCCGGCGGTATGATCCGGCGGCAGCAGGCCCCGGCTCTCTTGCGTGTCGAGGTAGACCGCGCCGCTCGCGTCCAGCAGCCGGGTCAGGGATTCGCCCAAATCCCGCGCGCCACGTCCGGTGATCACCAGCGGGCGTTTGGCCGACCACAGCGCGTCCACCGCGGCCGCCACGTCCGCCGGCGCCGGTGCGATTTGCCGCGGGGCCACGGGCCGCATCCATTCGTCCAGTACCATGGTGGGCGGCACGTCCTGGCGCAGCACGTCGGTCGGGATTTCGATGTACACCGGTCCCGGCTCGCCGCCATCGCCCATCGCGCGCGCCACGGCCTCGTCCAGCTCACGGATCACCTGGTCGGCCACCCGTGTCGTCCGGGCGACCCGGGTCACGGGCCGCAAAATGTCCACGTGCGGGATGTCCTGCAGCGGCCCCATGTTCACCTGCGGCCGGGGCGGGCAGCCGCCGATCAGGAGGACCGGGATGCGTGCGAGGGAGGCGTTGGCGACGGCGCTGACCGTGTTGGTGACGCCGGGCCCGGCGGTGACCATCGCGACCCCCAGCGTGCCCGTGAGTTCGGCATGGGCGTGGGCCATGTGCACGGCCGCGCCCTCATCCCGCACATCGATGATGCGGATGCCGAGCCGGGCGCAATGGTCCCAGATCGGCTGGATATGCCCGCCCTGCAGGCCGAAGACGCGGTCGATGCCGCGGGCCAGCAGGAACCGGGCGATCCAGGCGGCGCAATTCTGCTCGTCGCCCAATAGAATGGGCTGGATGGCAGAAGGGGTGATGGCGTTCACGATGGTTTCTCCTGTTGCAGCGCGTTCACAGAAAGCCGGTCGAAAGCCAGGGCACGAAGATCACGGCCAATAAGCCGAGCGCCAGCATCAGCATGTAGCCGCCGATGTGGCGGATTCCGGTCGTGGGCTCAATCTGGCTGATGGCGGCGGCGGCGTAATAGCCGACGCCGAACGGCGGTGCGAACAGGCCCATTCCCATCGCCAGCACGACCACCACGGCGTAGTGCACCTCGTTCACGCCGATATTCCGGGCGATCGGGAACAGCAGCGGGCCGAACAGCACGACGGCCGGAATGCCCTCCAGCACCGAGCCCAACACGATGAAGGCCACCGCGGACACCAGCAAAAAGCCGGTCTGCCCCCCCGGCATCGCCGCCATCGCCGAGGCCAATTGGCGGGAGAAGCCCGATTGCGTGAGCGACCAGGCCATGCTGCTGGCCGCACCGATGATCAGCAGGATGGCGCCGGAGAGTGCCGCCGTGGTCACCAGCATGGGAAACAGCCGCCGCCAATCGAAGCAGCGGTACACCACGAGGCCGACGACGATGGCATAGAGGATGCCGACCGTCGAAACCTCGGTGGCCGTTGCGACCCCCTTCACCACCGCGCCCCGGATCACGAAGGGCAACGCGAGGGAGGGTGCTGCGATCACGAAGCCGCGGGCGATGGCGCGGAGGCCGGGCCGGGGCAGGGTGCTGCCGGGCGTGTCCCGGTTCTGCCACCAGACCAGCACGCACAGCAACGCGCCGAGCACGAGGCCGGGCAGCATGCCGCCGGTGAACAGGGCAGCGATGGACACCCCGGTGACCGAGCCGATGGTGATCAACACGAGGGAGGGCGGGATCGTCTCCGTTTGCGCGCCGGTCGCGGCCAAGAGCGCCAGGAGGCGGCCCTCATCCACCTTGCGGGCCCGCATTTCCGGAAGCAGCACCGGGGCCACGGCCGCCATATCGGCCGCCTTGGAGCCGGAAATCCCTGACACCACGTACATCGCGGCGATCAGCACGAATTGCAGGCCACCGCGGACATTGCCCAGCAGGCTGGCCAAGAATCCGACCATCGCCCGGGCCATGCCGGTCATCTCGACCAACAGGCCCAGGAAGACGAATAGCGGCACCGCCAGCAGGATCAACTGGCCCATGCCCTCATCCATGCGCCCGACGATGACCGAGAGCGGCATGTGGGTGGTGAGCGCCAGGTAGCCGAGCGTGGCCAGGCCGAAGGCGAAGGCGATCGGCACTCCCGCACCCACCAGCAGGCCGACGCCCAGGACGAAGAAGATCACCAGGTTCCAATTGCCGAGCCCATGCACGGCGGGTGCCGCCTGCACGAGGGCCGCCACGACCGCGGCGAAAACCAGCGCCGCGAGCACGGTGCCCCAGGCGCGGGTGCGCACGATCCGCAAGACCCCGATGGTGAGCATCAGCGTAAAGCCGATCGGCACGGCGGCCACCGCCCAGGCGCCGCTCACCCCCATGGCCGCCGTCTCGACGAAGCGTTCCTCGCTGGCGAATTCGATGGCCGACGGGAGCATGAGTGCGAGGAACGCCAGGCCCGCGACCAGGCCCAGCGCCTCGAACACCGCCCGGCCGCGCGGCGGGCAGCGAACGACCAGGGCGGTCATGCGCATGTGGTCGCCGCGGTAATAGGCGACCACCGCGCCGAGCATGGCCAGCCAGATGAACAAGATGGACGCCAATTCATCGGACCAGATCAGCGGTGAGGCCAGCACATAGCGGCTGACGACGCCGCTAAACAGAATGACGATTTCGGCCAACACCAGCAGGGCGGCGGCGATCTCCGCGCCTAGGCCCAGCGCCCGCTCGATCCGTTCAAGGAGGCCCGCGCGGGGCCGGCCCGGCGCGCGCATGGGCCGTGTTTTGGCGGCGACACTGGTGTCCATGACGCCCTCACCCGATATCGCCGGAGTATTTCTCGACCAGGCTCCACGCCTCGGCCCCGAACTTCTCCCGCCATTGCGGATAGAAATTCGTCTTGCGCAGCGCCTGCTGGAATTGCAGCGGGTCCACGCTGTTGAACACCAGGCCGGCTTTTTCCAGGGAGGCCTGATACGCGGCGTTGGCCTTGGCCAAATCGTTCCGCTCGTTCTTGGCGGCCGCGTTCAGATGCTTCTGCATCACGGCCTGAATGTCGGGTGGCACGCCCCGCCACACCCGGGCGTTGGCCAGCATCCAGAACCCATCCCAGGCGTGGTTGGTGAGCGAGCAGTATTTTTGGACCTCGGCGAATTTGGCGAAGCTGATGAGCGCCAGGGGATTTTCCTGTCCGTCGGCGATCTTGGTCTGCAGCGCCGTATAGGCTTCGCTCAAGGGGATGCTGACCGGGGCGGCGCCCAGCGCGCTGAACATCGACACCCAGAGCGGCACGACGGGCACCCGGATCTTGAAATTCTTGAGGTCGTCCGGGGTGTTGATCGGGTGGGTGCTGCTGGTGGTCTGGCGGAAGCCGTTGTCCCAGACGGCGTCGAAGCAATAGAGGTTCACCTTTTCGATCGCGCGCCGGATATGGGCGCCCACGTCGCCATCCATGGCCGCCCAGACCTTATCATAGCTGGTGAACGCATAACCGAGCCCGGTGATGGCGGTGATCGGCACCAGCGTGGACAGCACCGTGCCCGGGAAGGTCGCGAACTCGAGTGCGCCGGACCGCACCTGCGACATCATGTCACTGTCGTTGCCGAGCTGGTTGTTCGGAAACAGTTCGACCGCGACGCGGCCCTCGGTCTCCTGGACGATAGCGGCGATGGCTTCCCGGAGGCGGTTGTTGACCGGGTGGGCGTCCGGCAGGTCGTTACCGAGCTTGAATTTGAAATCCGGTTCCTTGGCATACACCCGGCGTCCCATGGGCGCGGCTGCGAGGGCCAAACCCAAACTAAGTGCGTTGCGCCGACCGATGGAGGCCATTGTCATCTCCCTTATTCTTTTTTGGAACGCCCTTGTGTGCGCCCCTTTTGACCGAATTCAACATCCCGAACTCTGAATTCAGTGTTCAACTGTGATAGGCCTTCGCATAGGATGGTGCAATGAGAACCGCATCGATGTCCACCCCGTCCGTCCAAGATCCGACCCGGGTGTTGCCGCAACGGACCAAACTCGTGGACCAGGTGTATGACGCGATCTTCACCGAGATCACCGAGGGCAAGCTTCCGCCCAATTCCCGGCTGATTCAAGAGGAATTGGCCGAAGCCTATGGCGTCTCCCGCCAGCCGGTGCAGCAGGCCCTATTGCTGTTGCGCAGCCAAGGCATCGTCTCCGACGCCCCCGGCCGCGGCCTGCTGGTCCTGCCGCTCGATGTGGGCTTAGTGCGTCGGCTCTATGAAGTGCGCGCCGTGCTGGAGGGCTTGGCCGCAAGACTGGCCGCCGGCAATACTGACGGGACCTCGGCCGCACAGGGCACCAGCCTGATCAAAACGGGCCGCGCCGCCGTGCGCAGCCACTCGGTCACCCAGCAGATCGCCGCCGATCTGGCGTTCCACCGCTTCCTCTACGACGCGAGCGGCAACCCACTCATTCAAGAAACCACGGCGCCGCATTGGAACCACATGCAACGCGTGATGGGCGACGTCCTACGCGGCGACGACGCGATGCCGGGCACCATCTGGGACGAACACGCGGCGATCCTGGAGGCCGTGCTGGCCGGTCACGCCGACGCCGCCGAAACCCTAGCCCGCCGCCACATCACCCGCGCGGCCAACGTGTTCATCGACCGCCTCCAATCCCGCACCCCGGCTCCTGCAGCGGCCGGATGATCCGTCATCGCTACCGCTCCCGTCGCCCCAGGAGCGGTGGACGTGTCACGGGCTTGTCGGAGCCAGTAATCGTGTCGATCACTTTAATCGGGCGAGAGGACGGGAGCTGGGCATAGGTCGCCAACACCTCGGCGGCTCGTGTCTGCCACCCCGCGCCCGTATTGCGAAGGGCGGCCAACGCATCGGGTGCGAGCTTTAGTGTCACCGGCACCTTGGCCGGGCGCTTACCGGGCCCGCGCCGCCGGATCAGCCCGGCCGGGAGCATCTCCGCCGCAGGCCGGGCGCTGGCGAAGTCCGCTGCGGTCCATTCGGGGTTGTCGGCATCCTGGGCCAAGCCATGCTGGATCGCAGCCTCCTCTCGCGCAGAGGGCATCTTAACCTTCGCTCGCATAATTCCGAACCTCCTTCCGGCTCGCCTTTCGCAGGCTGATAATCCAAACGACCGGGCGCCGTATGGTGAACACAAGGGAGTAAAGCCGGTCTCCGATGGCGCCTAGAGCAACAAGGCGAACTTCACCATAGCTGCCCCGCGCGTCGGCCTTCACGAGCGCCGTCTCCCAGTCGAAGCCCCTTGCCACTTCGAATGCTGTATCGTGTTTAGCAAGGTTTTTGGCGTGCTTTCCGGGATCCCAGCCATAAAGCATTAGACAAAGATAAAACCAATCTTAGCCGCCCGTCAAGGCAAATCGGAGTGCCGATTCGGTCGGGTGTGAGGGGCGCGTCTCACGGCCGTGGCGGTCGCGTAGAATGGGTGAAACCCGTCTCGGCCCACGGCAGGTGGCGCGTGCATATTTTGGGCGAGAGACGTGATAAGTTTCACCTATCCTACGGCAGGTTGCCATCAACCTGCGAAATCTCTCCGCGCTCGATCACATAGGTCCGGTCCACCAAGGGGCGCAGCAAGTCTGGGCTGCTCTCGGTGATCAGGATCGCTAAATCGGGCAGCGCGATCCGCAGCCGGCCCAGAGCCTCGCTATACCGCAGCGCCAAGGCCGGGGCGAGGCCCTGGAACGGTTCGTCCAATAATACGGCGCGCGTGCCGGCCATCAGGGCGCGGCCCAGGGCCACCATTTTGCCCTGGCCGCCCGACAGCCCGGCGGCCCGGCGGGGGGCGAAGTCGCGCAGTTCCGGCAGCAACGTATAGACGGCATCGAGGCGCCGGGCGATCTCGGCGCGGGGGAGGCGCAGCACTTCGGCCGGCAGCACCAGGTTTTCGTGCACGGTGAAGCTGCCGAACAGCCGGCGTTCTTCCGGGGCGTAGCCGATGCCGTGCCGGGCGCGCAGGTGCGACGCCAGGCCGGCGCAATCCCGCCCGTCCACCGTCACCGTGCCGTGCGCGGCCGGCAGCAAGCCCATCAGTACCCGGAGCATGGTCGTCTTGCCCGCGCCGTTGCGGCCGATGAGCGCGACCCGTCCGCCGGGCGGCACATGCAGGGTGACGCCGCGCAGCACCGGCGCGCCCTCGATGCTGGCGGTGACACCGTCAAGCCGGAGCATTGCACGGTGCCTGAATGACGCCGATCACGTCCCGCAGGACCGCCGGGTCGGTGAGGATCTGCGCGGGCGGGCCGAGGGCCATGATCTTGCCCTGGCCCCACACGGCCACCCGATCGGCGAAGCGCGCCACCACTTCCATATCGTGCTCCACGAACACGGCGGTGACCCGTGCGGCCCGCAGCACGCGCGCGAGCGTCTCCACCACCGCCATCTTATCCGCGGCCGCGACCCCACTTGTCGGCTCATCCATCAGCAGCAGCCGCGGGCGCAGGGCCAGCGCCATGGCGATATCCACCAATTTGCGCGCCCCCTCGTTCAGCGCGTCCGCCCGCTGCTGCGCGATCGGCAGCAGCCCGAAGCGCTCCAGCAATTCCGTCGCCTCCCGCAACGTAGCCGGGTTCAGCAGGGGCCGGAGCGGCCGCCAAATTCCCTCGCGCGCGGCGACGGCCAGGGCGGCGTTCTCGATCACGGTGTGCCCGGTGAATAATTGCGGCAATTGGAACGACCGCCCGATCCCGAGTGCCACGATGCGGCGGGGCGCCAGTCCCAGGATCGGGCGGCCGTCGAAGGTGATGGTGCCGGCCTGCGGCGTTAGATAGCCGGTCGTCATATTGATGAACGTGGTCTTGCCCGCGCCGTTCGGGCCGATGATGGCCAGGAACTCGCCCTCGATCACGTCCAAATCGATCCCGTCGGCCGCTTTCAGACCTCCGAACGCGATCCGCAACCCGCGCGCGGATAGCAGGACGCTCATGCCGCCCGCCTCCGCGCGAATACGCCGCGCGCCACGCCGTACAGGCCGCCCGGCGCAAACAAGATGACCCCCAGCAGCATGCCGCCCAGGATCATCTGCCACGCATCCGCCACCAGGGCCGCGGCATAGACCCGGGTCAGCTCATAGGCCATGGCGCCCAAGAACGGGCCGAACACGCTGCCGGTGCCGCCCAGCACGGCGATGAAGACCAGCTCACCCGAGCTGGTCCAATACGCGAGCGCCGGCGTGACCTGGCTTGTGGCCAGCGCCATCACCGCCCCGCCGCACCCCGCCATGAACGCGGCCAGGACGTAGGCCGCCAGCAGCACCCGCCGGGCCTGGATGCCCATAAACTCGAGCCGCGCCTCCCGCGTCTTGATGCCGGCCAGCGCCTGTCCCAGGGGCGAGCTCAGATAGACCCGAACGAACGCACCGAACGCCAGCACCATGACCAGCGCCAACCCGAGGGTCGCCCAGCTTTGCGCCACCGGCGACAAGGTCTGCCCGGCCAACGTCGCGGGCGGCAGGCGGATGCCGTCCGTCCCGTGGGTCACGGCGTAAAACTTCTCCAGCATGGAATAGAACACCATGCTGAGTGCGAGGTTGAGCATGCCGAAGAAGATGTCCCGATACCGCACCACGAACGCGCCCACGACCAATCCCAGCACGGCGGAGGCCAGCGCGGCCAAGGGGACCAGCAGCAGGATCTCCGGCACGTAGGGCGCCGCGAAAGCCGCCGTATAGGCCGCCGCCGCGACATATAGCGCGTGCCCGAAGCTCACCTGACCCGCGCGCAGTAGCAGCAGGATCCCGAGCGCCGCCAGGCCCTTGGCCAGCGCGATCGTCAGTACGAAGCGCAGCCATGGCACCGATCCGGCCAGCGCCAGCACGATCGCCGCACCCAGCACGGCCAGCGCGATCTCGGTGTTGCGCGTCATATCCGGCGGGTCTCCAGCACGCCGAACAGGCCTTGTGGGCGGATCAGCAGGACCACGACCATGATCAGGTAGGGCACGACGACCTCCAGCTCCGGCGCCAAATACACCGCCAGCGCCCGGCCCATGCCGATCAGCAGCGCCGCGACGGCCGCGCCCTCGACCTGTCCGAGGCCGGCCGTGGCGACGACGGCGAAGGACAGGACGATGGTCTGCGCGCCGATGCCGGGCAAGAGGGATTGCGTGGGTGAGGCGAGGGCACCCCCGAAGGCCGCGAGGGCGGCGCCGGCCACGAAGGTCAGCAGCGTGACGCGCCCGGCGTTGATGCCGATCGCCTGCGCCGCCTCCCGGTCCGTCGTCACCGCCACGATCATCCGTCCGGCCAACGTCCGCCGCAGAAACCACGCGAGGCCCCCCAGCGTCAGCACCGCGATGCCCGGCAGCACGAACAACTGATAGGCGGTGTAGGGGATCACGTCGGTGCCGAATGGCACGTCCACCGTGCCCAGCAGGCGCATCGGCGCGTCCGACACCATCGGCTGCACGCCCCACACCACCTTTTGCAAATCCTCCAGGATCATGAACAGCGCGAACGTCACCAGCAATTGCAGCACCGGCTCCTGGTCCTGCATCCGCCGCAGCAACAACCGCTCGATCGGGGCCCCCAACACCACGCCGACGACCGCCGCGCTCAGCACGAGGCCGGGATAGGCGAGCCATGCCGGCCAGCCGTGCCCGGTGAGGAACAGCCCCATCGACACAGCGACATAGCCCCCAATCGCGAAAAAGCTGCCATGGGCGATGTTCAGGATCCGCAACACGCCGAATACGAGGTTCAGCCCGACCGCCACCATGAAGATGGCAGCGGCCGACGACAGGCCGTCCAACGTCGCGAGCCCCAGCAGAACGGCGTTATCGGCGAACCACGCGCCCATGATCAGGGCTTGTAGGCGACCGGCGGCGGGATCTTGGTCAGAATGTCGGGGGTCAGCGTCTTCAGCCAATCCATGCTCTTTTGCCCGGCCGGCGTCGTGATCAGCTCGGCCGGGAACACCACCATGTCGGTCATGACCGGGAACGCATAGCGGTCCGTGTGCACGGAGGTGCCGATCAGCTGATTTTCGAGGCCCTGGCCGTCCGGCCGGATCGTCACCGTGGACGTGAGCGACGGGAATTGCAGCCCGCGGAAGGCGGCCGCCAGGCTGGCATCGTTCGGCCACGCCCCGCCCCCGGACGCGATCGCCTTCTCATATCCCGCTTTCGCCGCCGCCACCGCCTGCGCCATGTGGTGGCAGGAATAGATCGGGTAGGCACCGAACCGCTTGCGGTAGGTCTCGGTGAAATCGGCGAGCAACGCGGGGTCTTTGGGGCTCGGATGCAGGAACCAATGGTCGCCGCGGGCACCCAGGATGTGACCCGGCGGTAATTGCTTGCCCACCCGCTCCAGCGACGATTCCGCCAGCGGCATGACGAAAATGCTGCGCTCGAACAGCTTGCGGTCGGCGGATTGGCGGATGAACGCGTCCAGATCGCCACCCCACGACGTGCACAGAATGACGTCAGGCCGTAGCGCCAGGAGGCGGGAGATTTCGGTCGAAAAATCCGTGGCGCCGAACCGCGGAAACAATTCGGCCAGGACGCGAACGCCGGGCTTCAGCGTTTGCAGCCCGGTGCGGAACAAATCCCAGGAATCGCGGCCCCAGGCATAGTCCTGGTTGATCACAGCAATCGTGTTGAAATCGGGCTTGGCGCGCAGGAGATAGAGCAACGGCGCCAGCATTTCCGGCGTCGCGTTGCCCTGCGGACGGAACGCGTAGTCGTAATGGGCCTCCTCGAAAATCCGCTGCGTGCCGCAATCCCACAGCAGGGTCGGGCGCTTCAGCTCCTCGGCGAGCGGCGCGCAGGCGATGCAATCCGCGGACGAGATGGCGGAAAAAACTAGGCTCACATCCTCGCTTTGGACCAATCGCCGGAATTCGCCGGCGAATTGGCTGACGCCCACGCCCTCATCGATGAAAATCGGCTTGACCGGCACCCCCGCGATGCCGCCGGCGGCGTTGATCTGTTCGAACAACATCTCGGCCGCCTGCCGGCCCGGAATGCCGAACACGCTGGCGGAGCCGGACAAATACGTGGCGATGCCGATCTTGAGTTCCGCCGGCTTTTTGGCCTGCGCCTGAGCGCTTCGCCCGGCACAAACCAGCGTGCCCGCCACGCCCCCCAACACGGCCCGCCGCCCGGCCCCTACCGCAACACCCTTGTTATCCATGGCGCGTTCCCCCGCTCGGCATCGTCATTGGAATCAATTTGACGGGTAAGCCGGCCGTCTGTCCAATCCATAGGACGAGTCCGCCGCCTGCTATCGCGGCCACCCTAGCCGGGACGAGAAGAACGCCGCGGCGGACTGCCCAAGACAGGCTTGAGCCGCCCGCCCGGCGCGCCTCGGCATCGGCCTACTCCGCCGCAGATCTTACCGGGACGGCGAAACCCACCGCCTCACGCAAGCCGAAGCCTTTGACGCCTGCATAGATCGCCGGAATCACCAGCAGGGTCAGCACCGCCGACGACGCCATCCCGCCGACCATCGGCACCGCGATCCTCCGCATCAGCTCCGACCCGGTCCCCGTGCTCCACAGGATCGGCAGCAGCCCCGCCATGATCGCGGTGACCGTCATCATCTTCGGCCGCACCCGCTCGACGGCACCCGACATGATCGCCGACCGGAGGTCGTCCCGGTTGAACGCGCGCCCGGCCGCGAGGCACGCCGCACGGGCGTCGGCGAGCGCGTGGTCGAGGTAGATCAGCATGATGACCCCCGTCTCGGCCGACACGCCTGCCAGCGCGATGAACCCGACGGCGACGGCGACCGACATGTTGAAGCCCATCAGGAACATCAGCCAGACGCCGCCCACCAGCGCGAA
This sequence comes from Rhodospirillales bacterium, assembly GCA_043758105.1. Taxonomy (GTDB): domain Bacteria; phylum Pseudomonadota; class Alphaproteobacteria; order Acetobacterales; family Acetobacteraceae; genus JANPPS01. Next base: position 20,767 of record JAYVOF010000244.1, on the reverse strand, counting down.
CGGCACCGACGCCATGACGATCAGCGTCTCCGTCAGCCGCCCGAAATTCAGATAGAGCAGCACGAAGATCAGCAACAGCGTCACCGGAACGACGATGTTGAGCTTCGCCTGCGCGCGCTGCAGATATTCGAACTGGCCGCTCCATTCGAGATGATAGCTGGGCGGCATGGTCACGGCGGCCGCCACGGCGCGCTGTGCATCGGCGACGTAGCCGCCGAGATCACGGCCGTGCAAATCGACGTAAACGTAGTTCACGAGCTGCGCGTTCTCCGTCCGGATCGTCGCTGGGCCCCGCGTCAGCCGCACGCTGGCGAGCTGTCCCAGGGGGATTGCGGCACCGGACGGACCCTGGACCAGGACCTGCGACGCCACCGCCCGCGGATCGTCGCGCAGGCCGCGCGGATAGCGCACGTTGACCGTGTAGCGCGCGCGCCCCTCCACCGTGGTGGTGACCGGCTCGCCGCCCAGCGCCGTCGCGATCGTCTCCTGGAGCGTGCCGACCGTCAGCCCATAGCGCGCCAACGCCTCCCGGTCCGGCTCGATTTCCATGTAATAGCCGCCCTCGACGCGCTCCGCGAACGCGCTGGTGGTGCCGGGCACGGTGCGGACGGCCGCTTCGACCTGGCGGTACAGAAGGTCGATACCCGCGAGATCCGGGCCATACACCTTCACGCCCACGGGCGTGCGGATGCCGGTCGAGAGCATGTCGGTGCGGGCCTTGATCGGCATCGTCCAGGCGTTGCTGATTCCGGGCAGCTGGAGCGCGCGGTCCATGTCGGCGATCAGCGTGTCCACAGTCATCCCGGCCGGCCACTGTGCCTCCGGCTTCAGGTTGATGATCGTCTCGAACATCTCGGTCGGCGCCGGATCCGTGGCCGTCGCGGCGCGGCCGGACTTGCCGAACACGCTGGCGACCTCCGGAAAGCCCTTGATGATGCGGTCTTGCATCTGCAGCAGCTCGGCCGCCTTGGTCACCGACAGGCCGGGGAGCGTGACCGGCATAAACATCAGCGTGCCCTCGTTCAGCGTCGGCATGAACTCGGCTCCGAGCTGCATCGCGGGCCATGCCGTGACCGCCAGGATAACGAGTGCCAGCACGATGACGAACGCCTTCGCCCGCAGGACACCGGCGATCAAGGGACGGTAGAGCCGGATGAGGATGCGGTTCACCGGGTTGCGATGCTCCGGGATGATGCGGCCGCGGATGAACAACATCATCAATACCGGCACCAGCGTCACCGACAGCAGGGCGCCGCCCGCCATGGCAAACGTCTTGGTGAAGGCCAATGGCCGGAACATGCGCCCCTCCTGGTCCTCCAGCGTAAACACGGGCAGGAAGGACACGGTGATGACGGCCAGGCTGAAGAACAGCGCCGGGCCGACCTCGATGGCCGCGTCGGTCATCACCTTCAATCGCGAGGCGCCCGGCGGCGCGCGTTCCAGATGCTTGTGCGCGCTCTCGATCATGACGATCGCCGCATCGACCATGGCACCGAGGGCGATGGCGATGCCACCCAGGGACATGATGTTGGAACTCAGGCCCAGCAGATGCAGCAGCAGCATGGCGAACACGACGCCGACGGGCAGCATGACGATGGCGACGAGGGCGCTGCGAACGTGGAGCAGGAACACGACGCACACCAGGGCGACGATCGCGCTCTCCTCCAGCAGCGTGCGCTTCAGCGCCTCGATGGCGCGTCCGATCAGCCCGGCGCGGTCGTAAACGGAGGTGACGGACACCCCGGACGGAAGGCTGGCGGCCATGCCGGCGATGCGCTTTTTCACGCTCTCGATGACCGTGAGCGCGTTCATGCCGTCGCGCTGGAGGACGATGCCGCTGACCACTTCGCCTTCGCCGTTCAGCTCCGTGATGCCCCGGCGCTCCTCCGGTCCCAGCTCGACGCGGGCTACGTCCCGCAGTAGGACGGGAGTGCCGCGCTGCATCGACAGGACGATCCGCTCGATATCCCCGGTCCCGCGCAGGTAGCCGCGGCCGCGCACGACGTATTCCGTCTCCGACATCTCGATGGAGCGGCCGCCGACATCGGCATTGCTGTCGCGGATCGCCGCCGTCACCGCCGACAGAGGGATGCCGTATGCCTGCAGGCGCTGCGGATCCACGACGACCTGATATTGCTGGACGAATCCGCCGACGCTGGCGATTTCGGCCACGCCGTCGGCCCGCGCGAGCTGATAGCGGACGAACCAGTCCTGGATGCCCCGCAACTCTCGGCCAGCGCGAGATCGGGGCTGTAGAACTCGAACAGCGTCTGACCGGCCCGGACCGGATCGCCGCTGGCACCCACCAGCAGCTTTTCGATCCAGCCCTCGAAGCGGGGTGCGATGACCGCCAGCCGCCGTTCGTCCACGGCGACGGTGCCGACGGCACGCACCGCACGGGTCATCGTCCGCATCGCGGCGATTTCGGTCCGCACGCCGAGCATCTGCACGCGCTCGGGGCTGATCGTCACACTGCCCGTCGGACCGGCCACATCAGCGGCGTAAACCGGCGTGTAGTCCTTGCCCATCGAGTCCTTTTTGGGCACCGGCGACGTGTCCGCCAGGCCCGTGGGATTCCGGTAGTAGATCGGCTTCCCCCACCAACGGCCGTATTAGCTGACTCACGGCCTGGATTCCCCTGACCACGGGGGCTGTGATTCGATGCCTCTGCAAGGTGCGGAGGTTAGAATGGCTCAGGGTTTGGTGATCACGCGTGACGAGCACACGGCGGCGGAGTTGCGCCGGGCGTCGTCGCGCAGCCGAGACAGCAGTGCGGCCCGGCGGATGTTGGCGCTGGCATTGATCAAAGAAGGCCGTTCTCGGACCGAAGCGGCGCAATCCTGCGGTATGGATCGACAGACGCTGCGTGACTGGGTGCATCGCTACAACGACGCCGGGCTGGCAGGACTTTCGGACAAGGTAGGCCGGAGGTTCCGCCGCTGGTCCGAGCTGGGGGTGTGGCAGCGCGTCTTCGACGCGCTGCATCCCGACGGGGACGGGGCGGTCGTCTCCGTGGACGCGACGATCTGCAAGGCGCACCGCGCCGCTTGCGGCGCGCGTGGCGGGTCGGACGAGGCATTGGGCGTGTCGCGGGGGCGGGCTCACGACCAAGATCCACGCGGCGGTGGACGGGGACGGGCGGATCCTCCGCCTCGTGCCCACGGGCGGGAACGTGGCTGATTGCAGCACGTTCTTCGACGCGACGCGCGGGCTGCGCCCGTCCGTCGTGCTCGCGGACCGTGGCTACGACTCCAACAACATCCGGGCGTGGCTTGGGGAGCGGAAGATCGTGGCCGTGATACCGTCGAAGAAGAACCGCACGGTCCATATCCCGCACGACGCGGAGCTGTATAAAAAGCGCCACGTGGTCGAGAACTTCTTCGGACGGCTGAAGGATTTCTGCCGTGTGACGCTGCGGCGGGACAAGACCGTCTCGAGCTACATGGGGTTCGTGCTGCTCGTCGCGACGCTGGTCAACGTCAACGGATTCCGACTTTGTCGGTAGACCCTAGGACGCCATGACCGGGCAGCGTCCGCAAGAGGCTCGAGAAGCTGCGCGACGAGATGCCTGACCACCGGGACCGCGACCCCGTCGCCGAAGATGCCGAAGGTCGCGTTGTAGGTCCGAGGCAGAACGTAGCTCCCCGGCAGCCCCATCAACCTGGCACCTTCGATCGGGGTCATGTAGCGGGTCCTTACGAGGTCGCCCTCCACGAAGAGCAGGATCTGGGACGACATCCGACCGTTCGGCATCACCAGGCAGCTGGCGATGCCGTCCATGCGGACGTTCGCCCTGCGGCTGCGGCCGTTCACGCGGTCGCGGCTGCGCATGCAGATGGTCCCGACCTCCGGCTTCCCGCTCGCCCTGGCGCCGTCCATCCTTGCCAGATCGCGAGGGTCCATCTGCGAGATCAGCCCGCTTGTCTCGATTTCCGTGTGCCAGCCACCCTCGGGGACCCCGGTTTCCACGATGTCGTGGAGTCTCGTCCCGGAGGGAATAGGTTCGGGCAGGTTCCACCACAGCCACCGCTCGCGGACTGCCGGAGGCAGCGCCTCGACGGCGCGGCGGAGGTCAGGGGGGGTGGAAACCCGCCACGGGCTCGGCGAGCAGGAGTTCCCGTGCGATGTCGACCTCTTGGCCGACAGCGACGATGAAGATCCGCTTTCTGCCGTGTGGCAGGAACAGTGCGGCATCCACAACAAGCGCGCCGACCCTGTAGCCCGCGGCGAACAGCGCGCCGACGACGGCCGGGAAATCACTGCCGCCGTTCGAGACGATCAGGTGCCGCACGTTCTCCAGGGCGATCACGCCGGGTGCGCGTCCGTCTTCGACAAGCTGCCGGATGACCTTCCAGAAGGGCCAGAAGGCTCCGGACGCCGCGCCGTCCAGGCCGGACCTCGTCCCCGCCACGGACACGTTCTGGCAGGGGAAGCTCGCCCACGCGAGGTCGAGGACGCCGGGGATGCCGGACCCGTCGAGATCGCGGACGTCGGCATGCAGCAGCCCGACCGACCCGAAGTTCTCCCGGTATGCCTTGATCTTGCCCGGGTCGTTGTCGACGGCGCCGACGCACTCCCACCCGTCTCCGAGACCCAGGCGGACCAGGCCGCCACCGCAGAAGAACTCGTAGAAGGTGCGGCCGGCCGCGTCGCTTGTCGTCCCGCCCTCCTCGCCGGACAACACCAGGGAGAGGGGATCCACGCCGTCCAAGGCGGGACCTAAGGACCGACCGGTCGGCTGCCGGGATGAGCGGGTCCCGGATGTAATCGGTGTCCCGTCCCGGCGGGGTGACATCCTAGAGAAAGTCGATGCGCCATGCGGAGATGCTCCTGATTGTGGACGGGTGCCTTCAGCGAGAAGCGCCGCAAGTTCGAGGGCTACGCCATGGATGGGACGACCGCGCCGGGGGAGGCGTGCGTCATCGCGATCAACGGTGGTCAGCTTTCCGGGTTCTGGCCGACACCTTGCGGGGTGTCCCGGATGCCGTGGGCGGTCGAGATCGTGTTCCCGGTGGGCCCGAGGTATGCCGAGTTCGCCCCGGGGGACAAACGAGGTCCGGCGGGGCAGTCCGAGCGGCACGGGATCAGCAACAGGAACGGCAAACCCATCGAGCTGTATCCGTTCATCACCCCGGAGTGCTCCGGCATCAGCGCGCTGGTCACCTGCGTGGACGGATGCCCGTCGGGAGGCGGCCTGCAACTATATGTCGCTCACAATCCTCTGGCAGCCGTGCCGATCCCCTTGGGGCTTTTCGGCGACACCGTGGAAGAGTGGGAAGCCGTGCCGATCGAGGGTGCCCGCGGCGAGTTCAGCCTGCGTCGGTAACGAGGGGACGTAATGTTGTCCTTCATCCGCGCCAGCCGCGTCATGACCGACTAGCCGCATTCCAGGAAGCGGAACCGCGGTTGCCGCAAAGGGCAGACGCCCCTCGGTCCCCGACAGAACCGCCTCAGAAATCCGGCGCGAGGCCCTTCGGCCGCCAGCCAAGCAGCCGGAGGGCGTTAAGGGCAACAGAAACCCTCGCGTCGGTGTTGCCCAGAACCGCGGGCCATAGTCCTGTGACGCCCGCGACGGTGGTCCACGAACACCGCCTTCAAGCCGAGGGCACGGCGATGTTCTGGCGGATGTTGGCCAACGTGGCCCGCGACAGGCCGACCAAGGCGCCGACGTCCGCGACCCGTCCGTTCAGGATCGCAGTATCGGCAGTTTTAGCTGATCGGCTATTGCGAGGCCGCGATGGCCAGTTCTTCCGCAATCGTCTCGTCAATGGCTTCTTCAGCCGGGGTGTCCTTTAGGATACTCTCGTATCCCTCCTTCGAGTGCCGCAGCGCCTCGGCCTTCGTGACCCGGAACTGAAGGCCGTCCTGGAAGAACTTCATGCGCGCCCTGTTTTCCTCGATCACCTGTGCCCACGTCTTCACCATAACGACCAAGCGCTCTTGATTGGTGATGACGCCTTGCTCTGCATGGGGCACCTGCCTGATTCGGAGATACTCGGGATCGACTTTCCGAGACAGTGCCCAGAACGTCCACCTTGTTTTGGACGTGTCAAAACGCGGGTCCCCGGTGATTGCGCCCACGTATCCCTCGACTTGGCCAACCTCTTGCTGTCCGATCGTCACCGCGGGACTTTTCAACTCGACTATCAAGTGCTCAAGGCCGTCTGCCTTGTACGAAGCTCGTTGAAGGCCAAACATCAGATCGACGATCCCGCGGGTCTTTGTCGGGTGACGGACGGCACCCTTGGCTACCACGATGTTCTTGGCGTGGGCATGCTGCTTGAGGCACTCGTCAAGCGACTTGTCATCGACCATGAGGCGGTTTTCCTCGCCGAATATCCAGCTATTTTCGACAAGTAGTCGCTGAAGCTGAGATCTCTCCCTGATCGTGTCTACCATGTTTTTGTCGAATATCAATGCATTCAAGGCAGTAAGAAATTTTAACCGATTGGCTATTTCCCTGCTGGCGCTGATGATTGACTGAAGGGATGTCTCCTGGACCAAGCGGGCCAACTCCTCGAGCTGGCGGGCAGGAAGGTTGAGAACCTCCTTCATGACGAGTTGCAGGTCTTCGGAGCCGTTCTCGATGGCTACGCGGAGGCTCCTCCCGTTGCGTCAGGTTGAAGTCCTGACCTGAAACGAAGCGAAACGTCTGCGATGACCAGGAGCGTTGCTCCAGGCCCGAAGTCGGCGGGATGAACCGGAAACGGTCTTGGAGACCAGTTTCGAGCCAACAAAGTCTCCACGAATAACTTAGCGACCGAGGAGGCGCCGCGAGCGGCCTGCCCGTCTACGCCCGCTGGTCGATGAAGTCCCGCATGGAGGCATGATCCAACCTCGCCGCGAGTCCCAGCAAGCTCTCGAACGCGGTCGCCGTCACGCGCCGTCGGTTCCAGCGGAAGACGAACTCGTCCAGGTAGCGCTTCAGGTGCGGTTTGCGCACGCCGTGCAGCGTGCCGAGCAGCCACCGCTTCAGGTTCGAGAACGCCCGGTGGATCGAGGGCAGGAGCACGTGCCCCGCCATCCTGCCCACGACCTTCGGCCGGTGGTCGTGTCGGTCGAGCTGCCGGTAGCCGGGCAGCCCGTCCGTGATGACGACGGAGTCCCGCGCCACGACCCGCCCCACGAAGTCACGGACCGTCTCGCCTTCCTTGTCGGGGATCGGCTCGAGCCGGAGGCGCCGGGGGTGCCCCTCCTCGCCCAGTTCGACCGCGCCGATGATCAGCAGCTTGCCCACGTTCGGGATGCCGTGGCCCGCGATCGGGTCCGTCTTCCGCCTGAACGGGACCTCGGTCTCGTCGACCTCGGCGATGCCCTCGAGCAGCGTCCGGTCGGGATCGACCATGGCCCGGCGCAGCTTCTGGAGCAGCAGCCAGGCCGTCTTGTAGCTGCCCAGGCCGAGCTGGGCCTGGGCCTGCTCGGCCGAGACGCCGTTGGAGTGGCTGGTCAGTATGTGGATGGCCAGGAACCAGGTGCGCAGCGGCAGGTGGCTGCGGTGCATGACCGTCCCGGCCGTGACCGACGCCTGGTGGTGGCACTTGGCGCATTCCCAGGTGAACCGCTTGGCCGCCAGCTCCCAGCCCTTCCGCCCGTCGCACCGCGGGCACACGAAGCCCTCGGGCCAGCGGTGGGTCAGCAGGTGGCGCGCGCAGGCGGCATCGTCCGGGAACCTCCGGTCGAATGCTGTGCGCGACAGCGGCTTGTCTTTCTTCCAGCGACTCGGCATCGCGAACAGATAGGGAACTGATGGCCGGGATCAAGCCCGGGCCGGGGCCGAATCCGGTGGTTCAAGGCGCTACCTGACTTAACGGGAGTAGCCTCGCTACGCGCATCATTCACAGTTGAAAAGCGCGGGACTTCCGGGATGTGGCGCCAAGTTCCGGCATGTAACGCGCTGCCGTCGTGGCCATTATATCAAAAACCTCGCGCGCGACATGCTCGACAGGTGTCTGAGGCGGTTCCTCGAAGGGATAGGACTTCTCCTCTTGCCATTCGGCAACGACCGACTGGGCCTCCTGGGCCGACTTGGCCCGGAAATGGTCCTTGATCCTCTGCCGGGCTTCTTCCACTGACGCTGCCAGGTTCGGGTTCATCTCGCCGATCCCGATCTCGTTTCGGTCGGTCATTTCCCGAATGAGGGCGGACCGCAGATAGGCGGAGAAGAAGCGGTCTCCGACGTGCCAGCGAAGATCCACGTTCAGCATCGGAAACCCGCGATCGTCGCAAAGACGCAGGACCCGTTTGGACCTGCGCTTCCACTCGACGATCTCCAGTCTGGCGGGATAGCGAACACCCTCGTCCTCGATGTCCGCCAAGTTCATCTCGGCGGGCTGTCCTGCGATGAGTGCGGAGGGATCCAGCTTCACACCCTGCACCGATACCGTCACGTCGGTGTAGTTTCGCATGTATGTCGCAAACACCTCCGCGAGGTCTTGCGGGGTCTCGTCCGACTGGAGGGACCTGAAGTCCGCAATGGGTTCTGTGATGACCAGCTCGACACCCCCATGGGTGGCTGCGACCACCACCTCGTCAGTGAATCGAACCTCCTTCAGGTCGTCGCGGATCACCGTGATGGTGTAGCAGCGAAACTCGCCGCCTCCCGCATCATAGGTGACGTGCCAGTCGGCCACCCGCCCGAGAACCGTGACCTTGTAGCGTCCCCCCCTCGCTACCGTGCAGTTCGCGGCCTGCCTCCGAACGTCCCCTCCGGCGTTTCCAACTGTCACCGAGTTTCGAGAACAGATCCGGTGTCTTCTCGCGGCTCATGCCGCTGCCGTTGTCGCGGATGACAATCTGCTCCAGTGCTATGGCATTCCTGTAGAACTCGGCCTCCACTTTCCGTGCGTCGGCATCCAGCCCGTTCCAAATGTATTGGGCCAGGGCCTGCATCGGCGTTGCCCGGGCCTGTTGCTGCATGAAGTCCGACTGCACCGCGACGGGCACGCGCGTGATGTTTGATGTTGGGCTGTCCATAGGTCCGTCGTGGTTGGGTGCTACCGCCTGTCAGTCGTAAACGAGCATCGAGTTTTCGACTACTGCGTTCAGACGCCTGAACTCCACGAGCGGCCGCCAACGAGAACAGAAACGGCAGCCGGGTGTGGTGGCAAGTATGCTGGAGGGAGAGGCCGGCTGAGCCTGGAACGTGGTCCTCCGTCCCGCCGTCCGTCCTAGGACGCCGGGACGCCAGACCTGCCAGCGCGTGACAACACCACCCCGGCACCCTCGCCAATCAAGGCTTGGGATGCTTCGCCTGCCACGCCTTCATCTGGGCGATCTCCTTCTCCTGCGCGGCGATGATCCCCCGCGCGAGCCGCAGCATCTCCGGGTCTTTACCGTACTGGATCTCAACCCGGGCCATGTCGACCGCGCCGCCGTGGTGCGGGAGCATCCCGGCGACGAAGTCCTGGTCGGCATTGCCCGTCATCGGGCGGTTCATGTCCTTCATCATCTTCTCGTCCGCGGCCTTGAACGCCTTCGTGGAGGGGTTGGCATCGGCACCAGGAGGCGCCATCGCCATGCCCGGCATGGCGTGTCCCGGCGGCATCGTGGCGGCCGGCGCAGGCTGCCGTGCCAGCACGGGGAATGCCAGGGAGGCGAGGAGGGCGGCGGCGGTGAACGTGTGCGAAGTGGTCATGGGATCGTTCCTTTTCGGGGTTACTGCTGGACGGCGATGCGGGCCTGGGTCGGCTTCCCGGCAACCGAGAGCGACAGGACCGCGGTCACCTTCCCGGTGGCCGCGGGGTCGAGCTTGCCGCTTAGGCTGTTGGCGTCGCCGGGTGCGAGCGTCACGGACTGGGACTTGCCGCCGACCAGCATCGTGACCTTGCCCGTGAGCTTCACGCTGGGGACCGGGGCTTTGGTCTCGTCGAGGACGTAGATGGCGAGCCGGTCGCCCTTGATGACCAGCTCGACCCAGTTCTCGCCGGAGTCCTCCGCGACTTGGCCGCCGTGGGCCGCGGCCGGGGGTGTCCCGTGGGCGAATGCTGCCACGGGCATGACGAGAACGGCGGCGGCGAGGATGACTTTCAACATGGGCTTCTCCTTCGTGGTTTCAGAATGCTTCCGAGGGACGCAGCGATCCCTCCCGGCCGGCGGCCAGCCTCTCGACTGCCTTGCGGCCGAGCTTCAGGAACAGGACAGGGGTCAGCAGGGTGTCGAGCAGCGTCGCGCTGACCAGGCCCCCAAAGATGACGATGGCGACCGGGTGGAGGATCTCCTTGCCCAGCGCGTCCGCCCCGATCATCAACGGCAGCAGCGCAAACCCCGCCGAGAACGCCGTCATCAACACGGGCGTCAGCCGCTCCAGGCTCCCGCGCACCACCATCTCCGGGCCGAAAGCCTCGCCCTCGTGCAACACGAGGTTGATGTAATGGCTGACCTTCAGGATGCCGTTGCGGGCCGAGATGCCCGTCAGGGTGATAAACCCGATCATGCTGGCGACCGACAGCGCCTGCCCGGACAGCCATAGCGCCGCCACGCTGCCGATCAGCGCGAGCGGCACGTTGCCCATGATGATCGCCGCCAGGACCGCCGAGCGGTATCGGCTGTAGAGGACGGTGAACACCATCGCCAGCGACACCAGCGACAACCCGGCGATCAGCTTCGCGCTGTCCTCCTGCGCCTGGAACGTGCCCTCCAGCTGCATGAAGTAGCCCTGCGGAAGCACGGTCCGCGCCATCTCCGCCCGGATCGCCGCGATCACCCGGGCCTCGTCCGACCCGTCGGTGTTCGCCTGCACGACGATACGCCTAGTGCCGTTCTCCCGCAGCACTTGGTTGGGCCCGTCATCGTCCGCGACGTCCGCGAAGCTGCCGAGCGGGACGCGCCCCTTCGGCGTCTCCACCAGCAAGTGCGTCAGCGCGTCCGTCGTCCGCCCGGCGTCGGACAGGCGGATAACGACGTCGAAGCGCTTCTGGCCGTCGATCACTTGGCTGACGACCTTTCCGTTGGTCAACTTCTCCAACGCGTCTGTCACCGCGGCCGGGGTCACGCCGAACAAGGCCGCCCGCTGGTAGTCCAGACGGACCTGGAGCTGCGGCACCCGCACCTGGCGTTCGACCAGCAGATCGACGAGGCCCGGGATGGCAGACAGCTGCTCCCGCAGCTGGTCCGCCAGGCCCCTCAGGGTATCGACGTTCTCGCCGAATACCTTGATAGCGATGGCGGCGTTGACGCCCGACAGCAGGTGCTCCAGGCGGTGCCCGATCGGCTGGCCGATGTTGAAGGCGGCGGGCAGGATGGCGAGGCGCTGCCGGATGTCGGCCAGCACGGCGTCCTTCGGCCGTCCGGAAACCCGCAGGTCGACGTCCATCTCGCTCGAATGGACGCCCTCGGCGTGTTCGTCCAGTTCGGCGCGCCCGGTTCGGCGGCCGACGGTCTTCACCTCGGGCACCTGCATGACCAGGCGTTCCGCGACCGCACCCAGGCGGTTCGACTCGGCCAGACTGATGCCGGGCGCGAAGGTCATGCCCAGGGTGAGCGTGCCTTCGTTGAAGGCGGGCAGGAATGCACGGGGCAGCTTCGTTGCGGCGAACCCAGCCACCAGCACCGCGACCGCGACGATCCCGGCCAGCAGGCCGCCATGGCCGAACGACCAGGTCAGCAGACGGGCGTCACCGCGTTTGAGCCAACGCACCAGCGGGCTCTCCTTCTCCGACAGGTGCTTGATGCGGGGAATCAGGTAGAAGCAGAGCACCGGGGTCACGGTGATCGACGTGATCAGGCTGCCCATGATCGAGACGATGTAGGCGACGCCGAGCGGCGCGAACAGCCGCCCCTCGATGCCGGACAACGCGAACAGCGGGATGAAGATAAGGATGATGATGAGCGTGGCGTAGATGATGCCGGAGCGGACCTCCTGGCTCGCTGCCGCCACTACCTCCAGCACGGGGCGCGGATGCTCCGCCTCCCGGTTCTCCTTGAGGCGGCGATAGACGTTCTCGACGCCCACCACGGCATCGTCGACCAGCTCGCCTATCGCGATCGCCAGCCCGCCCAGGGTCATGGTGTTGATGCCGATGCCGAAGGCGCGGAACACCAGCACGGTGATCAGGATCGAGACCGGGATGGCGGTGAGCGAGAGCGCCGTGGTGCGGACGTTCAGCAGGAAGGCGAACAGCACGATGGCGACCACGACGACGGCGTCGCGCAGCGCGTCCTCGACGTTGCCGATCGAGGACTCGATGAAGTTGGCCTGCCTGAACAGGACCGTGTCCGCCTTCACGCCCGCCGGCAGCGTGCGGCCCAGCTCGCCTAGCGCAGCCTCCACCTGGCGGGTCAGCGCCACGGTGTCGGCGCCGGGCTGCTTCTGGACGGACAGGATGACCGCGGGCTTCCCGTTCGCCCCGGCGTCGCCCCGCTTGAACTTCGCCGCGTAGTCGAGCGAGGCGACCTGGGCCAGCAGGATCGGCTGCCCGGCGCGCGTGGTCACGACCAGGCTGCGCAGGTCTTCTAGCCGCGTCGTGCGGCCGATGTTGCGGATGACGTATTCGGCGCGGTTCTGGTCGACGAAGCCGCCCCCGGTGTTGCTGCCGAACTGCTTCACCGCGCGCTCGACCTCGTCGAGGGACACGTCGAGCCGGGTCATGGCGGCCACGTCGGGCGTGACTTGGAACTGCCGGACCTCGCCGCCGATCGGGATCACCTGGGCCACGCCCGGGATGGAGAGCAGGCGCGGGCGCACCGTGAAGTCGGCCAGCTCGCGCAGCTCCATTGGGGTGGACTTACCGTCCGTCGACATGGCGACCAGCATGATCTCGCCCATGATGGAGGTGATCGGCCCCATCTGCGGCACCACGCCGCTCGGCATCTGCTCCCGGACGGTGGCCAGGCGCTCCGCCACCTGCTGGCGGTCGAGGTAGATGTCCGCCCCCCAGTCGAACTCGACGTAGACGATCGAAAGTCCGACGCCCGAGACGGAGCGCACGCGGGTGACGCCGGGCATGCCGTTCATCGCGGTCTCGAGCGGGTAGGTGACGAGCTGCTCGACCTCCTCCGGCGCCATGCCCTCGGCCTCCGTCATCAGCGTGACCGTCGGGCGGTTCAGGTCGGGGAACACGTCGACGGGCAGCTTCGTCAGCGCAAAGCCGCCGTAGCCGATCAGCACGAGCGCGCCCACCATGACGAACAGGCGGTTCCGCAGGCTCGCCGTGACCAGGACGTTGAACAGCGATCCCATCAGCGGACCTGGTTCAGCAGGTCGGCGCCCTGGGTCACGATGCGGCTGCCGGGTTTCAGCCCGGCCAGCACCAGTACATTGGCGCCGTCCAGCGGCTGCATCCGTACGGGCCGCGGGACGAACCGCTCGGCCGAGACGTGGTCCCACACCGCCGAGCCGCCATTGGGCATCCGCACGACCGACGAGCGCGGCAGGGCCTAGCCGGTGACATCGACCGGGATGCTGGCAACGACGGTCACCGGCGTGCCCACGGACAGGCCGACCGGCGGTGCGGCAATGCGGAACTGGAGCGGCACGGCGCCCTGCCTAAGCGAGAGGCCCTGTCCCACCAGCTCCACCGCGAGCGGACGGCCGTCGGAGGTAACCGCGGACGCGCCCTTGATGCCTGCCACGAGCGCCGGTTCGAACGCCGTCGCGTCCACCCAAAGCCGTGTGGGGTCGACGATCTCGAAGACGATGTCCTTCCCCTCGACATACTGCCCGGCCACCGCGTTCGCGACCGAGACGACACCCGACACGGGGGCCCGCAGCGTCTCCCGCCCGGCCAGGGTCGGCGACAGCGCAACCCGGCGGGCGCGGGCGCCCGCCAGCTCCGTGCGAGCGTCGTCGATGTCCTTGCCCGGGACGCTCCCGACCAGGCCCGAGAGACGCGCCACCTTCTGTTCGGCAAGCCGAACCTGCTGATCGACGTCCGCGATCTGGGAGCCAACCGTGCCGCGCTCGACGGCGGCGATGGCCGGGGCCACCACGGCCAGGATGTCGCCCGTCTGCACGCGCTGGCCCACATGGGCCAGGCCCTTTTCGCCCGGCTCGATCCGTCCGGCCTGGCTTGGCTGCACGCGGCCCGAGGCGCTCGGGTCGGCGATGACCTGGCCCATGATCTGCACGGTGCGCGACGCCTTCGCCTCCGTGGAGAGGACGGTCCGCACGGCGAGCAGCCGCTGGGCGTCCTTCGGCATGGACACCGAGCCGTCCGGCTGCCGCCGGGGCGCGTTCACGGCCGCGGCCGCAGGTGCCGGGGTGTCCCCGTCATCCACGCCGCCATGCGCGAAGGCCACGCCGCCGATCGCGACGCCGACCAGGACCGCCGCGGCGCCGGACACGGCGCGCCACTTGCCGCGCGCCTGCACCGCGACGACGGTGAGCACGCCCAGGAGGAACGCCAGGGCCACCGTCACCGGCCCGGCACGGTCCCCGAGCATCTCCCGCACCCGCCCGCCCGAAGACGCCCTCGCTGCCGCATGCCCCGCCTGCGGCAGCTCGATCATGGCCGTCAGCAGGTCGGCCGCGTTCCCGGCCGCGACCGTGAACGTCAGGTCGTGCTTGCCAGGCACGTCCAGCCACGCCGCCTGCAGAAGGTAGGTGCCGTCCTCTTGCGGCTCCGCCCGGACCGCGTCGTCGCCGCCGTCCGCCACTTCGACGAAGCCGCCCGGCAGCGGCTCGTTCGTGGCGAACCTCTCCCGCCAGATCGTCAGCGCGTGCGGGCCGGCCGCGACGGCCACCAGCTCGAAGTCGTCGGAATGCGCCTCCGTCCGGGGCGAACCTGTCGCCGCGGCGGCTTCCGGCCCGTCGTCGTGGCCGGGATGGGCAGTACCCAAAAGGGGCAGGAACGTCAGCGACGCCGCGAAGGCGAGCGCCGGGAGGAGACGGGTATGGGTCATGGCACGATCCCGAATGCCTGGTTGAGCCTGCCGACGGCACGGGCGACGCCGATGTCGGCGCGCACCCTGGCGGCTTCGGCATCGAACGCGGCCGCGCGCGACCGCACGGTGTCGAACAGGGATGTCTCGCCGCCCCGGTAGCCGCGGCCGACCAGAGCGCTCTGGCGGGCGAGCGTTTCGGCCTGCTCGCGGAGAAGGTCGCGCTGCGCGACGGCCGCCTCGTACGCGACGCGGGCCTTGCGCTGCTCGGTGGCGACATCGCGCTCGGCCGCGGCGTAGGCCGCCGACGCCTCGGTCAGGTCCGCCTGGGCCGCCGCACGCCGGGGAGCGTTGCGGCCCTCGGTCGCGAACGGGATACGGACCTCGATGCCGACGCTGTTGTCGTAGACCCGCCCGCCGATGTCGCGGTTGCGCCGGGCGATGATGCCGACCTCCGGGCTGTTCCGCGATTGCAGGCCGACCAGCGCCTGGTTCGCCCGCGCGACCTCGACGGCGCCCCTGGCATCGTCCAGCCTGGGGTGGGCGGTCTCCGTGCCCGGCGGGGCCCGTTCGGACAGGGCACCCGCGACAGGGGGAAGCCCGACCAGCCCCTCGAACTCGGGCCGGGCCTGGCCGAGGAGGGAGCGCCTGTCGCGAAGCTCGGCGTTGGCCGCGATCCGTTCAGCCCTCGCCAACAGCGCGTCCGCATCCGACGCCTCCCGGGTCCGGGCCCGTCTACCCACGTCGCCTTCGAGCGCGCGGGCATCGGCCAGTCGCCGTTCAGAGACCGTCACCTCGGCCTGCGCCAGCGCGAACTCGGCCAGCGCGTCCCGGACCCGCGCCGCGAGCTTGAGCCTGAGCACCGCTGCCTGTGGCGAGCTTCGAGCGTATTCGGTGTCGGCAAGCCGACGCGATGCCGTCCCCTCGCCGGGAAGCCAGATGGGGGTGCTGACGCCAAGCTGCGCCTCGCGCTGGCTGCGGTTGCGGATCGCCTGGTCGGTCAGGTAGCTGCCGTTGAGCGTCGGCGCGCCGGGCAGGAAGGCGTCGACGGCCCGTTGCCGGGCGCCGATGGCCTCCCGCCGCCCGAGGAGTGCTGCAAGCTCGGGGTCACGCCCGGATGCAGCCTCCACGTAGTCGTGCAGCGTCTGGGAAGCGGCCGGGGCCGCGAGCGCTGACAGCATCAAGGCCGTGCACGCGAGCGCGCCGACACGGGATCGGGTTTCGATGGGCATGGGGCACTCGGGATCGACGGCAGGGGACGGGATGTGCCGCAGCGCCCGGGACGGGGCGCGGCTGCACGCGGGAAGCCAGGACCCGGTCCCGTCGCGGCGGACGGATTCCGGGTGTCAGGCGTCCAGCCGGGGCGGCCTCGTGTCGGGGATGGATCGTAGGCCCGGGATCTCCCGGGAGTTGCCGCGGCCGAAGACGGTCGATACTTCAGGGAGCCACACCGCCACGGACGGCCCGTTCGCCAGGGTCGCCGACATCATCGAACACGCGCCCATGCCGCAGCAGGTCGGGCTGGCAGGCCTGCGGGGGTAGCCGCGGCCACATGCGCATCTTGGGCGCGCATGACCGACGTCGCCGCCTGGTTGCGCTGCGCGGCCTGTCGGATTCTATCATGCAATGCACCGTGGGCGGAAGCCGCAGGGGCGACGGCGAACGACATAACGAACAGAAGGATCAAGCCCCCCGCCAGCCGCCGCATTGCGTCCACCCAACCCGCCGACATCAAAACCGTCTCCCGACTTCGGCATCGTTTGCCGCTCATGACCCGAAGATGGGGTCTACCATGGTGGGAACGTCAAGCCCCATCCGCTTACATTCCGCTGAGGACACGGCTGGCGAGGCCGGCCTCAGATTTCCAGGAGCTTGTCGGGCAGCTCGTCGCGCTTCAGGGCGCCGGGCGGGAAATGCTCGGCGAGGACCGCGCCGCAGCGCTCGATCGCAGCCACGAAGCCGTCGCCGGGCCGCCCGTCCCTTACCGCGGCGACGAGCACCCGGACTGCGTCGTCCCATACGTCGGACGACACCCGGTCGTTGATCCCGGCATCGGCAACGACCTCGACATAGCGTTCGGCGGCCGAGGCGAAGATGAGCACGCCCGTGCGGTGCTCCGTCCTGGCGATGCCCTGCACCTGGAACTGCCGCATCGCCTCGGCATGCGCCCGGTCGTGCCTGGCCCGGCGCGGCACGATCCGGAACCGGAGCGCGGGCTGCGACAGGATGATGGTGCCCAGCAGGAACGCAATGATCTGCAACAGGTAGACGACCGGAGCCGACCAGGCCGTCAGGTAAAGCAGCGGCAACGGTACGAACAGGGAGGCAGCGGCCGCCCACGCGACCGGGACCAGGCGGTAGTCGCTGGAATGCCGAGCGATGACGCAGAAGATCTCTCCGGCCGTGCGAGCCTCTGCGGCCCGGATCGCGGCGGTCACGCGCAGCCTGTCGCTGTCGCTGATCATCACCAGCTTCCCGAGCTTCCGCCGCCGCCGAACGACCCGCCGCCGCCCGAGAACGACGACGACCTGTTACCCGAGGAGCTTCCCCGGCCCGAGAGCGCCAACACGAACAGGACCTGCATGATGCCCCGGCAGGCGCCGCCCCCACTGACGGCGCAGAAGATCAGCAGCCCGACCCCGAACACCCCGAGCAGGATCATCGGCCAGACCGGGGTGTCGGCATTGGACCTGCCGGCGGGCGAGGCTTGCCCGGCCCGGGGCGCGGTCCCGGCATCGGCCCGAAGCAGCTTCGCGATCTGGGCGGCACCGTTCCTGATGCCGAGGGGGAAGTCGCCGCTCCTGAAGGCGGGCAGGATCGTGTTCTCGATGATCAGCTTCGTCGCGGCGTCCGTCAGGGTGCCTTCCAGGCCGTAGCCGACCTCGATCCGGACCTTGCGCTCGGTCGCGGCGACGATCAGCAGGACGCCGGAGTCCCCGCCTTGACCTTGGTTCTTCTGGCCGATCTTCCATTGGCGGCCGAGCTGGTAGCTGTAGTCCTCGATCGTGGTGCCCTGGAGCGACTGCAGCGTCACGACCACAAGCTGGTCCGTCGTCTTCGCCTCCAGGTCGGCAAGATCGGCGGTCAATGAAGCTCTGTCCGCTGCCGACAACAGGCCGCCGCCGTCCACGACGCGCCCGGTGAGCGCCGGGAACGTCAGTGATGAGGCCGCCGGGGCCTGGGCGAAGGCACCCACTGCGAGGCAGAGCCAGGCGACTAGGCTGAACGCCAGACGGCGCATCATGTCAGAACTTGACGGCGGGGGCCGTCTTCACGCTGTCAGCGACCGTGAACTCCTCCATAGGCTTGTTGCGCGAGTAGAAGATGCTCCGCCAGAGCGAGCCGGGGAACGTCTTCAGCTCGGTGTTGTAGATCCGCACGGCGTCGATGTAGTCGCGCCGGGCGACGGCGATGCGGTTCTCGGTGCCCTCAAGCTGCGACTGCAATGCCAGGAAGTTCTGGTTGGATTTCAGGACCGGGTAGGCCTCCTGGATGGCCAGCAGCCGCCCGAGCGAACCGGAGAGCTGGGCCTGGGCCTCCTGGAACTTCTGGAAGGTCTCCGGGTCGTTGATGGTGCTCGCATCGACCTTGATGGACGTCGCCGCGGCCCGCGCCGCGGTCACAGCCTCCAGCACGCCGCTTTCCTGCTTGGCGAAGCCCTTCACCGTCTCGACCAGGTTCGGGATGAGGTCGGCGCGGCGCTGGTACTGGTTGAGCACCTCAGACCACTTGGCCTTCGCCTGCTCCTCGTAGATCGGGATGTTGTTGTAGCCGCAGCTCGTCAGAAGAAGGCTGAGCAGCGGCAGGAGGACGGCAATTCGGAACGGGGGGTGCGCGCGCGCGCGGGAGCCGGACATGGTGGTTCTCCGAAACGGGACGCGGGTCACAGGCGGGCTGCCCGAAGGCGCAGGGCGTTGGCGATGACGGACACGGAACTGAGCGACATCGCGAGTGCGGCAACCACCGGGCTGAGCAGGAGGCCGAAGGTTGGATAGAGCACGCCCGCGGCCACCGGGATGCCGATGGCGTTGTACGCGAAGGCGAACACGAGGTTCTGGCGGATGTTGCGCATCGTCATGCGGCTGAGCGCCCGGGCCCGGGCGATCCCGGCAAGGTCGCCCTTCACCAGCGTCACCCCGGCACTTTGGATCGCGACCTCGGTGCCGGTCCCCATGGCGATGCCCACGTCGGCCTCGGCCAGGGCGGGGGCGTCGTTCACGCCGTCACCCGCCATCGCGACGATCTTGCCGTCCGCGCGCAGCTTCTTCACGATGCGGTTCTTGTCCTCGGGCAGCACGTCCGCCTCGACGTCGTCGATGCCGAGCTGCTTGGCCACGGCCTGCGCCGTCGTCCGGTTGTCGCCCGTCAGCATCACGACGTGGATGCCGTCCGCGCGCAGGCTGTCCAGCGCCGCCCTGGTTGTCGCCTTGATCGGGTCCGCGATGGCGATCACGCCCCCCGCCTTTCCGTCTACCGCTACGAACAAGGCGGTGGCACCGGAGCCGCGCAGTTCGTCCGCCTTCGCGGCCAGTTCGCCCATTTCAACTTTCTGGTCGGCCATCAGCTTGGCATTGCCGAGTGCGACCGGGCGGCCACCGACCGTGCCCGTGACACCCTTCCCGGTGACCGAGGCGAAGTCGGTCGGCTCCTCGGCCGTGATGTTCTTCTCCTTGGCAGCAGCCATGACGGCGGCCGCCAGCGGGTGCTCGCTCGACCGTTCCAGGCTCGCGGCCAGCCGTAGGACATCCTCCTCGCTCAGCCCGGCGGCAGGGACAACCGCCGTAACCCGGGGCTTGCCCTCGGTCAGCGTCCCCGTCTTGTCGACGACCAGCGTGTCGACCTTCTCCATCCGCTCCAGGCTCTCGGCCGACTTGATCAGCACGCCCGCCCCGGCGCCCTTGCCGACGGCGACCATGATCGACATCGGTGTGGCCAGCCCCAAAGCGCAGGGACAGGCGATGATGACGACCGACACGGCCGCGATCAGCGCAAAGGCGAGCGAAGGGGCCGGGCCCCAGATCGCCCACGCGATGAAGGCCACAATGGCGATGGCCAGCACCGCCGGGACGAAGTAACCCGCCACGGTGTCGGCCAGCTTCTGGATCGGCGCCCGGCTGCGTTGCGCGTCGGCGACCATTGCCACGATGCGCGACAGCATGCCGGATGACCCGAGCGTGTCGGCCCGCATGACCAGCGACCCGGTGCCGTTGATGGTGCCCCCGATGAGCTTGTCGTCCTTGCTTTTGGGCGATGGCATCGACTCGCCGGTGACCATCGATTCATCCACGGCGCTCTTGCCGTCGAGCACGGTGCCATCGACGGGCACGCCGTCGCCGGGCCTCACGCGCAGGCGGTCGCCGATCTGCACCTTCTCGAGGGCGATCTCTTCGTCGTCCCCGCCGTCGCGCAGGCGCCGGGCCGTCTTGGGCGCGAGGTTCAGCAGCGCGCGGATCGCCCCGCCCGTCTGGTCGCGGGCGCGCAGCTCCAGCACCTGGCCGAGCAGCACCAGCACCGTGATCACCGCCGCCGCCTCGTAGTACACCGCGACCGTCCCGCCCATCATGCGGAAGCCCGCGGGGAAAAGGCCGGGAGCGAAGGTCGCGACCAGGCTGTAGAGATAGGCCGCACCCGTCCCGAGCGCGATCAGGGTGAACATGTTCAAGTGGCCCGTCCGGACGGATGCCGCGCCGCGCTGGAAGAACGGCCAGCCCGCCCACAGCACGACGGGCGTCGACAGGGCGAACTGGACCCATATCGACCACTGCTCCGGCACCAAGTTGCCCAGCCCGAGCCACGGGACATGGCTGCCCATTTCCAGGACGAACACCGGGAGGGTCAGCACGAGGCCGACCCAGAAGCGCCGGGACATGTCGGCCAGCTCGTGATTCGGCACCGCCTCGGCGCTGATCTCCACAGGCTCGAGCGCCATGCCGCAGATCGGGCAGCTCCC
>JAYVOF010000243.1:0-20554 GCA_043758105.1 Rhodospirillales bacterium | reverse complement strand
TTCGAGGCGCTGGATAGCGCGAGCTTCCAGGCCGCGCGAGAGCTGAACGCGCCGGGCCGGCTGCGGGTGGCGCTTAATGGCGATGCGCTGGCGGCGTGGACGCTGAGCATCATTCCGGACCTTCCGCCCAATGCGGCGTTTCAGGAACCGCCGGGGCCGGGTGCCGCCGCCGGCCGGCCGGCCCAACAAACACGGCTGCCGTGGCGGGCCGATGACGATTATGGTTTGGCCGGCGTGCAGGCCGAATTCCGCCTGCGGGACCGTTTGGACGCGCCGCCGCTCGTGGTGCCGCTGCCACTCGCGGGGGCGCCGCGCACGGCGCGCAGCGTCACCACGCCCGATCTTACGCCGCATCCCTGGGCCGGCCTGCCGGTGATCGTCCGGATCGTGGCGCGGGATGCGATCGGTCAGACCGGGCGGAGCGCCGATCAAGGGCTGGTGTTGCCGGAGCGGACGTTCCACCACCCGGTCGCGCAGGCCGTCATCGCCATCCGCCGCCAGCTCAGCCTCACGCCCGATCAGTCGGCGCGGGAGCAGGCGAGTGCCGCGTTGGACGGGATCGCCGGGCAACCGGAGGCGTTCGACGGCTCGTCGCCGATCCTGCTGAACCTGCGGTCGATCGCCACCCTGCTGAATCAGAGCCGGGCGGCAAACGCGGTGGACGAGGCGCAGGCGCGGCTTTGGGCGCTGGCGCTTTCGCTCGAGGAGGGCGCGCTGGACCGCACCTCCCGGGCGCTGGAGGCGGCGCGGGAGGCGCTGCGGCAGGCACTGGCCGATCCGCCGAAGCCTGCGGACGGCACCCCTGAGGCGGATCCGAAAGCCCCGGAGGCGACGCAGCCGAAGCCGGACGCCGAAAAGCAGGCCGAGATCGAGCAGCGGACCCAGGAGTTGCGGGAGGCGATCAAGCGTCAGCTGGAGGCGCTGGCTGAGCAGGCCAAGCGGGAGGGGTCGTCGATGCCGTTCGATCCCGGTGCGCCGCAGCTGAATGGTGCCCAACTCGACAAGAAGGCCGAGCAATTACAGCAATCTGCCAAAGATGGCCGGATGAAGGATGCGAAGCAGGAGATGGCGGAGCTGGAGCGCCTGCTGGAGCAACTCGAAAAGGCCCGGCCCGAATCGGGTGAACAGCGCGAGCAGAAGAACGCCGAGCGGCGGGAGCGCGGGCGGCAGCAGCAGAGCGCGGTCCAGGACATGGTCCGCCGCGAAGGGGCGATGATGGACCGGGCGCAATCGCGCGGCAGCACGCCTTCCCCGCCGGGTGCCCCGCCGGCCAGCAGTGCAACCAGTCAGGGGACGCAGGACAGCCGGGGCCAACGCGCGCTGCGCCGGGCCCTCGGTGAGCTGATGCAGCGCTTGGGCGACCTCACGGGGGACATACCGCCCGCCCTGGGGGAGGCGGATGTGGCGATGCGGGACGCGGGTGAGGCGTTGAGCCGGGGTCAGGACGCTGCCGCCGGTGCCGCGGAACAGCGGGCGATCGAGGCGTTGCAGAAGGGTAGTCGCGACATGGGGCAGCAGATGGCCCGGCAGTTCGGCACCGGCGAGCCGGGCGAAGGCGAACCCGATGACGGCCAAGGCGACGAGCCCGGCAGCCAAGCCGGCGGCGACAGCCCGGGCAATAAGGACGGCAACGGACCCGGTAAGCCCGGCGGCGGACAGGGCGAGAGCCCGGGCGGGCGGCGGCGGACCGCGCACCGCGATCCGCTGGGCCGCCCGGCACCGACCGGGGTCGGCGGCCTCGAAAGCGGCGACGTGCACGTGCCCGATGAGATGGAGCAGGCGCGCGGCCGGGCAATCCAGGATGAATTACGCCGCCGCGGCGCCGAACGCGGACGACCGCAGCCGGAGCTGGATTACATCGACCGTCTGCTGCAGCCGTATTGATACCAACGGCCGCACATAGTGACGTGTTTAATCACGGGGCAAAAAGCGCTCTTGTGGCCCCTGGAATGCTTCGCCGCCAAGCGGCGTCTCGCAATGACGGATCAAGTGTTACGGCCGTTAGTGTACGGTCAAGGCGGAAGGCCGATGGCGGTGTAGGCCCGGGTACTTGGCGGCCAGGCCTGCATGATCCGGCCTCGCTGGCTGACCGCGGTCCAGCCGAGGGCTGCGAGCAGGATCAGCGTCAGGACCCAGCCGATGAGGGCGGCCACGGGGCTGGGTGGGATTTTCCGTGCCGCCAGGATTTTGACCGTCCCGTGACGTTCTACGCTCCCGGCCGGCGCTTCCTCGTGGTCATTCGCCGCCGGCACCGCGCCAGGTGCCTCGATCGGTTCGGCCGCCTCTGGACCTGATGAGAGGAGCGGGTCCCCGGCGAACTCTGGCGCGGGGGGGAAAAGGGTCGGGGAAAATTCTGTGGCCCGGGCCGCCGGACAACGCACGGGCTCCGGCACGCCTTCCGGTGCGGGTGGCGGTGCGATCGGCAGCGGCGCCCAATCCGCGCTGCAGCGGGCGCAGCGCACGGATAATCCAGGGGCCAGCCGGGTTTCGGGCACGTCATAGGTCGCGGAGCAGGATGGGCAGACGATACGCATGGGTTCGTGATACGCCAGCCTCC
This sequence comes from Rhodospirillales bacterium, assembly GCA_043758105.1. Classification (GTDB taxonomy): domain Bacteria; phylum Pseudomonadota; class Alphaproteobacteria; order Acetobacterales; family Acetobacteraceae; genus JANPPS01. Next base: position 17,997 of record JAYVOF010000243.1, on the reverse strand, counting down.
CCTGGATGAACATGGGGCCCGAGATGGGCTGAACGAGAGTGGAGCGATGGTGCGTCTTGACGGCGTGGGCCTGAATTATGCCGCATCGATGGTGCCCGCACCCCGCGGATCCCGCCGGATGCTGGATGAGCCCAGCGCCGGGTCCGTGCTGCATGACGTCTCGTTCACGGTGCCCAAAGGGGGGTTCCGCTGGCTCCTGGGCGCGTCGGGTGCGGGGAAGACCAGCCTGCTGCGGCTGCTGCATCTGACGTTGCGGCCGAGCCGGGGACGCGTGCATCTGATGGGGCATGACGTGGCGCAGGCGGGCCGGCGGGAGTTGCAGGGTCTGCGCCGGAATATCGGGATGGTGTTTCAGGATTTCCGCCTGCTGCCGCATCTATCCGCCTTCGACAACGTGGCTTTGCCGCTACGTCTCGCCGGGCGGCCGGAGGGGCAGGTCCGTGCGGACGCGACGGAGCTGCTGGGCTGGGTGGGGCTCGGCCGGCGCCTGGGGTCCCGACCGCCCGAGCTGTCGGGTGGCGAGCAACAGCGGGTGGCGATCGCCCGCGCGGTCATCGCCCGCCCGGCGTTGCTGCTGGCGGACGAGCCGACCGGCAACCTCGATCCGGTGCAGGCGGAGCGGCTGATGCAGCTGTTGCATGAGATGAACCGGCTAGGCGTGACCGTCGTCGTGGCGACGCATAATGATGGGCTCGTGCGCCGGCATCCGGCACCGACGCTGTGCCTGGCCGAGGGCCGGCTGTCGCAAGATGGCTGATTTGCGTCCGCGGGGTGCGGATGATTTGGGCCTGCGACGCGCGGTGCCGGACCGGATGCTGCCGTTCCTCGTGGGCGCGATGGCGTTCTTGGGCGCGCTGGCGCTGGCCGGCATGATCGCCGCCTCGGGCCTGGCCCAGCGCTGGCAGGCGGGGGCGGGGGCGGCGCTCGTGGTGCAGGTGCCGGACGAGGGCAATGGGCGCGCGGAGCGGGTGTTGACGATGCTCCGGGGCACGCCGGGGGTGGTGGTGGCGCGGGCGTTGGACGCCGGCGAGCTGCAGGATTTGCTGCGGCCATGGCTCGGTGCCGGATCCGGACGGATCGCGCTGCCGCTGCCGGCCGTGATCGAGGTGCGGCTGCAGGATAACGGGGCGGTGGACACGGACGCGCTGGGCGTGCGGCTGGCGGCGGCGGTGCCGGGCACGCTGGTGGAGAATACGGATGCCTGGGCCGGACGGCTGGCCTTGCTGGCCCGCAGCGTGCAGGCCTGCGCGGCGCTGGTGATGGCGATGGTGGGGGTCGTGGCCGTGGCGGTCGTGGCGGTGGCGACTCGCGCCGGGCTGTCGGCGCGGCGTGACGCGGTCGAGATCGTGCATGAGCTTGGGGCCTCGGACGGTTACGTGGCGGCCCGATTTGCCAACCGGGCCATGCGCTTGGCCGCCCTCGGCGCCGCGGCCGGGACGCTGCTGGCGCTGCCGGTGGTGGTGGGCCTGGCCGTGCTCGCGTCGCCGTTTGTGGGGCCGGGCACCCTCAGTGTGAGCATCCCGCCAGCGCTGTGGCTCGCGATACCGGCGATGCCGCTGGTTGCGGCGCTGATCGGCTGGGGCACCGCGCAGGCCACGGTGCGGCGCTGGCTGCGGCGGCTGGTATGAGACGCGTTTGGGCGGGGACCCTCCTGCTATGTGCGCTGGTGCTGTGTGGTGGGGCGCTATGGCTTCTGGGTTTCACCGTGTTCAGCCACGCGGCCCGGCAGAAGACCCGGCCGCCGGTGACGGCCGATGGGATCGTGGCGCTGACCGGCGGTGCGGACCGGATCGAGACCGCGCTGCGTCTGCTACAGGACGGAGTCGCGCCGGTGCTGCTGATCTCGGGCGTTGCCGTCCGGACGGAGTTGGCCGAGCTGTCGCGGCGGTTGCAGCCGGACGGCCCCGCCTTTACCAGCGCGCCGTGGGTCTCGCGCATCACCCTGGGACGGACCGCACAATCGACTGTGGGCAACGCGGACGAGATCGCGCCGTGGGTGCGGGCGCATGCGGTGAACCGGTTGATCGTGGTCACCGCCGGCTATCACATGCCGCGCGCCCTGTTGGAGATCGGACGAGCCCTGCCGGGGGTGCAGCTCTATCCCGTTGCGGTGCAGCCGCCGGCGCTGCGGGGACGGGCGGATTTCGGCACGCTCAGTCTGCTGGCCAACGAGTATGATAAGTGGATCGCGGCGCGGCTCGGCCTCGCGCGGGTCATGCGGGCTGGAGAGTAAAAGATGGTCTGGGTGCGTTCCGCGCTGTTCAATGTGTGGTTCTTTGGACTAACGGCGGTGATTGGCACCTTTGGCATCGTGCTGCGGCTGGTGGCGCCGGCGCGGACGCTCGGCCTGGCGCAGACCTGGAGTGCCGTGATGCTGTATGGTGCGCGGGTTATTTGCGGCATTCGGCCCGTGGTGACGGGGTGGGAGCATATGCCGGAGGGTGCGGCGCTGATTGCGTCGGAGCATCAATCGGCGTTCGATACCATCGTTTGGCTGTCTCTCGTGCCCAAGGTTTCTTATATTTTCAAGGCGGAGCTGGCGGACGTGCCGCTATTCGGTCCGCTCCTGGTGCCGGCGGGGCAAATCCCCGTCGATCGGAGCGGTGGAGCGGCGGCGATGCGCAGCATGCTCGCGGGGGCGGCGCGCGCCAGGGCGGCCGGGCGTCAGATCGTGATCTTTCCGGAGGGCACGCGGGTAGCGGTGGGTGAGCGGGTGGAGCTCCGGCCCGGCATCGCCGCACTCTCGGCCCGGACCGGCCTGCCGATTATCCCGGTTGCGACCGATTCGGGGGTGCGGTGGCCGCGCCGCTCTTTCCTGAAACGGCCCGGGCCGATCCGTGTCATGGTCGGCGCACCGCTGCCGCCGGGCTTACGGCCGGCGCAGCTCATCGTCCGGTTACGCGAAAGCTGGGATGCACTCCATCGGGCGTCGGGTGACCCGGATAGGGGTGTGGATAAGTCTGTGGACGAGTCTGTTTGAAGTGGGTGGATTTCGCCCAGGACAGCCCGGCAAGGCCTTCAATTGTCTCACTTCCGTGGCGGTTTCATGACCCCATCTGCATTAGGTTTTGTCCGCAATACCCAAAAAACAGCATCTAACATGTTGAATCTACTTAATGTATTCACTTAACCGAGCAGGCCAATGGGAGATATGCCGGCGGTTCTCTGGACACGGTCGCGGTTTCGTGTGTAGGGATAGGCTATTGTGGATGAGCATCCATGTGACGCCGCTTTACCCTTGACATGACGGGTCGGATGGCGGTGTCGCAGCTGCTGGGTTGCAGGGATTATCCCGTCATGCCCGAGGCTGTTAACGGCCCCTTCCGTTGTCATGCTTCCGATGGTGGTGCGGCCAGGGCGCGGGCCATCTGGCTCAGGGCTTCTTGATGCCGGTGGTTGTCGATGGCGGCAAAATTGCGCGCGAGTTCGAGTCCCATGCGCTGCCGGTTCGTAAGTTCCGCGACGGTGATGTCACCATCGAGACCATCGAAGAACCAGCTGATGGGCACCAACAATACGGTGGCGATTTCATAGAGCCGTCCGGCGGAGATGCGGTTCAGGCCGCGCTCATATTTATGCGCCTGCTGATAGGTGACGCCGACCAACTGGGCGAGTTGGTGTTGGGACAGTCCCATTGTGATGCGTCGTTCCCGGATTCGAGTTCCCACATGGCGGTCTGCGGTTTCGGCCCGGGTCGGGGGGCGCGCGGTCGATGACGGATCCAGGATCCCACTCCATAAGTGCGAAGTTACACGATGGCGTGTACTGAGTGCCGCGGCACTTCAAAACTCTGTGTCATCGCGACGGGGTCATCGCGACGGGGAACCCGAGTTCCTGCTTTCGAACCCGGGTGCCCCGTCCATTCAGAGTGTCCTGCTTACGCCTTGGGCCGCATCGGAGCCTTTCTCATCGAACGAGCATTGCCGGGCACGCCGATCGGAGTTGCACCTGGGATCGTGGCCGCGACGAACGGCGCTGCGAAGATGTGTGGCGGAAGGCTCGTTACGGGTCCCACCGGATCGGCAGGGAGGGGTGCGCCGTCGGCGTGGACCGGAACCGGTGCCGCCATCGGCTCCGGGCTGTCGACCGCCGGACCCGGCAACGGCTCCGGTGCCGGAATGTGCACCAGCACGGCATCGGCTCGCGCGATGGCCAGTTCATGCCGGAGGGTTTCGACCTCGTGCCGGAGCTTGTCCATCTCCGCGGCCGTGGCCGAATCCGCCGCCGCTTCGCTCGCAGGCCCGGTGGTCTGGCCTGCGGTCTGGACTGCGGTGGGGTCGGCGGGTACCGGCTCGCTGCCCCGATGGAACGGGTTGAACATGCTCATCGCACGCTCGATCATTGCCAGATTCTGGCGGCTCATCTCCTCAACACCGGGCGGGATGAACGGGCTGAAGGTCTGTGTCACCACATGCCGCAACTGCTGTTGCTGGCGGGCGAAGCTGGACATGGCGGTTTCGAGGTACCGCGGCATCACGCCTTGCAGGCTCTCGCCATAGAAACCGATCAACTGGCGCAAGAACGGCGTGGGGAGCATCGACGTGCCCTTACTCTCTTCCTCGACAATAATCTGCGTCAGAACGCCACGAGTGATGTCTTCGCCCGATTTCGCGTCATAAACGATGAAGTCCCGGCCGGCGCGGATCATGTCGCCAAGATTCTCGAGAGTGATATAGCTCGACGTCTCCGTGTTATACAGCCGGCGGTTGGCGTATTTCTTAACGACCACTGGAACTTGGGCTGGCAGCTTGCCGTCGGGAGAGATCGTGGGGACGGGGGTGATGTCGGACATGGCAACCTCGGAAACTTGCATTAGGCATCCTAGCACGCAGTTGCAGCATTCGCGACAGCGGCGAACGCACCTCTGGCCTCCCGGGCGGGATGGCGCTAAAGCCTCTCCTCGGCGAACGGGGCAAATGCGATGGCACAGGACCCTCGGGCACAGGACCCCCGCACCCAACTCGCGGCGGATTGGATCACGATTTGGCAGAGCGAGGCCGCTGCCATGGCGGCAGACCGGGAAATGCAGGAAGCATGGCAGCGCTTCTCGACACTCTGGGCACAACAAGCCGCGGCCTTGCTGCAGGCGGTGACGTTTGACCCGCCCGGACGCGCCGGGCCCGCACCGCCGGCGCGGTCCGCGACCGCTGATGCTGCATCTGTCGCAGCAGCCGGCACCGCTGGGATCGACCCACGGGACGCCGTCATCGCCGCCCTGGTGGAGCGCGTGGCCGCCCTCGAACGCCGGGACGGCTGACGCGGCCGCGCACCCCGCTTTGCCAGTTTGGACGGACCCGGCGTTGATCGCCGGCATCGCCGCCTATCGCCGCCACCCGGCAGAGCGCACGCTGATCGACCCGCCTGTCTTGTGGGAAGAGGGTGACACGCGGCTGCTGGATTTCGCGGGACCAGCCGCCAGCGCGCCACCTGTGTTGTTCGTGCCGAGTCTAGTGAACCGGGCCTATGTGCTGGACCTGGCCCCCGGGCGGTCGATGATGCGCTGGATGGCGGCCCAGGGCGTGCGGGCGCTGCTACTGGATTGGGGCTGGCCGGGTGTGGTCGAGCGCAGTTTCACCCTCACGGATTACATCGCCGGACGGCTGGAGCGCGCGGTGCTGGCGGTGGGCGAGCCCGTTATCCTGGCCGGATATTGCATGGGCGGGCTGCTGACGCTGGCGCTGGCGCTGCGGCGTCCGGAGCTGGTGCGCGGGCTGGCGTTGCTGGCTACGCCCTGGAATTTCCATGCGGAGGACGAGACAGAAGCCATACAATTGGGTCAGCGCCTGCCGTGGTTCGAGCCGATGCTGACGATGACCGGCACCCTGCCGGTCGATGCGCTGCAGGCGCTCTTCGCGATGCCGGACCCGGGGGCGATCGCCGCCAAATACCGGGCGTTCGGGCGGCTGGACCCGACAGGCACCGCCGCGCTGGATTTCGTGGCGCTGGAGGATTGGTTGAACGATGGCGTGCCGCTCGTGGCCCCGGTCGCGCGGGAGACGATCGGCGGCTGGTATGGTGCCAACACGCCGGCTGAGGGGAAATGGCGGGTGGCGGGGGCGGCGGTCCGGCCGGAAAACCTAAGTGTTCCCAGTTGGGTAGCGGTGCCGGCCCGGGACCGTATCGTGCCCCCCGGAAGCGCCTTGCCGCTGGCGCAGCGTATCCCGGGCGCCATCCTGCACCGTCCCGCCGGCGGCCACATCGGCATGGCGGCCGGGCCGCGCGCGGCAACGGTCCTGTGGCAGCCGATGTTGGACTGGTTGCGAACCGTTTAACCGGCTAGGCTGCGCAGGCAGGGAGAAAAACGCCATGGAAGACGTCGTCATCGTATCCGCCGCCCGGACTCCGGTCGGCAGTTTTAGCGGAGCGTTCGCCGCGACCCCCGCCCATGTGCTCGGCACGGTGGCGCTCAAGGCCGCCATGGAGCGCATCGGGCTCGATCCGAACGACGTGCAGGAGGTGATTCTGGGCCAGGTGCTGACGGCAGCGCAGGGCCAGAACCCGGCGCGTCAGGCCGCCCGGCACGCCGGCATCCCGGACGGGGCGACGGCGTTCGGCATCAACCAGGTCTGCGGCTCGGGCCTGCGCGCCGTCGCGTTGGCGGCGCAGCAGATCCGCACCGGCGAGAGCCACATCGTGATCGCGGGCGGGCAGGAGAGCATGAGCATGTCCGGCCACGCCGCGCATTTGCGGGCCGGCGTGAAGATGGGTGAACTCGGCCTCATCGACACCATGCTGAAGGACGGGCTGTGGGACGCGTTCCAGGGCTACCACATGGGGACCACGGCCGAGAACGTCGCCACACAGTTCCAGATCACCCGGGCCGAGCAGGACGCCTTCGCGGTCAGCAGCCAGCACAAGGCGAGTGCGGCGCAGAAGGCGGGCAAGTTCAAGGATGAGATCGCACCCGTGACCGTGAAGGGCCGCAAGGGTGATACGGTGGTGAGCGACGACGAATACATCCGCCACGACAGCAGCATTGAGGGAATGGCCAAACTGCGCCCGGCGTTCAGCAAGGAGGGCACGGTGACCGCCGGCAACGCGAGCGGCATCAACGATGGCGCCGCGGCGCTCGTCGTGATGTCGGCCAAGGAGGCGGCGCGCCGCGGGCTCAAGCCGCTGGCCCACATCAAAAGCTTCGCCACTGCGGGCGTCGATCCGTCGGTGATGGGCACGGGCCCGATCCCCGCGAGCCGCCGGGCGCTGGAGCGGGCGGGCTGGACGGCGCACGATCTGGATTTGATCGAGGCGAATGAGGCGTTTGCGGCCCAGGCCTTGGCGGTGAACAAGGACATGGGCTGGGACACGGCCAAGGTGAACGTGAATGGCGGCGCCATCGCCATCGGCCATCCGATCGGCGCGTCAGGGGCGCGGGTGCTGACCACGCTGCTGCACGAGATGGCGCGGCGGGACGCGAAAAAGGGCCTGGCGACGCTGTGCATCGGCGGCGGCATGGGGGTCGCTATGTGCCTGGAGCGGTAGGTCGTTTGGGGGCAGTTCGCGCTGCCTCCCTCACCCCGGCCCTTTCCCGGAGGGAGAGGGGGAAGTACGTAAGAAAATAAGAAAAAAACGGAGGAAATGATGGCGCGGGTTGCATTGGTTACGGGCGGGACGCGGGGTATTGGGGCGTCGATTAGTGCGGAGCTGAAGAAGGCGGGGCGAATTGTCGTCGCGTCCTATGCCGGCAATGACGCCGCGGCGGCGGCGTTCACGGCGGAGACGGGGATCCCGCATATCAAGTTCGACGCCGGAAGTTTCGCCGAGTGCGAGGCGGCGGTGAAGAAGATCCATGACCAGCACGGACCGATCGAGATCTTGGTCAATAACGCCGGTATCACCCGGGATGGAACCCTGAACAAAATGTCCCGCGATATGTGGGATGCGGTGCTGGATACCAATCTCGGTAGCTGTTTCAATTTGTGCAAGCTCACCTTCGACGCCATGCGGACGGCGAAGTTTGGGCGGATCGTCAATATCGGCAGCGTCAACGGGCAGGCGGGCCAGTACGGGCAGGTGAACTATGCCGCCGCCAAGTCCGGCATCCATGGCTTCACCAAGGCCTTGGCGCAGGAGGGGGCGCGGTTCGGCATCACGGTGAACGCGATTGCGCCGGGCTATGTCGATACGGAGATGGTGCGGGCCGTGCCGGCGGACGTGCTCGTGAAAATCGTCGCCCGCATCCCGATGGGCCGGCTAGGCCATGCGGAGGACATTGCCCGCGGCGTGCTGTTCTTGACCGCCGATGACGCCGATTTCGTCACCGGCTCCACGCTGTCCATCAATGGCGGGCAGCATATGTATTGAGCCGTGCGAGTGGGGCCGGGTGCGGCGCGATCGGGCTGTGGGCGTTCCTCGCCGTGCTCGGCCGCGCCGCCTCCGGCCTACCGCCGCTGGAGCTGGTGGCGCTGAGCTTTGCCGTGTCCGGAGTGCTCGGGCTGGCGGGGTTGGCCCTGACCGGGCGGCTGTCCGACCTTCGGCAACCGCCCCTCGTCTGGCTGCATGGTGTGGCGGGATTGTTCTTGTATCATGCGTTCTATTTCGCCGCGTTCGCCCGGGCACCGGCGGCGGCGGTTAATCTCATCAATTATCTCTGGCCGTTGCTGATCGTGGTGGGGGCCGGTCCGGTGCTGGGCCTGTGTCTCACCTGGCGGCAAGGCGCGGGGACGGGGTTGGCGTTGCTGGGCTGCGGCACGTTGCTGGGAGGTGATGCGGCGTTTCCGCCGGGGGCCGTGGCCGGCTATGCGTTGGCGGCGGCGGCGGCGGTGACCTGGGCGGTCTATTCATTGCTGGCCCGGCGGTTGGCGGCGGTACCGCTCGGTGCCATGGCCGGGTTCTGCGCCGGGACGGCGGTGCTGGCGGGGGTGATGCATCGGCTGACGGAGCGGTTCGTGATGCCGGGTCCGGCGGATGGGATGGTCATTCTGCTGATGGGCCTGGGACCGCTCGGCCTCGCGTTCGTGCTGTGGGATGTGGGGATGAAGCGGGGCGATCCGCGGCTGCTGGGCACGCTGGCGTTTGCGACGCCGGTGCTGTCCACCCTGTTGCTGGGGCTATTCGGGCAGGTGCAGCTGGGAGCGGTGACGCTGGTGGCGGCGGGGCTGGTCGCGGGTGGCGGGTTGGTGGCGGCGCGCTCAGCCTAGCTCCCGCCAGCTTGGGAGGCGGCGAAGGCGTTGAAGGTGATGAGGGTATAGGTGTCGGCGACGCCCGGAAGGCGTTGGACGCGCTCGGTGACGAACAGGCCGGTGTCTTGCTCCGGTTCCAGATAGAACTTGCCCAGCAGATCGTATTGGCCCGAGGTCGAGAAAATCTCCGACAGCTCCGGAATGGTGTCCACGGCGAGTTGCGCGACCTTGTAGGCCTGCCCCATCTCGCACTTGACCTGCACAAAAATCGCCCGCATCGCCACCCCCTAATTTATAATGCCCCAAGGAGCGCTTCATGTCCTCACCCGTATCCCGGCCTGGCGGACGCGTGTTGGCCGATGCGCTGGTCGCGGGCGGCATCGACACGGTGTTCGCCGTGCCGGGTGAAAGCTACCTCGATGTGCTGGACGGGCTTTATGCGGTGCAGGACCGGGTGCGGCTGATCACCTGCCGGTTCGAGGCGGGGGCCGTTCACATGGCCGACGCGTATGGCAAGCTTACCGGGCGCCCGGCTGCGGCCATGGTGACGCGGGGGCCGGGTGCCTGCCACGCGGCCATCGGCGTGCACGTGGCGCAGCAGGACAGCACGCCGCTGCTGCTGTTCGTGGGGCAAATCCCGTTCGACGAGACGGACCGGGACAGCTTTCAGGAGGTGGATTACCGCCGCATGTTCGGCCCCCTGGCGAAATGGGTGACGCAAATCGACGATGCGCGGCGCATTCCGGAGCTGGTGGCCCACGCGATCGACGTCGCCACCACCGGGCGTCCGGGCCCGGTCGTGATCGCGCTCAGCGAAGAGATGCAGAAACACATGGTGGATGTGCCCGACCTGCCACGCCGCCCGGCGAGCGTGCCGCAGCCGGACCCGGCGGCGATGCGCGAGCTACAGAAGCGGCTGCAGGCGGCGACGCGGCCGTTGGTTATTTTAGGCGGCTCGGGCTGGGGTGGCATCACCGAGGCGCTGGTGCGGATGGACCTGCCGGTCGCGGTGGGGTTCCGGCGGCAGGCGCTGTATGACGGGACGCTGCCGAATTTCGCCGGTGATCTCGGCGTCGGCTCCGACCCGGCGTTGGTGCGGCGGGCGAAGGACGCGGACCTCGTGCTGGCCATCGGCTCGCGGCTGGGGGAGGCGACCAGCCAGGGGTACACGCTGTTCGACCACGCGGGTGCCACGCCGATCATCCAGGTGCTGCCCGATCCGGCGGAGCTGGGCCGGGTGTTCCGGCTGGCGTTGGGGATCACCTCGGACCTGAACGCCTTCGCGCGGGCGTTCGCCGGGCTGTCCGTCACGCCGCGCTGGTCCGCCTGGACGCGGGAGCTGCGGGCCTTGCGGGAGGCGGGCCGGGTCGTGCCGGATTACGCCGGGCCGCTCAATCTGGGGCAGGCGATGCGGGAATTGGCGGGGCTCGCGGCACCGGATGCCGTGTTCACCAGCGACGCGGGCAATTTCGCGACCTGGCCGGCGCGGTTCATCAATTTCGGCCCTGGCCAGCGGCTGATCGGCCCGACCAACGGCGCGATGGGCTATGGCGTTCCGGCCGGGATCGGCGCGGCGCTGGCGTATCCGGGGCGGCAGGTGATCGTGTTCGTGGGCGATGGCGGCATGTTGATGACCGGGACCGAGATCGCGACGGCGTTCCACCACGGCGTGGCCCCGATCGTCATCGTGTTCAACAACGCCATGTATGGCACGATCCGCATGTATCAGGAGCGTGCCTACCCCGGACGGGTGAGCGGCACGGCGCTGACCAATCCGGATTTTCCCGCGTTGATGCAGGCGTTTGGTGGACATGGCGAGCGTGTGACCCGGACGGCGGAGTTTGCGCCGGCGTTCCGGCGCGCGGTGGCCAGTGGCCGCCCCGCCCTGATCGAATTGCAAACGGATGGCGAGCAGATCACCTCCCGCGCGACCCTCACGCAGCTTCGGGGCGGGCCCGTTCCATAAGCACCACCCGCCATCCGTCCCGCAGCGCCAGCGCCGCCGTCTGCAGCGCGATTTCCGCCGCACCGATGAGCCGGCCCATGGTCACCAGGCCATGCAGCTGGTCCGACAAGTGGAGTGCCGTGACCCGTACGCCCTCCGCTTCCAACCGCCGCGCATAGGCGACGCCCTCGTCCGCCAGCGGGTCATGCCCGGCCGTCAGCACGAAGGCGGGGGCGGTGCCGGCGAGCGAGGCGGCGCGCGCCGGTGAGGCGCGCCAATCCGCCCGGAACGCGGCCGGCGCGTAGTGATCCGCGAAATACCGCATCGTCGCGGCCGTGAGCGGCACCCCGTCCGTCACCCGCGCATAGGAGCCAGTGTCCATCGCCAAATCCGTCGCGGGATACAGCAGCAATTGAAACGACGGGGCCGGCACCGTCCCGTCCCGTCCCATCAACGCCAAGACCGCCGCCAGCGTGCCACCGGCGCTGTCGCCGCCTACGGCGATGCGCGCCGGGTCGATGCCGAGCGTCGCGGCGTGCGCCGCGACCCACACGAGAGCGGCGGCCGCGTCCAGCACCGCGGCGGGGAACGGGTGCTCGGGCGCCAGGCGGTAATCGACCGCGATGACCCGGCAGCCCGCCAGGTTCGCCAGCCGCCGGCAGACGCCATCGTGGCTGTCCAAATCGCCCACCACCCAGCCGCCCCCATGCAGATACAGCAGACATGGCAACACGCCATCGACCCCTGCCCCGCGATACAGGCGGAGCGGCAGGGGTCCGCCCGGGCCCGGAATGTCGAGGTCGGTCACCTCGGCCACCGCGTCGGGCGGCGGTTGCAGCGCGGCACGGCCGGCGGCGTAGGCCGCACGGGCCTCGACCGGCACAAGGTCCTGGAAGGCCGGCCGGTTTGCGGCACGGATGAGCGCCAGCAGGGCCAGCGCGTCCGGGTGCATGGCAGTCAACGACGCCTCCAAAATTATATAATGAGCTTGCGTATCATAAGCGGGGTGTTACGGTTCCAGCAAATAATAATAGCGGGGAAATAAGCCATGGCGTTCCAATCACTGTCATCTGGTCCGGGGTGCTTGACCCGGCGCGGCGCCCTCGGCGCGGCCGGCGCGCTGGCGTTGACGGGCCGGGCGCGGGCGGCGGAGCCGTTTAAGATCGGGGTGATGAGCGACCAATCGGCGATCATGGCCGATTACTCCGGGCTCGGCACCGTGCAATCCATCACCATGGCGGTCGAAGATTTCGGCGGAAGCGTCCTGGGCCGGTCGATTGAGGTCGTACGCGGCGACCATCAAAATAAGCCCGATATTGGCGCCGGCATCGCCCGCGGCTGGTATGATAGCGGGGTGAACGTCATCCTGGACATCGGCACGACCTCGGTCGCGCTGCCGATCCAGACGCTGGCGCGGGAGAAGAACAAGCTCGTGATCTTCACCAGCTCCGCGAGCTCGGATTTAACCGGGAGCGCCTGTTCGCCCAACGGCATCCATTGGGTGTTCAACAATTACTCGCAGGCGCTGGGGGCGGTGAAGGTCTTGACCGAGCGTGGGGCCAAGACCTGGTATTTCCTGACGATCGACTATGCCTATGGCCGCAACGTGCAGCGGGACACGACGGCGATGATCGAGGCCCGGGGCGGTCGCGTGCTGGGCGCCACGCTGCACGGCTTCGACACGACGGATTATTCGAGTTCTCTGCTGGCGGCGCAGGGTTCGGGCGCGGACGCGATCGCGCTGGCGACCACGACGGCGCATGGGGCGAGCATCATCAAACAGGCGGACGAGTTCGGGGTGCGCAAGCGCGGCCAGGCACTGGCGCCGCTCAGCCTCACGCTGCTGGATGTGAAGGCCATCGGGCTCGAGGCGGGGCAGGGCATGATCGAGACGGCGCCGTATTATTGGGACCAGACCGACGCGACCCGGGCGTTTGCCGAGCGATACCGCACCCGGGTGGGGCGCATGCCGAATATGGTGCAGGCCGGTGCCTATGGCGCGGCGATGCATTACCTGCGCGCGGTGCGGGATGCCGGCACGGACCAGGCGCTGCCGGTGGTCGCGCAGATGAAGGCGACGCCGATCAATGATTTCATGACCAAGGATGGATTTATCCGGGCGGATGGGCGGGTGATCCGGGACATGTATATCCTGGAGGTGAAGACGCCCGCGGAGTCGCAGGGGGAGTGGGATTTGGAGCGGGTGATCGGCACGATCCCGGGTAGCGAAGCGTTCCAGCCCGCCAGCGCGGCCTGTTCGCTGGTAAAGGCCTGATTGCAGGCGGATAGCCGCATGGCACTGAAACTGCCTCAAGACGTTCGGATCGGCTTTTTGGTCCATGACGTGTCGCGGATGCGGCGTACTTTGTTCGATCAGGCGATGAAGCCGCTCGGCATCACCCGGTCGCAATGGTGGGTGCTAAGCCAATTATCGCGCCAGCCGCGCGAGGGCATGCTGCAGACGGACCTGGCGCGCGACCTCGATGTCGGGAAGGTCACCGTGGGCGGATTGATCGACCGGCTGGAGGCGAGTGGCTCGGTGGTGCGGCAACCGGATGCGACGGATCGGCGGGCGAAGCGAATTGTGATCACCGCGCAGGGAAGGAGCATTCTGAAGCAAATGATCACCGTGGGTCACGACCTCAATCAGGTGATCCTCGCCGGTCTTTCGCTGCAAGAGATTGAAATCGCTGAACATGCACTGTCGGTGATGAAGGATAACCTTCGCCAAGGGACGGCGGAGCGGGAGGATGCCGACCTGGCCGTGGGCGTCTTCGACCCGGGCGATGAGGTCCTGACGTCGCCGCCGCCGGTCAAGGGGGCCGGTCAGGGTTAGACCCATGCCATTGACGGCTAGATCGTGACGGGGGAGAACACAATCTCCGGTCGTAACCGATCAGCATGGGATTACCATGGTGCCGATAAGGTTGAAGCGCGTCGAACCAAACCCAGCGGACGCGGCGCCAGAGCCGGCAACCGACGCGTTGCGGTCGTTGCGGCAGTCTTGTTTATTTACCAAGTCGTGGTTTTTAGAACGTAATCCTGATCTATGCGTGTCCGGGATTGATCCACTGGCGCATTATCATCGCTTTGGCTGGCGCGAGGGGCGCTGGCCCAATCCGTATTTCGACCCGCAGTGGTACCTGGACGAACACCAAGATGTGCGGGCGGCCGGCACGGATCCGTTGTTGCACTACGCCCTGTTCGGCGAAGGCGAGGGGCGGCGGCCGATCGGTCATTTCGATCCAGCCTGGTATCGGCTGTCGTATGCGGTGCCGGCGGGCCGGCTGGCGCTCGCGCATTTCCTGGAACACCGGCACACCGGCCATGTCAGCCCGATCCCGGAATTCGATCCGGTGTATTACCTGTCGCACGCCCCGGACGTCGCAGCGGCGCAAATGGACCCGTTCGAACATTATTTGATCCGTGGGGCGGTGGAGGGCCGGCACCCGTCGGCGCAGTTCGACCCGGCGTATTACCGGGTCCGGTATCTGACGCATGCGCCGGAGGCCAATCCGTTGCTGCATTTCCGCGCCCACCGGCACAACCCTGGCGTGTTTCCATGCCGCCCGGCGGGGGAGACGGACATTCCGGCCGAAATGCGCCGCAACACCACGCCCGGCCCGCTGTTCGAGCCAGCGGCACCACCCGTCCGCGCCCCTGGCAGCTTGAATACCCACGTGAAAATACTCGCGTTCTATCTCCCCCAATTTCATCCGATACCCGAGAACGATGCCTGGTGGGGGCCGGGTTTTACCGAGTGGACCAACGTCGCCCGGGCGCTCCCGCGTTATGCCGGGCACTATCAGCCGCGCACGCCGCGGGACCTCGGGCATTACCGGTTGGAGGGGACCGGGACGCTCCGGCTGCAGGCGCAGATGGCGCGGGATGCCGGGCTGCATGGGTTCGTGTTCTATTTCTATTGGTTTAACCGCCGCCGCCTGCTGGAAGGTCCGCTGGAGGCGCTGCTGGCGGACCCGACGGTGGATCTGCCGTTCTGCCTGATGTGGGCCAACGAGAATTGGACCCGGCGCTGGGACGGCTCGGATGATGAGGTGCTGATCAGCCAGGACTATCGCGATGAGGACAGTCCGGCGCTGGTGGCGGAGTTCGTGCGGCATTTCCGCGATCCGCGCTACATCCGCCTGGCCGGCCGCCCGGTGCTGATGATCTATCGTGCCGGGCTGATCCCGCGCACGGCCGAGACGGTGGAGGGCTGGCGGGCGGCGTTCCGGGCGCTGGGCGAGGACCCGGTGTTCATCATGGCGCAAAGCTTTCAGGAGCGTGATCCCCGGATTCATGGGATGGACGCCGCGGTGGAGTTCCCGCCGCACAAGCTGACGACGGACCTGCCCCAGCTCAATCCCACGCTACAGATGCTGGATGCGAACGCGTGTCCGCATATTTACGACTATGACCAGGTTGCGATGGCGACCGATCTGCGGCCGCCGCCCTATTCCCTCATCCGCACCGCGGTCCCCGGCTGGGACAATGATGCGCGGCGGCAGGGCGCCGGCCTCGTGCTCCACGGCTCGACCCCGGCCGCGTATCAGGCCTGGCTCACCCGGCTGATCGATACGGCGCTGACACAGCCCGTGTGCGGAGAGGCGCTGGTGTGCGTGAACGCCTGGAATGAGTGGGCGGAGGGGGCGTATCTGGAGCCGGACGTGCATTTCGGCGCGGCCTATCTGAATGCGACCGGGCGGGCCATTGCCCAAACCGCCTCGGTCGAGCGGCGGGTTTTGCTGGTGGGGCATGACGCATTCCCGGCCGGGGCGCAGTTGTTATTGCTGCATATCGGGCGGCAGATGCGGGCGCGGGGCGTCCCGGTCGAGTTTCTGTTGCTGGGCGATGGCGCGCTGGAGGCGGCGTACCGCGACGTGGCGCCGGTGACGATCATGGCGGCGGACGCGCTGGCGGGCCGATCCTGGCCCGGTATCAGCACGGCGTTGGTCAACACCGCGGTGGCCGCGTCCGCCGTGCCGGTGCTGACCCGGGCCGGCATCGCCTGCACCTGGCTCGTGCACGAAATGCCCCGTTTGATGCAGGAGCGTGATTTGACCGGAGCGGCGCGGGAGGCGGCGGCCGTGGCGCGGCATATCGTGTTTGCCGCCGCCGCCGTGCGCGACCGCTTTGCCGGCATCGTCCCCGTGCCCGGCGCGCTGATCATGCCCCAAGGCCTCTATGCCCCGCCCCGTGCTGACGCCGACCGGGTGGCGCTGCGGGCACAATTGGGCGTGCCGGAGGACGCGATCCTCGCGGTGGCGCTGGGCTATGCCGATCTACGCAAGGGCTTCGACCTGTTCCTCCAGGTCTGGCGGCACAGCCAGGGCGGGACGCGGCCGGTGCATTTGCTATGGGTCGGCGATGTGGACCCGGTGGTGCGGGCGTTTCTGCTGCCTGAACCCGGCGCGGCGCCGACGCTGCATCATGTGCCGCGGCAGGACCATGCTGCGGACTGGTTTGCGGCGGCCGACGTGCATCTCGGTATTATGTAGCACCCGCCACCAAATCGGCGGGCGCTGGAAGCCAACCGGATACAGCCTGGGGTTGTGCACGCAACTCACAGAGTTGTGCACAGTGAGCCGCGTTATGGCCGTCTTAGCGACCTTCGTAGTTTTGGGATGCTTAGCGCCCCAATCAGCGTCTTCTGCTTTACGTCATGTAAGGGCTAAGGAAAGGACTCTTTTCGAGGGCAATATGATTTCTTTCTATAAAGACATCCAAGGTGCTAAATGTAACGGGAATAGTGGGAGCAGCTTTAGTCCGTTTCATAACCTCAAAGTAGAACGAGGTCTCGTGCCATTCCGTTGTGGACATGTTGGTCCAGTAAGTCACAACCCCGATAAGGGAGATTGGAAGCAAGCCGCTCACCTTGCCGGAGACTTTGTAGCTCTCCGCTGTTTCTCTAATGGAATCGTATCCGATGGTTTGAAGCACGGTTTGACGAACGGTGTCCCCAGGGGCGATTGCAATGCCCATATTGTGTTTAGACGGATTGCTTCCCTCGTCTTTGAGATGCTGGCGCAACATTTCTTCTCCAACAGCCAAGCCTCTTGTTCCCGAGTACAGCATCGGATTTACCCATACCCGGAGTGCGGGAGAGTTCCCAACATTCCTAAAGTTGTATTCAAAGGTGAGTTCTGCGCCATTCGGACCGTATCTAAAATCGTTGGCCGCAAAGACCTCAACAATTATCCAAGGCCGGTTGCTGATGAGTATGGCTCGTTCAGCGATGTCAGCTTGCCGTTGACCAAGAGCTATTTGCTTTTCGCCAGCTTTCCAGAGTTTAGAAGTGGTAACCCAGAGCGCCAGCGTGAATATGGCTACGGCGATACCGGAAAGGGCAGTGATAGCTCCATCGTTCTCATTAGCAGTGGCTCTGGCGCAGACGACGTAAAGCTTCAGCCTGACGACAGGTTTGATGAAGAGGGAGCTTTTATAATGAAGGGCCTTGTAGGCTTCGTGATCTTTGCGCTCATGTTCGCACTTCTGGAACGATGCGGCCGAAAATAGAAGTATTATGATAAACGCTATTGAGGCCGCTGAATAAAAATACGCCCTCCAAGCGTAAAGCCATTTCATAACGCGTCTAGGCTCAGTCCCTCTAGCTCCAAAGCTGCGAGAACTCCTAACATAAATGTAGCCGCGAACGTGCCCCGCGCCAACTTGCTCGTTATAGACGCCTCTGTCTCGTGCAATCCATGGCCTTCCATTAGCCGAGCCAACTCGGCATAGGTTACTCCGGCCCGCTTCATTTCCGCTTTGAGAAACCGGGACGCCTTCAACGCCAACTCCTTTTCCGTGGCTGCAATACCCATGGTTGCCTCCCTGCCGTATGTGACGGCCACCCATCATATACGCAAGATACCTGTTGACAATAGCTGGATAATCAATCATATTTGCAAGGTTCCTAGCGGATATGGCAGATGT